>JANPCI010000468.1:0-6452 GCA_031430875.1 Actinomycetes bacterium | reverse complement strand
CCATGACTTCGACTATCGATCACCATGCCGATGCTCCGACGGCAACAGGCGTCACGCCGGAGCGACTCGCCAACCTGCGGCGTTGGAATCTCGGGCTGACCGGGCTCCACGCCATCCAGGCCGTGCTGATCCTGGCGCTGTCGGGCGACTTCGTGATCCAGGTGGTGTCGACGTTCCCCGAAGGCCCGCCGGGCACGCGGGTGCCAAAGGCCGAGCCGCTCTTCGATGTGCGCATCGGCTTCGCCATCGGCCTGTTCCTCGCCCTGGCAGCGATCGACCACCTCGTGACGGCGACGGTGGCGAAAGGCACCTACGAAAGCGATCTGCGCAGGGGCATCAACCGGTTCCGGTGGGTCGAGTACTCGATCAGCGCCACGATCATGGTGCTGCTGATCGGCTTCTACAGCGGCATCACGAACATCACCGCCGTCGTCGCCGTGATCGGCGCGAACGTGGCGATGATCCTGTTCGGCTGGCTCCAGGAGCGGATGAACCCGCCCGGGCGCACCACGACCAAGATGATGCCGTTCTGGTTCGGCACGATCGCCGGCATCGCCCCGTGGATCGGGATCCTGATCCAGATCGTCGGCTCGAAGACGGTGCCCGGCTTCGTGTACGGCATCGTGATCGTGCAGGGCGTGCTGTTCTTCAGCTTCGCCCTCAACCAGTGGCTGCAGTACCGGAGCGTCGGCAAATGGACCGACTACATCTACGGCGAGAAGGCCTACCTCGTGCTCAGTCTCGCCGCGAAGTCACTCCTCGCCTGGCAGATCTATTTCCCCAGCCTCGATTCGTGAAACGACACCCTCGATGGAGGACTGGGACATCGGCGAAGACGGGCGATCGCCGGCACCGAGAGTTCGCCTGCCGTTTCCCTGGCTCGAATTGACCGGGCCGCCGTGGCAGGCGACACCAGATCCGAGTGGTCGCCACCCCCGCCCGCCGTCGCCGGGCCCGGCTCGACCGCATCAATCAGCGCGGCGACACACCCCTCGTCAGCACCTACGTGTACGACTCCACCGGCGCGGTTGTGGGGGCCCACGTCGTCGATACGGGTATCCGGCCGACGCAGGTCGAGTTCCAGGGTCGCGTCGGGCGCCGGTGCCTTCGTCGACTTCGGCGACGGGCGTGGCGTCGAGGACTGCAACGGCCATGGTCAACGTGAGCCTCGGCTCCGCCACAAGGAGCGGAACCTCGATGGCGGCACCCTTCGTGGACGGCGCCGCAGCTCGATACTTCCAGTTCGAACATCTGTCGAGCTCAGACCCAAGCGGATCTGGTTCGTCGTGAAAGCGGCGATGGCCGCGTTTGTCGCCGTGTTGGCGATCGACGAGGCGGACGCCCGGTCAACGTGCGATCGACGTGACCGGCGCGTGCGCGTCGCTGGGCGCGAGTGGCGGCAGTCTCAGCGTGAGTAGCCACGTGATGGCGACGAACGCGGCCGATCCCCAGAGCGCCGCGTCGAGGCCGCCCCAGAGATAGAGCACGCCGGACAGCAGGGTTCCGACCAGGCGTCCGGCCGCGTTGGCGGAGTAGTAGAAGCCGACATCGAGCGACACGTCGTCTCCCTGGGAGTAGGCCAGGATCAAATACGAGTGCAGAGAAGAGTTGATCGCGAACACCACGCCGAACACGACCAACCCACCGACGACGACTGCAGTGACGGCGACGTCGAGTGCCACGCCGACCGCCATCGACACCGACACGATGCCGAGCACGAACGCCCAGGTACGCGCGGCGCCGATCTCGGCGTCGGCGCTCGCGATCGAGCGGCGCAGCAGGCGCGGTGCGAATGACTGCACGATGCCGTACCCGATCAACCAGGCGGCGAGGAATGCGCCGATCTGCCCGGACGGCCAGCCAAGTTCATCGGCGAGGAAGATCGGGAGCGCGACGACGAACCAGATGTCGCGCGACCCGAAGAGGAAGAAGCGAGCGGCCGACAACCGGTTGATCGCCGTCGACTTCGACAGGATCGACCGCAGCGGGGGCTTCACCTTCGCCCGGCCGATGTCCTCGTCCAGGAGCACGCCGACGGCGACGAGCACCAACGTGAGCATGATGGCCATCGACCACAGCGCCGCGTCGTAGCCGATCCACGACAGCAGCACCGCACCGAGGAAGAAGCCGATTCCCTTGAGCGCGTTCTTGGAGCCGGTGAGGATCGCAACGAGCCGGAACAGGGCCCCCTCTCCGGCCATGTACCTGACAGCGCTCTTGGAGCTCATCTTCGTGAGGTCCTTGGCCACCCCGGACAGCGCCTGGAGGCCCATGACGAACGCGACCGAAATCCACTCGACCCAGCTCGGGTCTTGGAAGGTGAGCCCAACGAGTGCGACTACCTGCAGGCCGAGTCCGATCAGCAGCGTGCGGTTGAGCCCGGTGCGGGCGCCGACCCAACCACCGATCAGGTTGGTGACGATCCCCATGAACTCGTAGAGCAGGAACAGGAAGGCGATCGCAACCGGGGAGTAGCCCAGTTCGTTGAAGTAGAGCAGCACCAGCATCCGCAACGCACCGTCGGTCAGCGTGAACGCCCAGTAGCCGGCGGTGACCAGGACGTAGTTGCGTAGCTTCACGTGGGACACCGATTCATGATCGGTACTCGATGCTGTCGGCGAGCCCGTCGGCGATCAGCGCGGCGAGGTCGGCCATGCGGAACGCGTAGCCGTACTCGTTGTCGTACCAGATCAGCACCTTGACCATGCGGTCGTCGACGACCATCGTCGACGGGCCGTCGACGATGCCGGATCGGGTGTCGTTGGTGTAGTCGGCCGACACCAACGGCCGATCCTCGAACCCCAGGATTCCCTTCAGCTCACCGTCGGCGGCGTCGCGCAGGAGCCCGTTGATCTCTTCGACGGTGACGTCGCGGGTCATCGCGAACACGGCGTCGGTGAGCGACGCGTTCAGCAACGGAACCCGCACGGCGAGGCCATTCAGTTTGCCGGTGAGTTCGGGGTAGATCATCGTGATCGCCGTCGCAGAGCCGGTCGAGGTCGGGATCAGCGAGTTGAGGGCGGAGCGCGCCCGACGCAGGTCCTTGTGCGGTGCGTCGACAACGACCTGGGTGTTCGTGGCGTCGTGGATGGTGGTGATCACGCCGCGCTCGATTCCGATCTGCTCGTGGAGCACCTTGACGACCGGGGCGAGGCAGTTCGTCGTGCACGATGCCGCCGTCACCACGTGGTGGACGGCCGCGTCGTAGAGATGGTCATTGCAGCCCATCACGATGTTCAGCACGCGGTCGTCCTTGACCGGGGCGGCGACGATCACCTTGCGCACCCCTCCATCGAAGTACGGCGCGAGCAGCTCGACGGTGCGGAACTTGCCTGAGCACTCCAACACGATGTCGACCGCAGCGGCCGCCCATGGCACCTCGCCCGGCGAAGCGATCGACGAATAGCCGACCGCCGCTCCGTCGATCTCCAGCTGATCGCCGCTGACGCAGATGGAGCCGCCATATCGTCCGTGGACGGTGTCGAACTCCAACAGGTGCGCCGCCGTCGCCGCGTCGGCGAACGGCTCGTTGACGTGCACGAGTTCGAGATTGCGCTGCTCGCGCAGCGCTCGTACGACCAGCCGACCGATGCGGCCGAATCCGTTGATGCCAATCCGGGTACGCATTGGGGCTGCCTTCTCTCAACTGGCGACGGCGCGGATGCGGTCGTCGAGTTCGGTGATCACTGCGTCGAAGGCCACTGCGCGGCCGTCCTCGACCGGATCGGGCAGCGACCAGTGCCACCAACCCGGTTCCGGAACGAGTTCCTCGTGCGCCTGGTCGCACACCGTCACGACGAGTTCGCCACGTCCGGCGGCCCCGAACATGCGGGGCTCGGCGCGGCTCAGGTCCAACCCGGCGCGCGACGCCGCAGCGACCGCTTCGGGATGGACGCGATCGACAGGATGCGTGCCCGCGGACGTCGCCACCCCGCCGGTACGAGCTGTCCACAACGCTGCTGCCAGTTGCGAACGCGCCGAGTTGTGACTGCACACGAACAACACCTCACCCGCGGGCAGTGCCGTCGCCACGCCGAGGCGGGCGAGCGGTGCTGGCACGAGGCGGACATAGCGGCTGCGGCGATCGCCGGCCGACACGAACCGCTCGATCAATCCCACATCCTCGAGGACGTCGAGGTGGTGCGCGAGCAGATTGGTCGGCATCGAGAACCGAGCGGCAAGCTCCTTCGGCGAGCGGTCGCTGACTGCGAGATCCTCCACGATCGCCAGGCGGACCGGTTCACCAAGTGCGGCGTGGACGGCTGCACGTTGGGCCACCGAGTCAGCAACGTCGGCGTGCTCCATGATGATCATGGTAGACGCTCAGTGAATCTTGAATCAATCCGAGCTGAAAGAGTTCATCCTGTGTTCACCAACGCGTCGCTCACGGCCACCAGTCGTTCCCGGCGCAGGCGGAACCATGCCCACTTGCCGCGCTGCTCGCGTTCGAGCACCCCCGCTCGTACCAGCAACGACAAGTGATGGCTGACCGTCGGCTGCGTGCGATCGACCAGCGCCGGCAGGTCGCATGCGCACACCTCGCCTGACTCGGCCGTTCCGATGATCGACACGAGTCGCAACCGCACCGGGTCGGCGAGCGCTCTCAGCACCTCGGCCAGTTCAGACGCCTGCTCTTCGTCGAGCGCCGACCGCAGCAAGGGCGTACAACACAGCTCGGTCTCAGGCGTGACGTTCATTGAATCCACACATTACATATTGACAGAGTTCGATACATGATGCTAACGTATCGATCACTGTCAAAATGTCGTTCGGTCCGCCGATCGACCCATCCATCACTACAGGAGTCCACCCATGCGTCTGCAACTCGCCCTCAACGTCGACGACCTCGATCAGGCGATCGAGTTCTACAGCAAGATGTTCGGTACCGAACCGGCCAAGACCAAGCCCGGCTACGCGAACTTCGCGATCGAGAACCCGCCGCTCAAGCTCGTGCTGTTCGAAGGCGCCGGTCCGACCGGCTCGATCAATCACCTCGGCGTCGAGACCGACAACGCTGCAGAAGTCGTGGCCGCCGAGGCCCGCCTTGCCGACTCCGGACTCGAAACCACCGGCGTCGACGACACGATCTGCTGCTACGCCGAGAAGACCGAAACCTGGGTCGAGGCCCCCGACGGCAATCGCTGGGAGTGGTACGTCAAGAACGGCGACACCGAACAGCTCGCCAACACCGTCGTGTCGAGCAGCACCGGCTCCTCGGCCGGCTCCTGCGGCTGACCAGCGGACCCCGATCGGCCCGCCGCTGTGCCCGTAGACTGGCCCTCGTGCCCAGCCGACCGCCGGTCACGTGGCGGTCTCACATCTGCGAGGAATCGAGAACAGCATGAGCTCCGCAAGTCAATTGGGCCGCGACCGTCCACTCGTGCTCGTCGTGATGGACGGCATCGGCGTGGGCAGGGGCGATGCCTTCGATGCCGTCGCACTCGCGGACACACCGAATCTCGACCAGTTGGCGTCCGAGTCATGCCGAACGCTCAGGGCACATGGAACCGCCGTGGGACTTCCCTCGGACGCTGACATGGGCAACTCCGAAGTCGGCCACAACATCCTCGGTGCGGGCCGCATCTTCGACCAAGGGGCGAAACGGGTCGACAACGCCCTCGCGTCCGGTTCGATCTGGAAGTCCGACGCATGGCAGGAGATTGTCGACCGCTGTTGGGGTGGTGGCGGCACGCTCCACCTGATCGGGCTGCTGTCAGACGGCAACGTTCACTCCAACATGAGCCACCTGTTCGAGATCTTGCGGCAAGCAGCCGAGGACCAGATCTCGACGATCAGAATCCACGCGCTCTTCGACGGACGCGATGTCCCCGATCCCTCCGCCGAGCGCTACATCACGCGCACAGAGGACGAGATCGCCAAGTACCCCGACCTCGACATCCGGTTCGCATCCGGCGGCGGGCGCATGGTCACCACCATGGACCGCTATGGAGCCGACTGGCGCATCGTCGAGGCCGGTTGGCGCGCCCACGTCCTCGGCACGGCACACCCGGTACCGGATCTGGTGTCGGGCCTCGAGTGGGGTCGGTCAACGGGTGTGCGCAGCGATCAGCTGCTCCCGGCGTTCACCGTGATGGACGGGTCGCAGCAGCCGGTCGGTCCGATCGTCGACGGTGATGCGGTGGTGATGTTCAATTTCCGGGGCGACCGCGCCATCGAGCTGTCTCAAGCGTTCGAGCAGGGATCAGCGTTCGACAAGTTCGACCGCGAGCGCGTTCCCGACGTCTACTTCGCGGGGATGGCGTTGTACGACGGTGACACGAACACCCCCGCGGCATATCTGGTCGAACCCGAGTCGGTCGACACGACGGTCAGCGAGATCATCGCGTCGGCAGGCATCTCCCAGTGGGCGGGCGCCGAGACGCAGAAGTTCGGGCACATCACCTACTTCTGGAACGGCAACCGATCCAGCAAGTTCGACGACCAATTGGAAA
>JANPCI010000467.1:0-6138 GCA_031430875.1 Actinomycetes bacterium | reverse complement strand
GAGATCCTCCAACGGGAACTGTTCGCCTCGTAGCGCCAGGCCCGTCGCAGGGTCGTAGGCGTAGACCAGCACGTGCTGCTCGTCCAGCACGGCGCCCTCGGCGCCGGTGACGCGGTAGCCGCCGGTGTAGGCGTGCACCGTTGCGCTGGAGCAATGGATCCTGGCTTCGAAGCTCACGTAGTCGGCGTCCAGGGCCACCAGCGAAGCCAGACGATCCCGCACACCCTCGACGCCGCTCGTGCCCCAACCGATCGGCCGGTGATCGACCGCCTCGCACGACGGATCGAGCGTGGCCAGGAAGGCCTCCGCGTTTCGTGCGTTGAGCAGCTCGTCGAAGTGAAACGACGCCAGCTTCACCGGGTCGAAGCCGACCTCGTTCGCGTACCGGCGGTTCAATTCGGTGATCGCACCTGCGAGGTCGTCGGGGTCGAACGACGCGACGTGGCTGAGCTGTCCGTCGGCGTTCCACTGGTCGATGCGCAGGTGGGGGAGCACCAACCTGCCCGGGTCGTCGCTCAGGCTGATCTGTTGGCGATAGAGAACCAGATGGTCGCCGCGAACCGCAATCGGCTCACAGCGCATCGTGACCAGACCAGGCCCGACCGGGCCGACCCCTTCGACGACGTCGCTTCTGCCGACATAGTGGTGCCCGACCAGTGGGCGACGGTCTTCCCACCGGATGTCAGCGTCGAGGTGGTCCGCCCACCGATCTCGGTCGCCGCCGACCCAGATGGCATTGAGTTCCCGTGACCGCCGGTCGGCCTCGTTCCACGGCTCGTCCTGGCTGGGCGGTGACGTGTCGTCGGGTGCCAGGGCGCCGCCGGCGAGTTCCTGGAAGCGGGCCATCGCCGCGTCGAGGTCGTCCTCGGCGAACGTCTCGATCCGGGTGATGTCACCATCGTGAAAGGTCGAGACGACGATCATGAGCAGGCTCTCCCAGAAGTCACCGGCCTCCGACGTGGAGATGGCAACCATCCGTGCCACGGAGGCTCGCGGACTCAGTGCGTGGACGCACTGGAGCACCGTCGGGGCGGCGCGCAACAGCTCGGCAGTGGCGCGGCACATCGCGACGTAGTGATGGCGGTCGCCGGATGTGAACCCCAGTGGTCGGTGCTCGACGTAGGCGAAGTCGTCGGTGTACATCGGCTCCAGCGCATCGATGTCGGCACGGCGAAACGGTCGGGTTGACTCGACGAGACCGTCCGGGACGCCGTCGCCGGCGACTTCGGCCCAACGCGCCTCGATCGCATCGGCGGCGTCGACAAGCTGTTCGAAAATCCGGACGCTTCGGAGGCGGCCCGTCTCGTCGACTTCCTCGACCGACCAGTGACCGGTGCCATCGTCGGATCCGACGTAGAGCATCGCCAGCGAGTCGGTGAGGACCGACATGGCGCGCCGGTCGACGACCCCGTAGCCGAGCGTCTCAGGTCCGATCGTGTCGTTGCGGAGGTCGTCGAGGGTAACGGTGCTGCCGTCGGCCAGCGTGGCGGTGAAGTCGTCGGCGAACAGAGTCAGGACGTCACCCGGCTCGCCGAAGCGGGCCAGGGCGTTGGCGAGTCCGCCGGCGATCACCGCAGTGTTGACCATCGGGTCGGGGCTGGTCTCCGCCGCCCACCGATCGGCCAGCTCGCGAGCCGCGTGTGCCTGATCGGGCTCGAAGTGGTCCATCTGCGCGATCAATCCGCTCGCCGGGAGCAATCGTTTAGCGGTCACGAAGCGATCCACCATCACGTTGCCGTGGCGATCGGTCAACTCGAGCCGTGAGTCGAGCAGCACGCCGCTCGGGCCTACCAGTTCGATCCGTTCGTTGACGAAAAACACCGCGCCGTCGTGGTCGGTGATCGTTGCAACCCCCGCAGCGACGCCGTTGCGGTCCAATTGACCCCAACTGATCGCTCGATGCGTCGTGGACACGACGTCAGGCGCCAGTGTTCTCACCGCCCGATCGAGGTCGCGATTATTGGCGGCATCGAAGTAGGCCGACGCCGTGCGAACGCGGGCGGCGTCGATCGGCGACAACTCCTCCAGGTACCACTCGTCGAGCTGGTCGAACGCGGCGCACAGGTCGCTCGGGTCGAAGGCCACGGCGCCCACGATCTGGCCGTGGGCGTTCCAGCGCGTCAGGTACAGGAATTCGAACTCGACGTTCGGTACATCGAAGCGCCAGACATGGTGTTGCAGCACCAACAGTGCACCGCGGCAGGCGATCGTCTCGGCGTCGATGGAAGGGAGGTCTGGATGATGCCAGCCCGTGAGCACTTCGTCGCGGCCCCGGTAGGTGTGCTGCGCGAGGGTCTGACGGTCCTCCGTCACGATGTCTTCGGCGAGGAGGTCGGTGAACTCCTCGATGGGGCCATGGGAGCGGATCTCGTTCGCCCGTCGCATCCGGCGATCAGCGTCGTTCCACGGCTCGTCGTCCGAGGCCACCGGCGCGTCCGCGGGCGCAGTGGTACCCGTGAGCTCGTGGTAGCGCGCAATGGCGGCGTCGAGATCGTGCTCGCCGAACGCCTCGAACTGAGTGATCGACCCCTCGGCCACCACGTACACGCCGATGATCACCAGGCTCTCCCATGTACCTTCACCCGTAGCGGAGACGGACATGGTGCGCATGACGGTGCCCTGCGTGTCGGTGACGTCAGCACATACGACGACCGTCGGGGCGTCATGGAGCAGGTCGGCCATCTCCCGGCACATTTCCAGGAAGAGATGTCGGTCACCGGAGGGAAACCCGAGCGCGCGGTGCTCGACGAATGTGAAGTCGTCAGCGAGCACATCGGACAACGCGTCGATCTCACCACGACGGTACGCCCGCATCGTCTCCACCACGGTCGGCGGTACCACCCCCGGTGCTGCCTCGAGCCAGCGGGCGTCGATCGCGTCCGCGGCATCGACGAGCTCGGAGAAGATCCAGACGCTGCGGAGGCGGCCCGTGTCGTCGATCTCCTCGACGGACCAGTGGCCGGTGCCGTCGTCGAATCCGACGCACAGCATCGCCAGCCGGTCGGTGAGGACCGACATGATCCGTCGGTCGACGACGCCGTAGCCGAGTGCGATCGGTTCGATCGTGCCGTTACGGAGGTCGTCGAGGGTGACGGTGGTGCCGTCGGCGAGCGTGGCGGTGAAGTCGTCCGCGAACATCGCGACGAACTCGTCGAGCGAAGCGGTCCGCGCCCGGGCGTTCGCCACGCCGCCCGCCCGCACGGCGGTGTTCGGTGCAGGGATCACCGCGTCGCTGTCTGCTTGAGCGGCGTCGAAACATGCGAGCGCCTCGTCGAGTTGATCGTCGGCGAACTGGTCCAACCGAGTGGTCAGGCCCGTGGCGGGATCTGAGCGCGCCACGATGAGGTGGTCGTCGATGAGTTCCCCGCCGTCGGGTGTTCGGTTCAGGAGCCGGATCGCCTCGCACCAGGCGTTCAGCGAACACTGATGAAATCGGCGCGCCATCTCGATGATCGAGCCGTGCGGCCGAGTGAGCGTCTCGAACCGGGATCGCAGGTCGTCGAAGGTCAGGGTTGGACCCCATCCGAGCGGGCGATGATCCGCCATGACCACGGTGGGTTGGTATCCCGCCAACACGCGATCGAGGTCGCCGTCCATGAGACCATCCATGAATCGGGCATTCGCTGTGATCGGCGCCCCGTCGATCGGGTCGAGGGTCTCGAGGTACAGCCGGTCAAGCTCGGCGACCGCCGCCCGCAGGTCGCCCGCTTCGAAGACGATCTTGATCAGCTGCTTCCCCCCGGACCAGCGGCCGAGGTGCAGCGCGTCGAGCCGTGGGCCGGTGGGGTCATCCCGGCGCGTCCAGTTCATTTCCGAGAGCACGAGATCGTCGCCTCTCGCAGCAATCGTGGTCACGTCGCACGACATCGGCCCCATGGTCTCTTCAACGGCCGACATCTGCTGGACCACGTCGGCCTTGCTCTCGATGGTCATGCGCACGCCGGCGCGAAGGTCGGCTCCGCTCACGTGGTCATCCAGCATCGCTTCCCATGCCTCGAGGTCTCCCGAGGTGAGCAGCTGCGTGTTCTTGCGGAACAGTCGATCCGCTTCGTTCCATGGCTCGTTGTCGGGGGTCGACCGCGCGTCAGCGGGCGGAGAGATGCCCATCAGTTCGTGGTATCGCGCCATCGCCGCGTCGAGATCGTCGTCGTCGAAGGCTTCGAGTCGGGTGATCGACTCGCCGTCGCCGATGTACACGCCGATCATCACCAGGCTCTCCCACGCTGCGTCACCAGTCGTGGAGACCGCCATCGTGTGCACCACGGCCCCCCGCATGTCGGCGGCCTCAGCACACGCGACGACGATTGTCGGTGCCTCCGGGAGCAGCTCGATGTTCGTTCGGTAGCTGTCCAGGTAATGATTTCGGTCACCCGACGGGAACCCGAGGGTGCGGTGCTCGACGAACTTGAAGTCGTCAGCCAGCACGACGGACAGAGCGTCCACCTCACCGCGACGGAACGCACGCATTGTTTCAATCACTGCTGCCGGAGGCGTCCCCGGGTCCAACTCGGCCCAGCGGGCGTCGATTGCGTCCGCGGCGTCGACGAGCTGCTCGAAGATCCGCACGTTACGAAGGCGGCCGTCGTCGTCGACTTCTTCGACGGACCAGTGACCGGTGCCGTTGTCGAGTCCGACGTAGAGCATCGCCAGTCGATCGGTGAGCATCGACATGATCCGCCGGTCGACGACGCCGTAGCCGAGTCCGACCGGTTCGATCGTGCCGCTGCGGAGCTCGTCGAGGGTGAGGGTGGTGCCGTCTGCCAATGTGGCGGTGAAGTCGTCGGCGAACATGGCCGCGAACTCGTCGAGCGACGCGGTCCGCGCTCGGGCGTTCGCCACGCCGCCCGCTCGGACGGCAGTGTTCGGTGCGGGGATCACGGCGTCGATCTCCGCCTGGGTCGCATCGAGAAACGCCAGGGCTTCGTCGAGTTGATCGTCGCCGAACTGGTCGATGCGGATGGTCAGGCCGGTCGCCGGGTCCAATTGGCCCACGACGATCTGGTCGCTGACGAGCTGCCCGTCGCCCGGTGTGCCGGAAATCAGGCGGAAGGTGTAGCAGACCTGGGTCGCTGTGAGACACCAATCCCGCAGCTTCAGCAGGTCTTGTGGGCCATCGGTCAACACGATCATCCGCTCGCGGAAGAACTCGAACCTCGAGTCGGCACCCCAGCCGATCTGTTTGTGGTCTGCCACCACGATGTCGGGGTGCAGGCCTCGCATGATCCGATCGACATCGCGAGTCCGGACCGCATCCGTGAACCGCCAATTCTCGGCGGCAAGGGCCCCCTCGATCGGGTCGAGGGTCTCGAGGTACAGCCGGTCCAGCTCGGAGGCAGCGGAACGCAGATCGTCACGACCGAACGTGACGGAGGTCAACTGTCGTCCCGCGGACCACTGGCTGATGTGCAAGTAATCGATCCTTGGGCCAGTGGGGTCGTCTTGCAGAGTCCAGTGCATCTCCGAGAGCTCGAGGTCGTCGCCTCTCGTGGCAATCGTGGCCATTTCGAGTCCCACCGGCCCGCTGAACGCCTCGAGCGAGGCGGTCATCAACCTGACGAAGTCGGCCTTGTCCTCGAACTCGAGCTGCGCACCCGAATCTCGGTTGGATCCTCGGAGGCTGTCGTCGAGCATCGCCTCCCACGCCACGAGGTCACCGGACGTGAACAACTGCATGCTCCGGTGGAACAGCCGCCCTGCCTGGTTCCACGGCTCTTCCGACGGTTCGACTGCCATCGACTCGTCGGACGGGTCACTCCTCGGCGCCACATCAGGTGGGGTGATCGCCGGCGCCGGGAGGCCGGCGCCCACCTCGACGGCGACCGTGGCGCCCTTCTGTGCGAACAGGTCCCGCGCTGCGGACGCGGCGCGCTGGGCGCCGTCGTTGTCACCGGCTGCTGCTCGCACCCGGGCGAGGGTCGAGAGGGCGTTGGCGTGGTCGAAGACGAGGTCGGTGTCGGCGGCTAGGCGAACTGCTTCATCGGCCAGGGCGAGCGCCGGGCCGGTCTCGCCGCGTGCGGCGAGGATCTCTGCCTGGGCGGATCGCGCGGCGATGGCGGTTTGCAGGTTCTGGCCGGCGAGCGCATCGCTGTCGGCGGCAAGGTCGTCGGCCTCGTCGAGGCGGCCCTGCAGCAGCAGCGC
>JANPCI010000466.1:0-2123 GCA_031430875.1 Actinomycetes bacterium | reverse complement strand
ATCTTCACCGAGGGCGTTCACCATGGGTTCTGTCAGCGGCAAACCCGTCGCCCGACCCAACTGTTGAAGGGAAGCACATCATGAACAACGACAACATCGACACCGCCGGTTCGTCCGGGAAGCGTCGGGGGCTGACCATCGGACTCGCCGGTGGCCTTCTCGCCGGGACAGCCGCCGGACTCGTCTTCGGCGTGCCTGGCCTGTCGAGCGCAGCATCCGACACCACATCCGTGGCTCCTGCTGCCCTCGTGCAGCAGACCGACGAGACCGAGCCCACGGATCCCGTCGATCCGGCTGATGCCCCGGAGATGGGAACCCGCCTCCGCGAGACGCTGCAGCCGCTCGTCGACGACGGCACGATCACCGCAGAGCAGGCCGAGGCCGTGACTGCCCACCTCGTCGAGAACCGTCCCGAACGCGGTGGGCCTGGCGGCCACGGCGGCCCGGGCGGCGGCATGTTCGGTGGACGCGGAGCCGGCATCGCTTCGGAGGCATTGACCGACCTGCTCGGTATCGACGCCGAGGAACTGCGCACACAACTCCGTGATGGCGCCACGCTCGCCGACATCGCCACCGCACAGGGCGTCACGGTGGAGGCAGTGGTCGACGAACTCGTCGGCGAACTCCAGGAGCGGCTCGACAACGCCGTCGCCGACGGCCGCATCGATCAGGCCGAGGCCGACGAGAAGGCAGCCGACGCCGAGGCCAAGATCGCCGACATGGTGAACAACGGTCGCCCCGAGCGTGGCGCCGACGCGGCTGACTGAGCCTGCGAGCGGAGACGTACACGATGTGTCAGGCACATCGTGTACGTCTCCGCCTCATCGCGTTTCGTGAGCCGTAGCGTCGGTCGGATGATCTGCGTCGACGTCGCCGGAGTGGGGATGGCCCAGCCTGACAAGGTGCTTTTCGAGGACGTTGCGGTGACAGTGTCGACCGGGGATCGCGTCGCCGTCGTCGGTGTCAACGGATCGGGCAAGACCACTCTCTTGAAGATCATGACCGGCGTACTGGAGCCCGACGAGGGCGACGTGCGATTCGGTCGTGGCGTGCGGATCGCATCACTGGAGCAGGACCCGGTGCTCCCCGCCGGCACGGTCCGTGAGTTTCTCGGTGACTCGTGGGAGATCGCTGTGGTGGCCACCAAGCTCGGGGTACTCCCACTGCTCGATCGGCGCACCGACGAGCTGTCGGGCGGTCAGGCCAAGCGGGTCGCGCTCGCCAGGATGCTCGCCGACGACGAGCACGGCGACCACGACATGGTGGTGCTCGACGAGCCGACCAACCATCTCGACCTCGAAGCAATCGAGTGGCTCGAGGCGCGGCTCGTGAGGATGAAGTCGGCGCTCGTGCTCGTCACCCATGATCGCCACGCCCTCGACCGGCTCACGACAGCGGTCGGGCCGAGCAAGGTGGTGGAGCTCGATGGCGGTCGCTGTTTCATCCACCAGGCTGCTGCAGGTTCGAGCGCCTATGCGACCTACCTCGATGCACGGGCAGAGCGCATCGACCGTGAGGTACAGGAGGAGTCGACTCGCAAGATCCTGGCCCGCAAGGAGCTCGCATGGCTGCGCCGCGGCGCCCCCGCCCGCTCGACCAAGCCGAAAGCCCGGCTGCGCACGGCCAATGAGATCGTGTCGGGCGGTCCGGCGCCGGTCGGTGTGCGGGGGAGTGATTTGCAGCTCGGTGGAGGCACCGCCCGGCTCGGCAACCAGGTCGTTGAACTGGAAGGTGTGTCGCAACGATTCAACGTCGGCGCCCCCGATGAACTCACCGTGTTCGAGAACGTCGACCTGTTGATCGAGCCCGGCGCCCGGCTGGCGATTGTCGGCCCCAACGGCTCGGGCAAGTCGACGTTGCTCGACATCATCGCCGGGCGCGTCGAGCCGGTGGCCGGCACGGTGAAGCGGGGCAAGACGGTCGTCGTGGGGTTCGCCGATCAACACTCGTCCGACCTCGATCAGAACGCCGTCGTGCGCGAACTCGTGGCCGGCCCGCACCGCGAACCCGACCATCGTGACCGTGCGCTGCTGGAGCGGTTCTGGTTCGACTCCACCGCCCAGTACGCGCCGGTGAGGATGCTGTCGGGTGGCGAGCGGCGACGTCTGCAACTCGTGATGGTG
>JANPCI010000465.1:0-15738 GCA_031430875.1 Actinomycetes bacterium | reverse complement strand
CTACGACCTCGGGCCTGACGCATTCCCGAGTGAGTTCGTCTTCGTGCAAGACGATGATGCTGCTGGCGAAGACGAGGGCTGGGCGATCGGTTTCGTGTACAACGCGTCCGCGGACTCCTCCGACCTCGTCATCCTCGATGCATCGGCGCCCGGCAGCGATCCGGTCGCTCGGATCCATCTCCCACAACGTGTGCCCTTCGGTTTCCACGGCAGCTGGGTCGACGACTCGGTCCTCCCCGTCTGACGACCGACTCCGGGCCCAAATGGTCTGGGCCCGAAGATGCTCTCGTCGTGCGCTTCGATGACGGGAGTCGGGCATCCCGGCCTCGATCAAGCGCTGGCAGCGGTACGCACGGGCGACACGCTCGTCGTTCCGAAACTCGACCGGCTTGCTCGATCTGTTCCCGATGCTCGCGACATCGGCGACACCCTCGCCAAACGCGGGTGTCGCTCTCGCTCGGCCGTCAGATCTACGACCCCGACGACCCGATGGGGAAGTTGTTCTTCAACATCCTCGCCACGTTCGCCGAGTTCGAGGTGGACCTGATCCGGATGCGCACCCGTGAACGAGTGGCCGTCGCCAGAGCCCAAGGCAAACTGAAGGGCCGTCAGCCGAAGCTGTCTGCGATGCAGCAGCGCGAGCTGAAGACGATGCACCAAACCGGCGAGTACACGATCTCAGATCTTGGCGAGCTGTTCTCGGTGTCGCGGCCGACGGTGTACCGGACGCGTCGGGTGTCCCTGAACAAGCGTTGGCTGGCGCCGGTTCACCGCGATACGCCGGCGGTGGGACATGGCCGTAGCCGGTAAGCGTTCGGGTTGGGATGACTTGGTCAACTCCAGGGATTGATGACGTCGAGTTCGTCGAAACGCTGGAAGTCCTTGAGGTCTCGGGTCACGATGGTCATGTCGTGAACCAAGGCGGTCGCGCCGATGAGAGCATCGCGGAACGGTGCGGGATCCGGTACGTGTAAGCCAGCCGCGCGACGCGCCACTCGCTCGTCCACCGCGAGCACTCGACTCTTGAACGCTGCGGTGACGCTCTGGTCGAGCCATGCACGCAGCACAGCCCCCTGCGCAGGATCTGAACGCTCCATGAGCAACACTCTGTGCTCGAGTTCGTGGATCGTGATCGCGGAGATGAACAGCTCGGCCGACGGGACCTGCTCGGCCCATGAGGCGACCCCGGGGTTCGCCTTGCCGCTTCGCACCTTGCGGAGTTCGGACACGATGTTCGTGTCGAGTACGAACATCACTCGAACGATGCCGGCCGCGCCACGTCGCTGTTCCTCGGCGCCACGAACTCGATGTCCGCGACTCCTGCCGGCTCGGCGAGCAAGTCGAGTGCTCGGTGTGGTCCGACGAGTTCCTCATAGTCGTCGAAGGTCAACAGCACGTGTGCGGGTCGGCCCCGGTCGGTGATGTAGACCGGGCCGTTCTCGGCAGCCTTCTTGGCGCCGCTGGTGTCTTGATTGAACTGTCGGCTGCTCATCAGCGTCGTCATCACACCTCCATGTAGTTACATCTCTACAATAGTCGCGAGGTTCGGGAGCGGCAACCCGCCGGATGTCTCGACAGCCGCCGATCAGCACGACAGGAGCGAGCATCCCAGCTACCGCTCAGGGACCATCATGTTCGTCGGAAGTCTCAGATGTCGGTCCTCAACCGGACGCTTCCGGAAGTTCGAGATGGTCACACGCCAGCGCATCCATTCCTGACTGGACGGACCGCGAGACGGTGGCGGAGTTCGCTGCCCCGGGCGCGCAGATCCTCGGCGACGACCCTGTGATGCGATGTGGTCGGACACCGACGCCGTGCCAGCCGGGGCCCTGCGCTGCTTGCGTACTGCGTTTGGACTGTTCAGACTTTTGTACCGGCGCGAGTCCGTCCCGTGTTCTCCCCGATCCCTCAGCGCGTCAGCAAGCACAAACATCAGGGCCACTGAACGCTCGGACACCGGTTCCCTGATCGCAACGATCGAGGACGCGACGCGCCCACATGCCGGCCTTCGAACAGGTCCCGTTCTCGCGGCTGTCGGCTCTGGAACGCCGGCCCGACCGAGCTGCCACCCCGCGCAGAGTAGTGTCCGCACCGGGCCGCTGCGTTCGTGGTGGCAGGCCGGAGGACTGACGGATGGCGCACACACCACTGCTTTCGATGTTCGAGCGGGCCGCACGAGAGGCGCAGGCGTCGGATCCTGCAGTGTCCGACGCACCGACCAGCACGAGGCGAGGATTCTTGATGGGCGCCGCTGCGGCAGGGGCGGCAGCGGCAACGTGGCGTTTGGGGCAGCCCGCTCCCGCAGCAGCTGCCGGCACCGAGAGGATCATCGTCGTCGGCGCCGGCCTCGCCGGACTGACGTGTGCCTACGAATTGCGCAAGGCCGGCTACCTGACCGAGGTTCATGATGCTCACCCCGACCGGTTGGGTGGTCGGACATGGTCCGATCGGCAGACGTTTGCGGCAGAACAGATCGCAGAGCACGGTGGTGAGCTGATCGACCAGGGTCATACCCAGATCCGCCAGCTGTGTCGGTCCCTGGGTCTGACACTCGACAACTTGCTCGCCGCCGAACAAAACGGCACCGAACCGAAGTTCTGGTTCGACTCTTCGCCGTACTCCTCTGCCGACGCAACTGCGGACATCAAGATGATCTGGCAGAAGATCAAGGCCGACGTCCAGGCTGCGAGCTACCCGACCTTGTACAACCTCTCCACCGAGCGCGGCCGCCAGCTCGACTCGATGTCGATCATCGACTGGATCGAAGAAAGCGTTCCGGGCGGCATGTCGACACGGCTGGGCAAGTTGCTCGACGTCGCCTACAACATCGAGTACGGCGCCGAATGCACCCAGCAGAGCTCACTGAACTTGCTCTACCTGCTCGGGTACTCCGGTCAAGGTCAGCTCCGTCTGTTCGGGCAGTCGAACGAGAAGTACCACGTCCGCGGAGGCAACGATCGCATCGCCACCGGCCTCGCATCAATGCTCACCGGACAGATCGTCAGTGACTCAGCGCTCACCAAGATCGTGCAACGCCCAGGCGGCATGTACGACTTGACGTTCCGACGAGCAGGCAAGTTGGTCGTTCTTACCGCGGACCGTGTCGTGCTTGCACTGCCGTTTGCCGTCTTGCGCACGCTCGACTTCAGTCGCGCAGGATTCGGAGCCCTCAAGTCGCGCGCCATCCGCGAACAAGGAATGGGCACCAACTCCAAACTCAACGTTCAGTTCGTCGACCGCCACTGGAGAACGCAGGGCGGCAACGGCGACACGTTCGCCGACACCGGCTACCAAGCGACGTGGGAGGTCACCCGGGCTCAACCCGGCACCCCTGGGATCCTCGTCGACTACACCGGCGGTCAGATCGGCGCCAGCTTCGGAACAGGCACCCCCGATTCGCGAGCGGAGCTGTTCGTCCACCAACTCGAGCCGGTGTTCCCCGGAATCATCGGCAAATTCAACGGACGAGCCACGATCGACTTCTGGCCTGCCAGCCCGTACCAGCTCGGTTCGTACTCGTACTGGAAGGTCGGTCAATACCAGGCCTTTGCAGGCGTCGAGAGGGAACGAAGCGGACGTTGCCACTTCGCAGGTGAGCACACCTCCGTCGATTTTCAGGGTTATCTCAATGGCGCCGTCGAAACCGGCCAACGAGCAGCGACCGAGATCCTCGCCGACTACAAGTAACTCAGGTGTGCGTCTACGTCTACGGGACTGCTCACCTATTGGCGGACGTCTCCGGTTACTTCGCAGCCTGAACACCTCAGCCAATGGTTGCTGTAAACGCAGCGTCGGGTGCGTCGTCGTCGGTGATCACGATCGACCCGTTCCGAATTTTGGATACTCGTGACCCAGTCAACATCGGCTTGCCGGGCCCGTTCGTGTCGGCGGTGTCAAGCCACGAGCAGCTCACCAGCTTCGAGTAGATGAGAGCCGAAGCGATGTTCGCAGGAGTGCGTCACCACCCGTGGTCATGGCATGGCCATGTTCGTTGTCTGCCGAGAGGTACGTGGCTAGTGGTCGCGGTTCCGCAGCCGGCGGAGCACGCCTCCCTCGCCTGACGTCGGTCAGTGGGGCGTGAACTCGCAGTCGAGGCGCTTGATGCCGTGGATGAACTCCGACAGCAGCATGTCGGGCTCGCCCACCGCATGGAGATCGGGCACGCGCTCGAACAGCTCGCGGAACGCGAGCGTGATTTCGCGCCGCGCGAGGTTGGCGCCGAGGCAGAAGTGGGGCCCGCCGGCGCCGTAGCCCACCTGCGGGTTCGGGTCACGGGCGAGATCGAACCGGTAGGGGTCGGCGAAGTGAGCCTCGTCACGGTTGGCGGACGCGTACCACATCGCGACCTTGTCGCCGGCTTGCATCTGCTGGCCGCCGACCACGGTGTCCTCGTTGACCCGGCGACGCATGTAGATCACCGGCGATGCCCACCGAACGATCTCCTCGACCGCGGTCTTCGACATCCCGTCGAAGTCCGCCCACCACTGGTCACGCTGGTCGGGGTGGCGCGTCAACTCGAGCACCCCGTGCGAGATCGCATTGCGGGTCGTCTCGTTGCCGGCGGCGGCGAGCAGGATGAAGAACGAGGCGACCTCCGCATCGGTGAGCCGCTCGCCATCGACCTCGGCCTGGACCAGCGCGGTCGACAGGTCATCGGTCGGATGGCTGCGCCGCTGAGCGGCCAATTCGATGCCGTACTCACCGATCTCGGTCGCCACGCGCTGGAACGCCAGGAAGTCCTCTTCGGTCTCGAACTCACCGAGGATCACGTTCGTCCAGTGGAACACGCGCTCTTCGTCCTCTTCCGGAATGCCCATCATCGAGCAGATGATCTGCAGAGGCAGCGGCGCCGCGACCTCGCGGACGATGTCACAACGGCCATCGGGATGGCGATCGAGCATGCGCTGCACGACCTGCTTCGTGCGTAGCTTCACCGCCTCCTCCACCAGGGCGACGACCTTCGGGGTG
Organism: Actinomycetes bacterium; assembly: GCA_031430875.1. GTDB lineage: Bacteria > Actinomycetota > Acidimicrobiia > Acidimicrobiales > Ilumatobacteraceae > Sva-07. The sequence goes on along the minus strand of JANPCI010000465.1, from coordinate 10,770 downwards.
AAGGCCTTCTGGACGATCATTCGCAACCGGATGTGGCGCGGATCGTCGAGTGCGATCATCGAACCGAAGAACTCGGCGACCTCCGGCACCTGATCGGCGATGACGATCGAGGGAACCGAGCTGAACAGCTTCGGCTGCCGACTCACGTGCCGCACGTCGTCGAACGTGGTGACGGACCAGAACCCCGGTCCCACCGGAAAGCCTGGCGCTTCGGGCTCGCTGAAGAACGGCACGGAACGCTCGTGGCGGAGCGTGAAGAACGCGGCGTCACGGAACGAGTCGGGCTGATCCCAGAAGCCGCGCATCGACCCCAGGTCGATCGCGTCGAGCGGTACCTGCTGCGGGGGCTTGACCCAACCCGCCGGCCACTCCACGTCGTGCACCACCATGACTCGCCCCCCAGTTGCTCGGCGGTCCCCGACCGCCGAGCACACCTTAGGCGCGCGGTTGCCCCTCGCGAGGAGCGCCTCCGCCGCGGGGTCGATCGCGACGGCATCGCAGCACTGGACGACTGGGAGTCGTGGATGGCCAGCGAGGATGCTCACTTCGAACGTGACCCCACTCGCGAGCGTGCCGACGTCGTTCTCGACGGTACGCACCCAGTCGGGCAGTCCCGCACAGATCGCCACGAGTAATCACATCTGACGACGGCGCCGCGTCGCGATGCCCTGATGCGATAGCGCATAGTGCCGGCCGCCCGGCCGACAGTGGATTGGGCTCAGCTGCTGACTCCGGTGACGTCGCCGGTCTCGTCGGTGGTGTACGTGCCCTTGCTCAAGTCGACCAGGACCAGTGCGTTCCCGAAGGGGTCGAGGACGACGCCAAGGCGGCCAACGGGGATGTCGAACGGCTCGACGATGACCTGCCCGCCGTTCGAGCGGAACACCTCGACAGCGTGGTCCACTGACTCGACGAGCCAGTTCGGTTCGTATCCGTGCTCGGTGGTGAGAACGATCTCAGAGTCACCGTCCGGTAGCTCGAGCCCTGCCTGGCCGATCGCGTCGTTGCGCCACTTCACCCGATGGCCGAGTACGTCGACGTAGAAGAGGATCCCGGCATCAATGTCGGGCACACAAACGGTGACCGCATCGACCTTCCGCAGGATTCCCTGAACGATCATCGACCAAGTCTCGCAGCTGGATCGGATCCGACGGTTGGGATCGCATGTGCGACTGCCGCGCTCGGTATCAGCGCACACTTTCACGGTTTCGTTCCCCAACCTGGGGTGCGACTTCGGCCCAACCGTGACACGAGATAGTCCCGGCACAGGGGGAGACCGTGAGGTCGGACTACCGAAGTGCGTCGGCAAAGTGTTGGTGGTTGTCGGACCACCATTGACGTCGGCGGTCGAACCGCTCCTGGCCGCCCATGTTGTCCCACATCTCGATGAAGGCGACCTCGCCGGCTTCGACTCGTCGACGGACGAACTCGCCGCCACGGGCGATCGAATCGGACAGACACGCAAGCACGTCGGCTCGTGCCGACTCGTCGCAGCCGTACGCGTCGCACACGACGCGAAGACGCATGGGCTTGTCGATCGACGCCCAACCCAAGCGTGATGCATTGGAGTCGTCATCGATCGGCACACACATCCGCGCGAACGCAGCGAGATCGAACTCTCGCCGTCCCGGAGCGGCAAAGTCGAAATCAAGAAGCACAACAGCGCTCCCGTCTCGGAACACGACGTTCTCCAAGCAGACATCGTTGTGGCACATCACCGGACCACCGTCGGGGTCGGCAAGTTCGGTGCTCCACGACTCACCATTGAGAGACAGGCCAATCGACGCATCGTGAAGTCCTCGGATCAGCACCGCGACCGAGGCCAACACCTCGTCCGTCTGGGCCCATGAGGGGTACGGCGGAAGCGGAACATCCCCTGGCACGAAGCGCAGACGTTCGCGACCGTCGGGATCGATCGACACCGGTTCAGAAGCACCGTGGAATCCGCGTGCGCGGATGCGCGTCAGGAACGCGTGGATCGAGGCCGAGTGCTGATTCGAGGGACGTAAGACGTGGTCACCCGACCGAACCACAGCGCCGGCATTCGCGACACCCCCCTGAAGGATTTCCTCGCCGTCCACGTCAGCGATCTTCTCATGGCGGCGTGAGCCGACTGATAGCGCTTTCGATAATCACCGACACGACGTCGATCGACGCGTGCGAGTTCTACCCAATCGTGACAACCCAGAGTCCCGGGATGTCTTCCGGAATCTCCGCGTGAACTGGTCAGGGTTTGCGGGCGCGCAGAGCAAGCGTCACGGGTGTGGGTTCGGCGCCTTCAGCGAACCTCTCGAGGACGAAACCGGTAGCGGTCAGCGTGTTGAGCAGTTCGGCGAGCGGGTAGTGAACGGCTCCGACCTTGTCACGGACTCCACGGTCGGTCCACGAGTCTGTGGTCCAGACACCGTTGAGGTAGCCGGGCTTGATGATGATCGCGTCGAGGTCGGAGCGGTCCGCGAAACCACCACAAAAGCAGGGATGTACGCCGACGTGTACAAAGACCCCGCCGGGTGCGAGTACCCGGAACGCCTCGGCAAGCACCGTCGGGTAGTCGGCCATGTCCGTGTGAACCATGACAGCGATCACTGCGGGAACCGACGCCGTCGCAACAGCGAGCGTGGTTGCATCGCTCAGCGCGGTCGGCAGCCGCGACCTGGCGTGGTGCAGCATCCCGGTAGACACATCGACCCCGATGGGTGTCCGGCCGAGCTGTCGGACGCGGTCGGCGTAGATGCCGGTGCCACACCCGATCTCGAGGCATGTCCCCGTGCCGGCTCCGAGCAGTTCTGCCAGTGATCGGTCGATGCCCAATCGATCCGCGAAACCGTCGACGCCGAGCGAGCGTTGCGTGACCAGGAAGTCGTGTTCATACCAGTCGGCGACCTCGTCGTACGGAGCGGATGGCGCGGTCATCCCGAACTCAGGTTAGGCCACCGCGCAGTGTCGCTCGTCCAGACTGTCGACACGTCGGTCGGCGGCACCAGGCACTGACCTCCAAACCCGCACACTTCCGCGCCCAGAATCACGCGGTTCTCAGCCACCGCCCCGCCGCACCACGGCCCACGCCGAGTGCCCGGTAATCGCCCGCTCGGCAGGGACTTCTGGCTCGTCGACGGTGGCCGGATCGCTGCCATCGCGACGCCATTGCTGGCGGCGCTCTGCAAAACTCGCTCTGTGCGAATGGGCGGACTGGCTTCATGCGTCGTGGTTCTCGCGGCTTCATTGGGAGCCTGTATCTCGCAACGGGACTGCAACGCCGTTGGGATGTCGTCCGCGATCGGCATCGAGGTTCCGGTTGGTTGGGTCGTGGACGAGCTGTGCATCGACGGCGCATGCCAGACACCGATGGATCCGTCACAGCCGACCCCGCCGGACGAGACACCGCCACCTCCCTGGCAGGTCGACGACGACCCGGACAGCTACACGTACCGGCTGAGCACCACCTCGTCAGATGGGACGTCGATCGTCCGCGAGGGCGTCGTCGAGACCGAGGAGTACCGGGTGAACGGACCCGGATGCGACCCGGTGACAGCGAATGCCACGCTGCTACTCGATGACACGGGCGTTGTGACGGTCCGCAACCCCTGACCCCTCGGCCCTGAGGTTCGCATTCGCGTCGGTCTCGCCGCGGGCACGATTGCGGTCCGGCGCAGTACCTCGCCGAAGGCGCACACTTTGGCGCCCAGAATCCCGCTGCAGGTCCCATCCGACCCGCCGTATCAGGCCCAAGCGTTGCGCAGCACTTTGACCGGCATATCCGCCAAAGTCGTGCGCCATGAGGTGACATGCTCGATCTGCCGTGACTCGAGTTCCTCGTGCGGTGCTTGCGGTACCTTGTGGAAATGGGACAGCGGATCTGGACCGCCGAGGAGATCGAGCAACTCTCGCCGGCCGAGTAGGACGCCCTGTTCGAGGCGAGTGTTGTCACCAGCTTGGACGATGTCCCCGAGGAGTTCCTGGCGAAGGTGCGGCAGCGATTTCGGCAACGCACTGCCATCGTGGACGCACCACAGCGTCCCCAGTGAGCCCGCCTCGACGAGTCGTTCGAGCCACCGCGGAGTTCTTCGAAGACCTCGATCGTCAGCTCGGTGCTGATCGAGGTCCGAATGGAGAGCCCTCCGAACACGACTTCCAGGTGATCGAGTTGTAGCGCATCGTCGAGATTCGCAACCGGCTGGGACGAGCTACCCGAACACATCGCCGGCTGGCCCGATACCGCCTCTTCATCGGAACGGGCACGCTCGTGGCGGGGTTCTCCGTGATTGGCCAGCTGGCGCCGGATGGCGCCGTCGAACTGGCGCAGCTCGACATCGACCGCGATCTGGACTGGTGAACTCCGTTACTCTCACGGTTACTCTCAAATGGGCCTTCTGGGCGACCAGGAGGGCTGCTGAGCTGGATATTTGGGTTGCCAGCGGATTCCCGTCCACCTCCGCCAATATCTCCTCGGGCGTTCATTGGCGTTCCGGGAGAGGCCTCTGAACAGTGATTATGCGGCTGGCCGATCGTGGTCCGAGGTCCCCCACTTCGCATCCCTGTGGGTGATCCTACGGCCCGTCTTCTGCTTGGCAGCGGGCTTGATGGTGGGGGGTTCGTGATGCGTTGGACGCCTGGGGCGCACCGGAGCATCTGCTTTGGTGGCAGGTTGCTGGCGGAGAGTTCCCCGGGGTCCGTTGCCCGAGCCGGCACACAAAGGATCATCGCACACGACGCTCACCCGGCTGCCTTCTTCGCCGCGACGTTCAGCCACCTGTGGGGGCCAGCCGGCCGTGATCAGGGTTGGTCCTCGAGTCGGAGGCGGGCGTGCTGGATCTGGCCGCCTGCGTACTGGACGGCTCGGGCGAGTTCCATCGCCTCTCCCGCAGCAACACACTCCGCGAACCGCGGCTCGCCGAGCAGGGTGCGCCGTTGTTCGATGGTTGCAGGCAGGTTGGCGACCCTCACGATGCTCTTGTAACCGGTGGTGCTGCCGTAGAGAGTGGCGGCCACCTCGGGTTGTTCGTATCGATCGAAGAACGTGGCCAGGTCCGCCACCCTGACGGCCACGTTGCCGACGTCGTCAGCCTGATGGAACTAATCGATGGTGCTGTCGACCATGGTGAGGCAGTGTTCGAGTCGGCCGTGGAGCGCTTCGAGCCCAGCGGCTTCTCGGGCGATCACCGATTTCAACTGCATGATCCGTTGGCGCCGGCAGTAGTCGAGTCCTTCACGGTAGGCGTCCAACGCCCGGGCCGGATCGGAGTCGGCGAACGCCCGAGTGTACCCGGCCAACGCGTACGCGATCCCGAGCGGGTTGCCGGTGGCGCTGGCGGCGGCGAGGGCTTCGTCCGCGAGTGCTCGGGCCTCGGCGGCCCGCCCGACCGCCGGAAGCATGTAGGTCAGTCCGCAGAGTCCAAAGACACGGCAAGGTCGGAGTCGGTCTCGGCGGCGAGGGACCTCCACGAAACGGTCGATGTGTCCCGACCCGCCAGTCGTCCTCGTGGCGTCGTCGCCACATCCGGCCGCCTACGCGCCAAACAGCAACATCACCGCCGGGATCGCTGGCCGGGCACGCATTGCCGAACCAGTAGGGTTGCTATTCGTCGATCATCGTCGATGATCAACGGATGGCAGTTCGTTTGCGGAGGAGAGTCAAATGACCATCAAGACGCATGACTATGAAGAACATGCCGGCGAATATGCCGAGCTCGGAATGGAAGGAACACAATACCTGGCATTTCGCGACATTCCCATGCTGATTCAGGAGCATGCAGGATCCATCAAGTCTGCGCTTGATTATGGTTGCGGAGCTGGGCGTTCAACACGATTTCTGAAGCGGCTGGGCTTCGATGTAGTTGGCGTAGACGTCAGCCAGGAGATGCTGGAACAGGCTCGATCCAAAGACAGGTCGGGCGAGTATCACCATATTCCCAGCGGGCACCTGCCATTTGAGGATTCCGAGTTCGATCTAGTCTTTTCGAGCTTTGTATTCTTGGAAGTGTCGCGAATCGAAGAGATCGAGGGCATCCTCAAAGAAATGAAGCGAGTGCTTCGGAAGGATGGCATCATTATATTCGTCACCGCCTCAATGGAAGCGAGCGAAGGAGACTGGGTATCGTTGTCATACTCGTTTCCAGAGAACGACAGGCCGCTCCGCAGCGGCGATACGGTCAAACTGCTTATCCGGGGCATTGACGTAGTATTGTATGACTACTACTGGACTGATGATGATTACACACAGGCCGCCGAACGCGCTGGACTGACGCTTGCCAAGATTCACAAGCCGCTCGGTTCTCGTGAAGATTCAATCGACTGGCGAGATGAAACCAAGATGTCACCCGTGGCGATATACGTGCTCAGGAATTGATCTCTGACGTCGTCAGTCATCGCCATCACCCTCCGGTTCACCATCGGCGAGGAACGACCGCACCGGGTCGTCGAACCCCACCAGACGGAGTCGCTCGGCCCGCTCCGCGAGACGCACGTCGACGACCGACAACCCGTGAGCGCGGCTCCACGCGAGCCGAGCGGCCGCTAAGTAGCGGGGATCGAGCCAGGCTTCGGGAACGAACCTCCGCAGGTGTGCGGGAATGTCGGCGAACGTCACACCCTCGGGGCTGGCGATGTTGTCTCAGCTGATCGAGGCCTCAGGTCACGCTGTATCGATCGAGGTCGTGCCGGGACCGTTCGAGGTGCGCGGCTTGCCGGACACCCCGATCGGCCGACGGTTGCGTCGGCACCGCCGAGCGATCATCGACGCCGCTCGACGACATGGGGCGACACACGCCGCGCGTTCGGCAGCGTCGCCCGCGGCGAGGACACCGAGTCGAGCGATGTCGGCATCCTCGTCGATCTCGCTGTCGGCGTGGTCTGACTCGTCGGTCTCGAGCGCGAGCTGAGCGAGATCCTGAAACGACCAGTCGATGTCGTTCCTGCGGTGGGACTCAAACCGGCCGTTGCCAAGCGGGTAGCGAACGAAGCGATCGCGCTGTGAGGAACGCTGTCCAGCCCTCGCCGCTGACGACTGAACCTCTGCGAACCTTCACGGACGTCGACGAGCGCTGTTGAGGGACCAACGGCTCCGCCTCGCCAATTCGGCGCTCGTTGCTCTCGCGGTGCTCTCGAATCGCTCGCAGTCAGGGGCCAGCATCGGCGCTGAACTGGTACTTCGTCGAGACAGCGGCACCAGCTGCGAAATCCCTCCTCCGTTCCGCCAAGGTGCTGTCATTCCTCAGCGCGCCGAACTGCTCGTCACCTACCATGACCGCATGAGTCTCGTCGCAGACACCTTCGTCGTGCCACTCAGCTTCGAGTGTCCCGGCTTCCGGTTGGAACCGCTGGGGCCACAGCACAACGACAGAGATCACGTTGCATGGATGTCGAGCATCGACCACATCCGACAGACCCCCGACTTTCCCCACGACGCCTGGCCCACGGCGATGACCCTCGAATCCAACCTCGCCGATCTGGTACGACATGCGAGTGACTTCGACAATCGATCTGGGTTCACCTACTCGATTCTCGATGGCGACGACGTGATCGGATGCGTCTACATCTACCCGTCGCCAACGGCTGACGCTTCGGTGAGTTCATGGGTGCGCGCGAGCCGAGCCGAAATGGACGTCGTTACGTGGCAAGCAATCTCAACGTGGCTCGAGACCGACTGGCCTTTCACAACCGTCGAGTACGGGGCGCGGTAGTCGAATGGACCGCACCCCTTGCGATCAGACCTTGGCGGCAGTGGCGATCGCGACGCGAGGATCGCGGTTCGGGTCGCCGTCCTGTGTCAGGGAATCACGGAACATCGTCATTGCCTGGTTGCGCTGATCATCGCTCAACTCGGCGTCCATGATCCGCTCGACCGATGGTGCGAGGTCTCGTCGCGCAATGACCACCTCATGGGCGATCTGTTCCGTTTCCGGGAGATCCTCGACCGGGGTGGTGCCGTCGTGCCAGCGGCTTGCGGGCTGCTTCTTGGTGGCCATGATGCCTCGTTCCCTCGACGCTCCGTCAGTCGATGACCCACGAGCGGTTGCGCTCAGGACAAGCGCCCCAATGCTGACACTCTACCGGGAGCCCCCGTCGAGCCGAGCGTGAAGCCGCGAACGGAGCTCATCGGGCGCCAGCTCGACCCACTCACGCCGTTGACGTCGCTGATACACCACGACACCCGTGGCACCCAGCACGGCGAGCACGCCTGCGATTCCGAGGAACTTGGCCCAGCGCACGACCGCCTACGTTATGGCACCGATGACCGACTCGATGACACTGCACGACGCGCTCGCCGAAGCAGCGACCGGGGACGTCTGGCTGTTCCGGGGGCGGTCGACGGCCGATCGGGCGATCCGGTTGTTCACCAACAGCCCGGTCAATCACGTCGGTGTCGTGTTGGCGCTCGACGACCTGCCGCCGCTGATCTGGCATGCCGAACTCGGTGCAAGCATGCCCAACGTCTGGACCGGCCAACGAGAGCGGGGGGCTCAACTGCACTATCTCGAGCGCGCCGTGAGCGTGTGGACGCATCGGTACGGCCAGCAGCCGTGGTTCCGCCAAATCGACCTCGAGGCCACCGACGAGATGGAGAACCGGGCGCTCTCGGTCGTCGACGAGTACAGCGGGCGGGGCTTCCCGAGCACCGCATCGCTCGCCAAGCACTGGGTCACCGGTCGCGTGCGTCATCGCATCTCGCTCACCGACGTCTACTGCGCCGAGCTGGTCGCCATCACGTTCGAACGGATGGGCCTGCTCGGCGATGAGCGGCCACCGAACTGGTACGACCCCGGCACGTTCTGGAGCGGCGATCGATTGGAACTCGTCGGGGCCTCGCTCGGCCGCGAGATCCACGTCACCGAGGTGACCCCGATCGATGACACCTGGCGCGACGGTTGAACCGACCATGTTCATCGATCTCAGCCACGTCATCATCGATGGGATGCAGACCTATCCAGGTCTGCCAGTGCCACACATTGCCGACCATCTGAGCCGGGCGGCCGCCGAGGAGATCTACGGTGCGGGAGTCACCTTCCAGATCGGCCTGGTCACCATGTGCACGAACACGGGGACATACCTCGACGTGCCCTTCCACAGGTACGCGGACGGCCATGACCTCAGCGAGCTGGCTCTCGAGCGCGTCGCTGAGGTTCCGGCGATCTGTCTTCATCGGCCGGATGTGAAGGCAATCGACTTGGACGCCGACGATCTCACCGACGCTCGGGGGCACGCCGTGTTGATCCGCACCGACCACTCGCGCCGGTGGGCAACCGATGCGTACTTCGTCGAGCATCCCCACCTGACCGCGCACGCCGCTGACGCGCTGGTAGCGGCCGGGGTTGCGTGCGTCGGCATCGATTCGCTCAACATCGATGCGATCGACGACACCGGACGACCGGTACACACCACATTGCTCGGCGCCGAGATCCCGATCGTCGAGCACCTCACCCGGCTCGATCGGCTGCCCGAGCGCGGTTTCCGCTTCACCGCGGTGCCACCCAAGATCAGCGGTGCCGGCACGTTCACCGTTCGGGCCTACGCCAACGTAGGTGACTGATCGAATATTTGTACGCTCAACGTTGTCAACTTCGTACTGGTGTACTATTATGACTCCATGGAGTCAACCGGCGCCACGCCCCTCGACATCGAACAGATCGATGCCGGGTTGAACGAGGTCGCCGGTCACTTGAACGCACAACACGCCCGCCTCACCGATCTCACCGTGGCGCTGCTGGCCGACGAGTCCGCCTGGGCCGGGCCGGGTGTATACCGCGCCGAGCAATACCTGGCATGGAAGACCGGGCTGTCGTTGACACGCGCGAAGCAGATCGTCACGATTGCCCGCCGAGCCGCAGAGTTGCCGGTGTCGATCGACGCGTTCCGTCACGGTGAACTCGCCGTCGATCAGATCTACGCGATCGCGTTACGTGCACCGTGGTGGGCCGATCGCGAAGTGTGCGAACTCGCCCGCTACGCCACCGTGCACCAGTTACGCCACGCGCTCGGTCGCTACCCGTTCCCCCAACTCCCCAACCCGAACGCCACACCCGCACCCGCACCCGAACCACAGGCTGAACCACAGGCTGAACCTGCACCGCCAAAGCCTGAGCCGACACCCGCACCGCCTACGGACCGGATCTGGTTCGGGCTCGGAGATGACAGACGCTTCCGTCTCAGTGTCGACTGCGACGAACTCACCGGGATGATCATCACCAACGCGTTACGCGAAGCACGCGACCAACTGTTCCGCAACGGCCACGTCGACGTCACCTGGGTCGACGCCCTACGCGAGATCGCGGAACGTTCCCTCGACGCCGTCTCCGACCTCGCCCGACGCGACCGCTACCGCATCCACATCCACCTCGACACCGCCGGACCATGCTGCAACGACCGCGGCTGGAACCTGCCCGACGCCATCCGCCGCTACATCACCTGCGACGGCCTCCTCACCCCCACGTTGATCAACGGCGCGATCCCCATCTCGATCGGACGAACCGGGCGCACCATCCCCGAACGCACCCGCCGCCTCGTCATACTCCGCGACCAAGGCTGCAGCGTCTGGGGGTGCACCCAAACCCACATCCTCGAAGTGCACCACATCATCCACTGGGAAGACGACGGCCCCACCGATACGTGGAACCTGATTGCGCTCTGCCCGCATCATCATCGACTGCACCACAAAGGCGCACTCGGCATCACCGGCAATGCCGACAACGGCACCGTGGTGTTCACCGACCACAACGGCAACCTCCTCACACCATCAGGAGCCAAACCCGAGCCCCCCGGGGCGCCACCACCACC
>JANPCI010000464.1:0-6719 GCA_031430875.1 Actinomycetes bacterium | reverse complement strand
CCGGCCGCCTGGGCGCAAGAGGCCTGCGATGTCGGCAAGGATCCGATCGCTGGTCTGGGCGTCGAAGAATCTGAAGCTCTGCCAAAGGATGACTGCGCCGTCGAACTCGCGGTCAAGGGTGGCCAAGTCTTGCTGGTCGAGTTCGACGAATGTTCCAGTCGCACCAGGGCCGCGGCGCGGGCGACAGCTTCGGCGTCTCGATCGATTCCAGTGACCCGGTAGCCCTGTTCTGCAAGCGACGTGTATGGCGTGCCGGACCGCAGCAAATGTCGAGCACTCACCGAACGAGAACTCGATGTCCTCGAACTGATGCCCAGGGAATGTGCGACAGCGGGATCGCGGAGTCGCTCTACGTGTCTGTGAAACCGTCGAGACGCGCGTCCGGCCCATCCTCACGAAACTCGACCTTCCCGTGAACACCGCGGAGGACAGACGGGTTCTCGCGATGATCACCTACCTGCTCGGATGGGCGAAGCTCCAGAAGGAGACCGCCTCCACCCTGCGCAACCGGAACTATTCGCTTACCCACGACGTCATCGCGGAGGTGCACCGGGCCGGACGACGCCGGTCTCGTAAGCGAGCACGACTGCTTGCACGCGGTCGCGGACCCCGAGTTTGGTGAGCAGTCGACTGACGTGCGTCTTGGCGGTTGCTTCGCCGACGAACATCGCTTCTGCGATCTCTCGGTTGCTGAGACCGTGAGCGAGTAGTTCGAGTGCTTCACGTTCGCGCTCGGTCAGGTCGTTCGGCAGCGATGCCGTGACGGTGTCTGGGTCAGGTTGGCGTGCGAATTCTTCGATCAATCGCTTTGTGACAGACGGAGACAACAGCGCGTCACCGGCGGCGATCACACGAACTGCTGCAATGAGATCTTTGGCCGGTGTGTCCTTCAGCAGGTACCCGCTCGCACCCGCCCGCATCGCTCCGTACACATATTCGTCGAGGTCGAACGTGGTCAACACGAGCACCCTCGTGTTACAACCGTCGTTGGCGGCGATCAACTTCGTGGCCTCGATGCCGTCAAGCACGGGCATTCGGATGTCCATCAGCACCACGTCGGGGCAGGTGCGATGACACAGTTCGACGCCGAGTCGGCCGTTCTCGGCGTCGCCGACCACCTCGATGTCTGCTTGAGCATCAAGGATCATGCTGAAGCCGTCGCGCATCAGCGCCTGGTCATCGACGATCGCGACTCTGATGGTCATGACGACGATGCGTTCACGGGCGCCGCGGACGATGCGACACTCGGTCGTGCTCCGGTGTCGTCTGTCGGGAGCACGGCTCGTACGGCGTATCCACCGCCGGTTCGCGGGCCGGCCGACAGTTCCCCGCCGTAGATGTCGACTCGTTCGCGCATCCCGATCAATCCGTTGCCACCCCCGGCCTGGGAGAGCGACGAAACCGCGCCGCGGCCGTTGTCGACGATCTCGATCGTGACCGAGTCCATGCCATACGAGATAGTGACCGTTGCGGACGCGCTCGTCCCAGCGTGTTTGAGCACGTTGGTCAGAGCTTCCTGCACGATCCGAAATGCGGTCAGACCGATGCCGGGCGCAAGTTCGCGCGGATCTCCGGTGACGACAAGTTTGGTGGCGACGCCGGCATCGGTCGATCGCTCCACCATCGCATCGACATCGGCGAGGCGCGGCTGTGGCGCGAGCGAGGCCGCCGTCTCGTCGTCGCCGCTGCGGAGGACGCCGAGCATTCGTCGCATCTCGTTGAGAGATTGACGGCCGACGTTCTCGATACGACCGAGGACGACGACGGCCTTGTCAGGGTCGGTGTGGACGATTTCTTGGGCCGCCGCGGCCTGTACAGCGATGACGCTCATCCCGTGGGCGACGACATCATGCATCTCGCGGGCGATCCGGCTGCGTTCCTGGGCGACCGCTCGTTGCTGGCCGGCCAGGCGGTCAGCTTCGGCGGCGGCTGCCCGTTCCTCCGAGTCGGCGAAGATCCGCTGCCGATTGCGGACGGCAACCCCAAATATCGAGAAACCTAGGATGAAAACGCACATGCTGATGGCGCTGGTGATGTCGTAGCCGTCGGGTCCATCGAGAATGCTGCGGCTGGCAGCTGCAAAGACCGCCAGCCACGCTACGAGCACCGCGATCCATGCCCGCCGACGCTGGTTGCTGTGGGCCGCGACCGCATAGAACGGAGCGATACCAAGGATTGAGAGGAAGTCGCCACCATCGCGGAGATAGAAGGTCGCCAGCACCGTCGTCACGATCACGAGCACCGTGATCGGCAGATGGCGCCGCACGACCAGGCTGGCGCTCGCGATCACGATGGTGACGTACGCGAACGTGTCTGCGCCAGCCGACGTCGCCAACTCGGGCGACGATGCTTGGACAAGCGAGATGACGCCGGTCAATCCGGCGAACAAGACGTCGGCCATCAGGGTCGGCTCTTTCAACCACCTCCTGATCGCGGTCGCCGATGGCGCCAGCTTTCGGCTCATGCTTCGACCGTAGTGCGCTGGACGTCCGAGGCCATCCGGCAACCGATTGATCTCTGTCCGTCAAAGTGATGACGGCCGGTTCAGTACGAGCCCGCAATTGGTCGAACGCGGTGGGCCCGGATGGCGACGCTTGCACACCTTTGTGGGGACCAGCGAGCCGTCATGACGGGACCTTCGGCGGAGCCAGGATCAGGCCTTCGCCGGATGGCCCGAGCGTCTCAAGTCTTCATATTGGAAGTGTCACAACAACCAATCGACACCCACACGAAAGAGACACTCATGACACTCCTCCTCGATTCCCCCAACGCTTCTGAATCTTCCATCGCAGCAGCATCAGCTCGCGGCGCTACCAAGGTGTACGGCAAGGGCGACACCGAGGTTCTCGCGCTCGACAACGTCGACGTCGACTTCGCCGCCGGCCAGTTCACCGCCATCATGGGCCCCTCCGGCTCTGGCAAATCGACCCTCATGCACTGCATGGCCGGACTCGACCGCCTCAGCAGCGGCTCCGCCAACATCGGCGATGTCAACACAGCCACCGCCAGCGAGAAGCAGCTCACGCTGTTGCGGCGTGACCGACTCGGCTTCATCTTCCAGGCGTTCAACCTGGTACCGACACTGACCGCGATCGAGAACATCAGGCTCCCGATGGACCTGGCGGGCACGAAGCCGGACAAGGCTTGGGTCGACAATGTGATCGAAACCGTTGGACTCTCGAATCGCCTCAACCACCGGCCGAGCGAGCTCTCCGGTGGCCAGCAGCAGCGTGTCGCCGTCGCCAGAGCGCTGGCGTCGCGCCCTCAGATCATCTTCGCCGACGAGCCCACGGGCAACCTCGACAGCACGACTGGCTCGGAGATCCTGGCGTTCATGCGCCACGCCGTCCGAGATCTCGGACAGACGATCGTGATGGTGACCCACGACCCCGTCGCTGCCAGCTACTCCGACCGAGTCGTCTTCCTCGCCGATGGCCGGATCACCGACCAGCTGCTCGACCCGACTCCCGATGCCGTGCTCGACCAAATGCGTCGACTCAGTAACTGAACCATCCGCACCTCAAGCACTCACGACACACAGACAGGACCCTGATCATGTTTCGACTCACCTTCAAGAACCTTTTGGCGAACAAGGTACGTTTCGCCCTCACCACCTTCGGTGTCATGCTCGCCGTCAGCTTCGTCGTCTCGGCATTCGTGCTCGGCGACGGCTTGCGGAGCAGCTTCACGGACGTCTCCGAAGACATCACTGCCGGCGTCGACATCGAAGTCCGCAACGTCGCTGACTTCGGGGACGCTCCTCCACTGTCGATGTCGACGGTCGCCGATGTCGCTGGCGTCGACGGTGTCGCCGATGCTGTCGCAGTCATCGAGGCCGCTGACGACGCTGTTCGTCCGATCAAGGCCAACGGCGATTTCATCACCACTGACGGCCCACCCCAGTTGGCGTTCAACTGGATCGACAACGATCAGCTGAGTCCGTTCAGCCTGGTTGACGGCGCACCGCCGCAGGTCGGCGAGTTCACGATCGATCTCGATTCCGCCGAGCAACACGGCTTCGTCATCGGCAACACCTACGAGCTGATCGTTCCTGATGGTCGGACCAGCCTGACGCTGTCGGGCACCTCATCGTTCGGTTCCGACAACTCGACCCTCGGCGCCGTGCTGATGCAGATGAACACCGCTGAGTCGAGCGAACTGTTCGGTATTGACGGAATCACCAACGTCAGCGTGCAAGTCGCCGAAGGCGCCGACATCACCGAGGTCCAGGCAGCGATCACTGAGGCGATTCCGACTGCGGATGTCATCGACAACGCAACGGTGCTCGCTGAGTCCACCGCCGAGTTCACCGACGAGATCGACATCATCGGCAACATCCTGCTGGGCTTCGGGTTCATCGCACTGTTCGTGTCGATCTTCATCATCTACAACACCTTCGCCATCGTGCTCAGCCAGCGCATACGCGAACTCGCTCTACTGCGAACCGTCGGAGCCGATCCGCGCCAGATCCGGCGTTCGGTCCTGGGTGAAGCCTTTGTTGTCGGTGTGCTTGCCTCGGTCGGCGGAATCATCGGCGGCGTCCTGGTCGCCAAGGGTCTCGAGGCCCTGTTCGGCCTGATGGGTGCGGATCTTCCCGCCTACCCGCTGATCCTGGCCACACGCACCCTCGTCGCCGCAGTCGTCATCGGCATCGGCGTCACGATGCTGGCAGCCATTGGACCGGCTCGACGGGCCAGCACGGTGCCGCCGATCGCTGCTCTCAACGGCGGCGCCGAGGCCGGTGCTGCCGGTTCGCGCACTCGCAAAGTCAGCGGCTTCGGACTGATCGGTGTCGGCGTGCTCGCCGGCGCCGCCGGACTCTCCGGTATTGGCTCAACGACGGTCACCGTCGCGAGCGTTGCGTTCGGTGCGGTCGCAATGTTCCTCGGTGTCACCTTGCTCAGCCCGCTCGCCGTCGGTGGTGTCACCGGCGTGCTGGGTTGGCCGATGCGCAAACTGGCCGGCGTCGCAGGCCGCATGGCTCAGAAGAACGCAGCGCGCAACACACGCCGCACCGCCACCACGGCCGCCGCGTTGATGATCGGATTGACGCTGGTGTCGACGGCCCTCGTTGTCGGTGAATCGATCAAGTCAGCAATCGGTTCGACCTTCGAGCAGACGGCCAAGGCCGACTACTACTTGACCGATGATCTCGAGGAGGTCGAGTTCCCCGCCACGCTGGCCAGCGACATCCGCCAATCGGACGCGGTCTCAGCTGTAACGGGGTTCACGCTCCTCGAGGCCCAGGTCGACGGCACGGTCGCCGACGCGGTCGGGTTCGACTTCGACCAGATCGAACCGCTGCTCGACCTCGACGTGCAGGGAGAGTCGATCGCCACCAACGTGGCGAACCCGATGCTCGTCCATGTCGACAAAGCCGAGGCGATCAATGCCTCGGTTGGCGATGTGTTGACCACCGAGTTCGCGAACGGAGCGACGATCGAAACGACGATCGTCGGGTTGTTCGACGAGTCGAGGATCATGACGCAGGACTTCCTGTACGACTACAGCGTCCTCGCCGAGGCCGGTGTGCCCCAGACCGCCGAGTGGCTCGCCGTGTCGCTCGCCGACGGTGCGTCATCGGCCGCGATCGATGCCCTGATCATCGACCTGAGCAACGAGTTTCCGGCCGCCAACATCGAGACCAGCGACGAGCGCAGGACACGAGTCGTGGGCATGATCGACGAGGTCCTCACCATGGTCAACGTCATGGTCGCCCTCGCTGTGATCATCGCCCTGATCGGCATTGCCAACACGCTGGCCCTGTCGGTGTTCGAGCGCACCCGTGAACTCGGTCTGATGCGGGCCGTCGGCATGACCAGGCGGCAGCTCCGTCGCATGGTGCGCTTCGAAGCAGCGCTGATCGCCACGTTCGGTGCAGTGCTCGGAGTGGGCCTGGGCATGTTCTTCGGATGGGGCCTCGTGGCAGCCCTACCGGAGTCGTTCGCGGCGACAATGGCCATCCCCTTCGGCAGCATCATCGTGTTGATGATCGTCGCAGCCGCAGCCGGCATGGTTGCAGCGTGGCTTCCAGCCCGTCGAGCAGGGAAGCTGAACGTGCTCGCGGCGATCGCCAACTGATCATCCCCCTTCCCGAAGAACGTCGATGGGCGGTCAGAGTGCCACAGCACTCTGACCGCCCATCGTCATTCCCCGACCGATGTGAGGTCGTCGGCGACTGGACCCTGCGCGTCGAGGAACGGGTCGGTCTGGTCTGCGCTGGGTGGGCCTTTCTACTCCACAGTGTTGCCGTCGAGATCCTTGATGCAGATCGCGGGGGCCGATGCCCTCGGCACCGAAGAGCTCGACGGGGGGATCGACGTACTCCACCCCGATCGAGTCGAAATGGGCGTGGAGGGTGTCGAGGTCGAACGGTTCGATAGCAGGCGCGAAGTGATCCATGTTCCGGGCCTCGGCTCCGGGTGCGGCCCCACCCATCTGGCCGAGGAAGCCGGTGACGTCGATGAGGTCGATGACCGACGATCCGGCTCGCAACTGGCGAAGCCCGAAGTCGTTCACCTCGCGGGCGGCCGTGCAACCGAAGTCAAGGCGATGGTTCGCCAGGACGATGTCGATCATCACTGGTCGGCCACTCTTGACCCATGCTCGATCGAGTCGGAAGAACTGGAGTTCGACGCATATCGACGAGGGCTCCGAGACGATCAGCCCGAGCAGTACGGCACTTCCGATCGGTCGACCAGTCGCCGCGACCCGAGTGA
>JANPCI010000463.1:0-9833 GCA_031430875.1 Actinomycetes bacterium | reverse complement strand
TGTGGCCCCCGGCCAGATCGATGAGTTGGCCCCGATGGTGACCGCGCCGATGATCACGGCATCTGGATGAACGAACGCCGACGAATTGATGGTGGGGACGAGTTCGCCGAGCGCGTAGACAGCCATTGCGGGCACGGTACCGGTCACAGGGAGACTCGTTGGAGTTCTCCCACCGCAAACCGGTACGGTTGTCGAAATGTCCCGCAGGATTGATATCGAGCTGACGAGCGCGCTCCCCGACGGCTCGTGGACGTGGCGCGCCGCCGGCGCCCGCAAGCCCAACGGGCAGATGGATGCCAGCTTGCTGCCATCCGGATCGGCCGTCGGTGACCTGCTGAAGGTCGAGATCGAGCAGATGCTGGATGGCATCGAGGTGCAGTCGGTCATCACCTCGCGTGAGAAGGCCGAGGACGCCAACGTTCTCGAGCTCCTCCCGAGCGAGAAGCCGTTCGAAGCGGTGATCGAAACCCGCGCCAAGCGTGACCGCAGCGAACGTGGTGACAGCCGTGACAGCCGGGGTCGTCGTGACAACAAGCGTGATGGAGGCCGTCGTGACGGTGGCCGTGACGGTGGCCGCGACGGAGCGCGTGACGGTGGCCGCGACGGTCGTCGGGAAAGTGGCCGGGATGGCGAGGGCACCGGCCGCTCCGACCAGCGTCGCCAGCGGCCCCACTTCGAGGCCCCGCCCGAGCTGCCGCAGCGACCCAAGCCGAAGCGCTTGCGCCCTGGAAAGGCCCGTCGCAACGCTGTGCTCGCCGACCTCCCCGAGGAGCAGCGCCCGATCGCCGAGATGGCGCTGCAGGGCATGTCGGCCGTTCGGGCCCGTGTGAAGGAAGAGAACGCCAAGCTCGAAGCTGCCGGCCAACCCACGATGCCCGAGCAGTCGGTCGTCAAGATGGCCGAGGACATGCTCCCCAAGCTGCGCGTCGCCGAATGGCTCGACCGCGCCGAGGCCGCACAGCGTCAGATGGAGCACCTCGATCTGCGTGACCTGCGCAGTGTCGTCGCCGCCGGCGAGGATCCCAGCGTCGCTCGCGACCCATCGACCCGTCCCGTGGCCGACGACCTCAAGCAGTCGCTGATCCGCAAGCAGGCCGAAGAGCTCACCCTGTGGTTCGGCGACATCGACGCAGCGATCGGCGTCGGTCGGGTCATCCGTGCACTGCGGCTCTCGTCACAGCCACCAAAGGCCGGCGTGGTGTTCCCGCCCGATCTGGCTCGACGCCTTGGCGAGGCCGCCACTGCAGCGCTCCAACCGGACGACGCATCCGACCGCTGGATCGCTCTGCTCGAAGCAGCGGCGTTCTCGCCGGTTCGCACACTCGTGACACCCACCACTGCACCTGTCGTGCTGACCGACGACCTGAAGGCCACCACGCTTCGCCTCGGTCCGGCCCTGCCGCAGATCGCAGCGCTGCTCGGCGTCGAGATTCCCGCCGGTGCACCCAAGCCCAAGCCGCTGCGCGCAGGTCCGCCCCGCAAGGACGCCCGCAAGGACGGCCAAACCGATGGACGCAAGAACGGACGCAACGAGAACCGGTCGGGCGCCAAGGGCGCCCGCACCGACGATCGCTCGCGCCCGCCCAAGGGCGACACGAAACCGACCACGGCGCCCGAGGCAGCGCCTGTGGCCGAGGCAGAGGCACCTCAGGTCGATGCCCCAGCTGAGCTGACGGTCACCGAGGTACCGGCCGAATCGGTCACCGAGGCACCGGCCGAATCAGTCATCGAGGCGACCGTCACCGAGGCACCGGCGGAATCGGTCGTCGAGGCGACCGTCACCGACGACTCGGTCACGTCCGGCGCCTGAGCGGGGTTCGCCTCGTGCGTCTCGCGACGCCTACGATCCTCGGCCATGTCCGAGATCGTCACCTATGAAGCCCGCGACCGCGTCGCCCTCATCACCCTCAACCGACCCGATGCCCGCAATGCGGTCAACGGCGACGTCGCCCAGGCAATGGAGGCCGCCATCGACCAGATGGAAGCCGACGACGAGATCTGGGTCGGCATCATCCAGGCCAACACGCAAGGCCAGGAACGTCCGGTCTTCTGCGCCGGCGCCGACCTGAAGGCGATCAACTCGGGCGCCGGCGGATCGTTGATGACCGAGCGCGGCGGCTTCGCCGGCTTCGCCTATCGCGAGCGCAAGAAGCCCGTCATCGTCGCCGTCGACGGGCTGGCAACCGCCGGCGGCTGTGAGATCGTTCTGGCCGCCGATCTGGTGGTCGCCACCACCCGCTCGGCCTTCGGATTGGCCGAGGCGAAGCGCAATCTCGTCGCGGGCGCCGGAGGCCTGTTCCGGCTCCCTCGTGCCATCGGTCGATCGGCGGCGATGGAACTGATCCTCACCGGCGAGCCGTTGCCGGCACAACGCGCACACGAACTGGGTCTCGTCAACCGGCTGGTCGAGCCGGGCGAGGCCACTGAGGAGGCCCTCCGCCTCGCCGCGCAGATCACCGCCGCCGCTCCGCTCGCCGTGTGGGAGAGCCGTAAGGTCGTCCTGGCTGCCGCAACCGAGGACGACGAGACGCTCAAGCGGATGACCGACGCAGCTATGGGTGTCGTCATGCGCTCGGAGGACATTTCCGAAGGCCTGACCGCCTTCATCGAAAAGCGCGCCCCGCAGTGGAAGGGTCGCTGATCAGAACCACTTGAAGGTGGTGATCAAACGGGCAACGATGCCTGCTCGTTCGTAGAGGTTCTTCGTCTGGCGGTCGCCGGGGAGCGCCTGGCCCTCCACCGCGACTGCCCCCCGCTTGCGTGCCGAAGCAATCGCTGTCGCGAGGAGTTCGTCACCGAATCCGAGTTCCCGAGCCGCGGGAGTCACCCACACCTGGTCGATACGAACCACATGATCAGGTCCGAGATCCGCAATGAGGTAGCCGACGACCACGTCGTCGATCACCGCGACATACACGTCCGACACGATGCACCGCTGGACCCACGCATCGTCAACTGCGCCGTGTTCGACGAGCCACCGCTCGCCGCCCCGTTGGCCGACAAGGGCAGCTCGCGCCTCGCGCTCCAGGAGCTCCAGTTGAGTGAGGTCGTCGCCGCAGTCGGGGTCGGCAGCGCGTACGGTCGGGTCGATCACGTGTCCCTCAGCTGAGCCAGCTTGCCGAGGATCGTGCGTCGATGACGGCCCCGAAGCTCGTACGCCTCGATTGCGTCGCGCTCGTCGGGTTCGAGACCCACCAGCATCGACACGATGTCGGATGCCGGGAGACGGTCGTAGTCGGCGAGCGCGAGCATCGAAGCAGGCTGGTGGTCGATGCCCTCGTCCGCATCGGACGCCTGCCCCAACACGATCCTCTCGATCGGCTCGACCCCCTCGACGGGAGCGACCAGCGACTCGATGCGCTGGCGAACCTCTCTGACCCCTTGATCGACGACGAGCTTCCCGAGAAATCGGGCGAGCACGATCTCACGCTGAACCCGACTGATCGCTGCGGGCACCTGATCCAGCAGCGTGGTCATGGGCGTCTCAGGAGCTGAAGATCGGGCAGTCGTCGTCGCCGATCGGACAGTTCGGCGCGCTCGACTTCACCAAGAGGAAACACGACGGACACAGCTGTTCGTCCTGTTGCTTGGGTTGCAGACGTTCCCCGCCTTCACCGCGAACGTCAGGTTCGTCGTCGTCTTCGTCGTCTTCGTCGTCGTCACTCGAAGCAACGAGGCGGTCCTTGAGGATCTTGTCGAGGTCCTCCTCGACATCGTCGTCGGCGATGTGTTCTTCGTCGTCTTCGTCCTCATCGTCGTCCACACGCTTCTTGCGCTTGGTCCGCGGCGCCTCGGGCACTGCATCGTCGTCGTCATCGTCGTCGGTTCCGACGACGTCGTCATCATCGTCGTCGGTGGCGGGAAGGTCATCGTCGTCTTCGAGCTCGATGTCGTCGACGTCGAGCTCGATCTCGGGCCCGTCCTCGTCGAGTTCCTCGTCGAGTTCGTCGTCGGTTTCGATGTCGGTTTCGATGTTGGTGGTGTCGTCGTCAGCCATGTGGTCGTTTCGGTCTCGTCGTGCGGTGGGTCACCGGGGGAATCGGTGCGTTGGGGCGGGAGCATAGGCTCGAGCCACCGATCGACCGGGAGACCACGGGTGTGACACCGGTCACAACGCCGTTCGGATGGTTCAGGAACCCTCTCGCCTGGCCTCGGCGCGACGCTCGGATTCCAGCCGCTCGAGTTCGGGCGCATGGGTCGTCATGTGGCTCATTGCCGCAGCGATCGCATGATGGCCCGCCTGTTGCCCGATCAGACGATGCATCTCCAAGGCGACCCGTCGATACGACGGATGCCCCTGAGGGGACGACCGCAACTCGAGCATGTGGATCGCCTCGCGGGCATTGAACTGCATGACGTAGCGCATCCGATAGGCCATCGACACGGCATACGACGCCTGATTGGGATAGTCGTCATTGAGAGCGTCGTACAGCGCCGCTGACCTGTGCATCGCCTCATCGAATTCCGTACCCAAGCCCGCCTCATCGACCAGATCGGGCCGCGAGTAGCCGTGATTCGGCGTGAGACGCTGCCATTCGATGGTGAGCATGCGGTGGCGTTGCATGTCACGAAACGCCCCGTAGTCGCTCAACACGTCGAAGCGGTAGAACGATCGCTCGAATGCCCGGCCGGGCTTGTGGCGGCGATTCTCACGGTCACCGACGTACGCCTTGATCAGCGACACCCGCTCATCAACACCCAGGCGCCTGACTCGGTCGAGCAACTGGTGCTCGGGCAGCGTTGAGTGCGAGTAGCAGATGGCGGCCAGCAGTTTGTCCTCGGCCTCGGGATCGAAATCGACGAGTTCGACTTCTGCGGCGGCATCGACCGGGGCGGTGCCGAACAGCTCGTCGACCAGTGCTGCAGTGTCGCTGCGAGTGGCGGTGAAGTATTCACTCCAGCGGCCGCCGCGCTCGGGGAGATCGACCCGCCGCAGAAAGCTCGGGATGACCTTGCGGAGTTCGTGGAGCATGAGCTCGGAGTACTCGCGTGACTCCGGCAACGGATTGGCGCGCATCCGCAGGAGGAGTGCCTCGAAGGCCTGGCCGGTGCCGTAGATGCCGACGTTGGATGTCGCTGCCGCCGGCAGGATGCCGCGGACCGCATCGAGCGCCTTGGCTCGAGTAGCGGTGCGATACACGAACTCGCTGTCATCGGGCCCCCGTTGGACCGTCGAGCGCACATGTTCGGTGACGAGATCGACGCTGCGGCTGTAGGCATCGAAAATCCGGTCGAGGTCGCCGACGTACCGGGTACCGAGGGGGCCGGCGAGCACCGCTGGATCGCGGTAGTAGCGGTACCGCCCACCGAGGCGGGCGTCGTAGGAGATGTAACGAGTGCTCTGCTCGAGGTAGCTCATCAATCGACCCCACTCGAGGATCTTGGTGAGCAGATTCGATGCCTGTTCGCAGGCCAGGTGAACCCCACCGAGCTGAGCGACCGAGTCGTCGCCGTAGTCGAAGAACACTCGCTCGTACAGCTCCTCGGCCCGGTCGAGGCCGATCGTGGCATCAACCGAATGGTCGCCGCTCACGTCGAGGTCGCCGACGAACTCGTCGAGGAACAGACGCCGCAGCGACTTGTGGCTACGGCTGTATCGAGCAAACAGCGCGCCCTTGACAACCTCGGGCAGATTGACCAGCGCAAACACCGGGCCGTCGAGATTGGTGAAGTATCGGCGCAGCACGTCGGCTTCGTCCGCGCTGAAAGACTCGGGGACGTACACAGCCACGAGGAGTCACTCTAGAAGAGCAGAGCAGGAGCCCTCGGGATCCTCGATTGCCCCTGACCTGGGGCGACGGATCTTGCTCAGGCGCACACGACGGCTGCGTCGGGCCAAACGGCGATCTCGATGACCGCCGCCGAGGCGATCCGGCGGCCATCCACCGACACCTTCATGGGTGTCCGAAAGCTCCATGACGACGCGCGAACGGTCCGTGTGTCGATGCCCGGATGCGGGACGTGTGTCGCCGAACGAACCCGACGACGCGCCTGCCACCGTTGGCGCACTCCAAAGGTCGAGTCGACTTCGAAAACCTCGACGCGGCCGTCATTCGGGTGGCCACGAGGGGCAACGTCCCACTCGCCGATGTATTCGGCGTTCATCACCACGACGACTGACCCACGCCACCAACCACCGCGCCACCACGGATTGCTCATGACGACGTGGGCGCAGGCAGTCGCCGTGACCGCTCCCCCGTCGAGGCGGATGTCGATGAGGTCGACCGGCAGCTCGTTGACGGTCAACCGACCACCGAGCTGCGGCGCACCCAGGGTGCGGGCGAAATCGCTGTCGACGGCGAACACCGGCGGCCCGTTGCCGCCATCACGCATCGACGCAAGGTGTCGTGCGAGCCCGTGGTCGCCGGCCACGACGACGAGGTCGCTCGGACGGTCGATGGCGCGACCCCAGGGCTCACCCGGCTTGATCGTCATGGGCGATGGGGGTAGGTGGGGCAGCGGCCGAGCTGTCGGCCACGACGCCGCGGAACGCTTGCTCGCCGG
The DNA here is from genome assembly GCA_031430875.1 of Actinomycetes bacterium. Lineage (GTDB taxonomy): Bacteria > Actinomycetota > Acidimicrobiia > Acidimicrobiales > Ilumatobacteraceae > Sva-07. Next base: position 3,329 of record JANPCI010000463.1, on the reverse strand, counting down.
CCAGCGCCGCCGATCGGCGGGTCTCGGGATCGGGTGCGATGATCGCCAACTGTCGCAGGAGATCGATGAGTTGCTTGGTCGTGCGAACGAAGTCGCCGCCGGTGAGTTCCTCATCGCCGACCACCTCGGCAAAGCCCTCCCCCGCAACCCATGCGTGGGCGATCGCCGCGAACGTCGGATCTGGGGGCCGGTGCTCGCCGAGCCCGACGGCACGCTCATTGGCACGGAGATCCTCGCTGATCGCCATCAAGCGGCGCGAACGGCTTCGCACGTCATCGGACGAGAACCACGGCGCAGGCGGCGCATCAGAGCTGCGATGCTCATAGACGAGCATCGACACGAGTGCAGCCAGATCGGCTGCACCGAGGCCGTCGAGCAGCCCAGACCTGACCACCTCGGTCACGAGGAGATCGGACTCGTGGAACGTCCTGGCCAACATCTCCCCGGCCTCGGTGAGTGTCCACGTGGGGCGATCGATGTAGCCGTAGGTGGTCAGCACGTCGAGGACCCGGTCGAACTCCTTGGCCAACGACAGATTCTTTCCGCTCACCCGCCGTTCGAGGTCGGCGATTTCGCGCTCGATACGATCGGCCTGGCCGGCCGCTGCCACCTTGGCTCGCAGATCGGGATCACTCGCCACCGGGTGCTGATCGGCACGAGCCCTCGAAGACCCGCGGCGCTGGCCCTTCGAGCTCGTGGCGGGTTTCAGCTTGACCCCGCGAAGACGACGCGCCACATCGTTGCGGTACTCCTTGCGGTTCGGAGCGCAGTGCGCCGGCAGCGCCACCGTGCCGACCGGCAACGGCGGCTCGTCGAAGTCCTCAGCCATTGCATGGACGCTCTTGGCCGACTTCGTGATCAGCGTGGCACGTAACCCGCCCTTGCGGTTCGCCGTTGCCACAACCGCGGCTGCGCCCCGGTAGGTGCCCTTGGAGATGTGGACGACCGCGCCCGGTCGCAGTGCGGCGAGCGCATCGGAGATCGCCCGACGTCGCTCGTCGCGTCCGGATGCATCTCGGCCGTGCTCCTGATCACGCAGGCGCCGGTACTCCTCGATGTCGCCGTAGTCGCTGGCGGCTTGCCCGCGCAGATCGACCAGCGCCGCTCGCCGTCGTTCGAGCCGTGCTTCGAGTCGAACGACATCACGGTCGGCCTGGTACTGGGCGAAGGAGAGGTTCAGCAGGTGGTGCGCCTCGTCGCTGCTGTACGTGCGAATGAGGTTGGCCGCCATGTTGTAGGTCGGGTGGAACGCCGAGCGCAGGTGGAACGATGAGCTCCCCGCGAGTTCGGCTACCTCGTCGAATCGGACCCACGGCGACCACAGGACCACGGCGGTACCCAGCTCATCGATGCCGCGACGTCCGGCGCGTCCCGTCAACTGGGTGTACTGACCGGGGGTCAGGCGTTCGTGGTGCTCGCCGGTGAACTTGGTGAGCTTCTCGATCACGACCGTTCGGGCCGGCATGTTGATCCCGACGGCGAGGGTCTCGGTGGCGAAGACGACTTTCACCAGCCCTTCGACGAAACAGGCCTCGACGACCTCCTTCATCGGGGGCACCATGCCGGCGTGGTGAGCGGCAATCCCGCTCTCCAGCTGTGTGACGAACTGGGCGAAGCCGAGCACGTTCAGGTCGGCCTCGTCGAGGCCACCGAGGCGTGCATCGATGATCTGCGAGATCGCTGCACGCTCGTCGCCACTGGTCAGATCGAGCCCGGCATCGACACACGCCTTGGCCGCGGCATCGCACTGCGCACGGCTGAAGATGAAGAAAATCGCCGGTAGTAAGCCGCGGGACTGGAGAAGTTCGACCGTTTCGACGCGACCCGGCGGGGCCAGCACCTTGCGGCCCGAACCCTCGTCGGTACGTGACGATCGTCGATCAGTGCGCGTGTTTCCGTAGCGTCCGCGAACAGCTGACTCGTCGAGTTGCATGGCGTCGCGATTCACGTGTCCGCCGACGAACACCGGCAGCATCCGCAGGCGGTCGTTCGTCTTGTCGGCGACGAGATACTCATTGTCGAGGCGAACCGGGCGCTGTCGCTCGACGATCGACGCCGTAGGCCCGCGTACGGTGGAGATCCACTCGGCGAGCTCGTCGACGTTGCTGACCGTCGCCGACAGACAGACAAGGCGGACGTGCTGGGGCAGGTGGATCATCACTTCCTCCCACACCGGCCCGCGATACGAGTCCTGGAGGAAGTGCACTTCGTCGAGAACCACGAGGCCGAGGTCGTGCAGCAGCCGCGAGCGTCCGTAGATCATGTTGCGGAGCACCTCGGTGGTCATCACCACGATCGGTGCGTCTCCGTTGATCGAGTTGTCGCCGGTCAGGAGGCCGACCTCGTCGTCGCCGTAGATGGCGACGAGGTCTCGGAACTTCTGGTTCGAGAGCGCCTTGACGGGCGCGGTGTAGAACGCCCGCAGGCCGGCGCGGCGGGCTTGGTCGATGCCGTACTCCGCAACCACCGTCTTGCCGCTCCCGGTCGGAACTGCGACGACGACGTGGTCGCCACGATCGAGCGCATCGAAGGCCTCGTCCTGGAACCGATCGATCGGGAACGAGTACCGGGAGACGAACTCAGCCCGGTGTGCGGCGTCGATCACTCCTCGACCGGACGTCGACGCACGACCAGCCATCCGATGAAGATCGCCACGAAGTACAACACCATCATCGGCACGCCGAGCAACGCCATCGTGACGGGATCACCCGAGGGTGTGATGACCGCAGCAACCACCGCAATGACCACGAGGGCCATCCGCCAGCTCTTCAGGAGACGTTGCGGCGACACCGCGTTCACGAGGATGAGCCCCACGACGAAGACCGGGAGCAGGAATCCGATGCCGAACGCGAAGATCATCAAACCGATGAGGGTCACGTAACTGGTCACCGAGAAGATCTGGTTGACGTCGGAACCCGACCACGAGATCAGGAACTCGAGCGCTTGGCCGACAGTGAGATATGCGAGCGTGCCGCCAGCAGCGAACAGCACGATCGACGACAGAACGAACGGAATCGCGTACTTCTTTTCCTTGGCGTTGAGCGCCGGAACGGTGAACCGCCAGATCTGCCACAACAGCACGGGCAGCGCCGCGATGATTCCGCCGTACATGCCGACGCGCAGGCGGGTGGAGATGCCCTCGGTCGGGCTGAACGTGTTGAGCGTGGGGTCGCAGAAGTCGGCCGGCTTGCGCGCACACAGCTCGACGTACGGCTTGATGAGGAAGTCGAGCACCTGGTTGTAGAACGCAATGATGAGCACCATGCCGATCGAGATGGCCAAGGCGCTGCGAATGATACGGACTCGGAGTTCACCAAGATGCTCCGACA
>JANPCI010000462.1:0-3816 GCA_031430875.1 Actinomycetes bacterium | reverse complement strand
CAGTGAACTCAGCCAACCCACGCTCCGACAACGTCTTCGAAATAGCCGCCGTCAACGTCGTCTTACCATGATCGATATGACCCATCGTGCCAATATTCACATGCGGCTTATTACGCTCGAACTTCTGCTTGCTCATTGCTGTCCTCTTACTCCTGAGGTGATTCCGAATGGATCGGGGATCTGACTGGATATGTTGTAGCGGCGATCGGACTTGAACCGATGACCTTCCGATTATGAGCCGGATGCTCTGACCAACTGAGCTACGCCGCCAGGGTGTTGCTCGCGACCGGACGGTTGCCCGACCACTTGGTCGAGCCCTCTGTGGGAATCGAACCCACGACACCAGCCTTACCATGGCTGTGCTCTACCGACTGAGCTAAGAGGGCGTCTCTGACAGGTGCAAGCACCGTTTGTAGCGGTACCGGGGCACCCTTCGGGGCACGGCACCGCCGCGACCAAGCGGAGGAGTGTAGCGGCCGAGCGAGGACAACCACCGCGGAGATTCACCCGTGCGGCAGTACTCTGCGTCGTCGTGTCGACCACGTCTTCCACCACGTCGACGGGTGCTCCCGGCCCGATCACCGTGCGCCTCGCCACACTCGATGACGCCCCCGCCGTCATGGCGATCTACAACGCCGAGGTCGAGGGTCAGGTCAGCACGTTCGATCTCGTTACCCGAACACTCGACGAGCAGCGCCGCTGGCTGGCTCAGCGTTCAGGTACCTTCTCCACCGTTGTGGCCATCCTCGACGATCAGGTGGTCGGCTTCGCGTCGCTCTCTCCCTACAAGGAACGCGCCGCCTATCGCACCACCGTGGAGGACTCGGTCTACGTGTCGCGCCGGCACCCTCGCTTGGGCATCGGACGGACCCTCATGGAGCACGTGATCGGCATCGCCCGTGACTCGGGCTTCCATTCGATCATCGCCCGGATCGAAGCCAGCGGTACAGCCTCGCGAGCGCTCCACGACGCATGCGGATTCGAGCTGGTCGGTATCGAACGCGAGGTTGGCCGCAAATTCAACCGTTGGCTCGACGTCGCGGTCATGCAGCTGCTGCTCTGACGCGCCCCACCGTGATCAGTAGCCGGCAGCAGCGACCACCTGCGGCACGATTGCCTCCATCACGTCGCGTTGTAGCTGGCCCGTGTTTCGGAAATGGATCCCGTCGGTGCGCAGTGTCGACGAGCCGCAGTCGTAGCCGGGGCAGAGCCACTCCTGATACTCGAACCGCGGCGCGTCGATCTGGTCGACGAGCGCGTTCAGGCATGCGGTACCGGGACCCTGCTCCTGCTTGGGCAAGGTCGGCGGGGCCACCGTCGACACCACCGCAACCGCACCCCTGTCGATGCGCTCGACCATGGCCTGATAGTCGCGCAGCCATCGCTCGTCGAACCCGGGCTCGCAGGGTTGCACGACAGATCCGTCATCGAGCCGCTGTCCGGCACCTACGCCCGGCCAGCCGAACAGCGCCAGCACCACATCCGGTTCGAAATCGGCGATGACCTGGTCGTAGCGCTCCGGCCCGTCGCAACCCGGATTGTCCACAAGGGTGGTGCCGTCGCCGAGCCACCACACACCCTCGTGGATGACCGAACAGGCAATCCCCCCGACGTTCATGACCTCGACCTCGCCGAACGCGTCCAGCTCGTACCGTTCGATGTCATCATCACCCCTCAGAGATTCCGCCACGGAATCGCCGACGATCAGCAGGCGGAGCGCACGACCATCGGGAAGTGGACGAACCGGCTTCGGGCTGATGCCGGCTGACGGTGGCGTCGATTCAGCCGGGGCCTCGTCGGGCTGAGGCGACATCTCGACGGGCGCGCCGGGAGAAGCCGGTGGGATCGTCAACGGCGTCGGCACGGTGTACTCGACGGCCTCGACCGTGGCGGTGGCTTGGTTCGCCAGCACCACTGCGCCAACGGCGAGACCGAGTGCGACGGTCGTGTACGCGAGTGCACGCTGAGGTCGATTCCTCGATGGGAGCGGAGCTCGACGCTCGATGACGAACCACGACGCAGTCGCCAGCGCCGCCGTGACGGCTACCCAGAGCGCGCCGAGTGCCGGACCACTCAGACCGGTCCGATCACTGTCGAGCACCACGATGACCGGCCAGTGCCAGAGGTAGATGCCGTACGACACCGTGCCGACCACCACCAGTGCCCGTAGCGACAGCCCCGAGCTCAGCGTCCCGGCACCCATCGCTGCGTACATGACCACAAGTGACAGCAGTGCAATGAGCAGGAACCCCGGGCCATAGAGCCAACGTTCGCTGCCATCGATCGTTACAGCGATCACGATCAATGCAATGGCAGCAACGACGCCCGCCATCTCGCGGACGGGGCTGCGACGTTGCAACGAACGCAGATGGTCGCGATGAATCAACGCGCCTGCGACCGCCCCGACGGCCAGGCCGACGGCCCGGGTGTCGGTGCCGTAGTAGACGCGACTGATCGAGACGCCAGCGTCGCTGCGAAGGATGAGCGCAGCGAGCAACGACGCAATCGCCACCGCCACACCGACGCTCGCAACAATCGCACGGAACCGGACCTTGCGGCCACGGCACGCCCACGCCACACCTGCAATCACGATCGGCCACACGATGTAGAACTGTTCTTCGACCGCCAACGACCACGCATGCTCGAGGAGCGGTGGTGCCTCGTAGGTGGCAAAGTAATCACGTCCCTCGCCAATCTGCGCCCAGTTCGCGACGTACAGAATCGTGGAGGCCACGTCACGCCCAACTCGCCGTAGCGCCGCGCCGCCCTCCGCAATCGAAAAGACCAGCACCGCAGCGACGAGCATCAGCAGCGCGGGAAGCAGCCGACGGGCGCGCCGAGCCCAGAACCCGCCAATCGACAGGCGGTCGGTTCGCTCGACCTCAGCGACCGCAAGACCGGTGATCAGAAACCCCGAGATCACGAAGAACACGTCGACACCGATGAAACCGCCCGACACGACTCCGGAATGAAAGAGGAAGACTGCGCCCACGGCGATCGCTCGCAGACCATCCAACGCCGGGAGGTACACGAGCCCCGACCCTCGGTCGTTGCCGATGCTTGCGGGCGAACTCACGGTCGACAGTGAACCAGGACGCGAGAAAATCGTGCATCGATGCGGTCGTGTGGTGGGCCGGGAAGGATTCGAACCTTCGAAGGCAGTGCCGGCAGATTTACAGTCTGCTCCCTTTGGCCGCTCGGGCACCGACCCATGACTTGTGTGTGCGTACCCCGAACGAGCGATGAACAGGGCGGCCTGAGCGTACCGGTCGACGCGGCCGGCGCCACGCCTCATCGAGCACGGTCGCTACCCTGGGCGCATGCCAACGTTCGATGTCGTGTCCGAAGTCGACGCCCAGGAGGTTCGCAACGCCGTTGATCAGGCTCAGCGCGAAATCGCCAACCGCTTCGACTTCAAGAACACCAACTCCACGATCGAGCAGGTCGACATGGCCATCACGCTGCACACTGCGAGTCGCGACCGCCTCGACGCATTGCGGACGGTGCTCGAGGAGAAGCTCGTCAAGCGGAGTGTCTCACTGAAGGGCGTCGATTACGGCGACGTGCAGGAAGCCACACAGAACACCGTCCGCCAGGTCGTCACGATCAAGGTCGGGATCTCCTCCGACAAGGCCAAAGAGGTCAACAAGCTCATCAAAGAGAAGGGCCCGAAGGGTGTATCGAGCCAGACTCAGGGCGAGTCGATCCGGGTGACAGCGAAGAAGCGCGACGACCTCCAAGCGGTCATTGCCACACTCAAGGCCGAGGATCTCGGGATCCCGCTGCAGTTCCAGAACTTCCGCGACTGATCAGCCG
>JANPCI010000461.1:0-16374 GCA_031430875.1 Actinomycetes bacterium | reverse complement strand
AAGCTCTTGCCGACCTGGGCGATGCCGAAGGGTGGCTTCTTGCGCGACGTCTGCAGTACCTGGTTGAAGTTGGTGAACATGCCCTGGGCCGTTTCTGGCCGCAGGTAGGCGTCGGCGCCGGCGCCCTCGACCGGTCCGGCCTGGGTCTTGAACATGAGGTTGAACTCACGGGCTTCGGTGAAGCTGCCCGTCGAGTGGCAGTTCGGGCAGACGTCCGGGTCGTCGAGCTTGTCGAGCCGGAACCGCTGCTTGCACTGTGTGCAGTCGACGAGGGGATCGGTGAAGTTGGCAAGGTGACCCGACGCCTGCCACACCTGAGGGGGGCTGAGAATCGCCGCGTCGATGAGCACGACGTCGTCGCGTTGCTGCACCATCGAGCGGACCCACGCTTCTTTCACATTGCGCAGCAGGAGCGATCCGAGCGGTCCGTAGTCGTACGTCGAGCGAAAGCCGCCGTAGATCTCTGCCGACTGGTACACGAAGCCTCTGCGCTTGCACAGGCTGACGATCTGTTCGAGGTCGGTGGCGGGCATAGGAGCGCCAGGCTACCGATGCCTGGCGCGGGCCGATCAGTGCGTTTCGAACATGGCGACCGCTTTGAGCCGCCGCTCGATGTGGAACTCGAGGGCCCGCGTGGCCAGCGCCGACACCTCGTGGGTGGTCGCCGACTCGTCGCGGGCAAGGGCGGTGGCGAGCTGTCCACCCAGGATCTCACGCATCACCTCGAGCGCGCCCGGGGTGACCGCCTGTCCCGATCGACACGATCGGCACAGCACCCCGCCTTCGTTCAGGTCGAAGGCCACGAGGGCTACGTCGGGCTCGCATTCGCCGCATCGCACGCACTGGTCGAGTTCGGGCCGCATACCTTCGTTGGCCAGGAGCTTCCAGTAGAACGCAGCCACATTGAGCGACGACGATGACGTGGCGATCGTGCGCAGTACGCCAACGAGCATTCGGTAGAGCTGCGGATTGGGTTCACGTTCGAGTGACAGCTGATCGACGGCCTCGATCGCCGCCAGACCCTGCGATGCCCGATCGAGCGACGACAGCATCGGCGACAACGGCTCCACGGATTCGGCCTGACTCACGATGTCGAGCTCGCGCCCTCGATACAGCAGAAGTCGAACGTGACTCATCGGCTCGAGCCGGGCACCGAACTTCGACTTCGTCTTGCGAACGCCCTTCGCGACGGCACGTACCTTGCCGTTCTCCGCAGTGTGGAACACCACGATGCGATCGGACTCGCGCAGCTTGTACGTACGCAGGACAACGCCTGTGTCGCGATAGAGCTCGCCGGCCACGACGGTCGCCTCCAACCCTACGACTCTACGACTCGTCGTCGAGGCCACCGAAGCGGCGCTCACGTCGGGCGAAGTCGGCAATCGCGTCGACGAGATCATCGGGGCTCAGTTCGCGCCAGCGCATCGGATGGAACACGAGCTCGCTGTAGGCGAGTTCCCACACGAGCGATGGTGGCAGTCGTGTGGACTTGCCGAGCACCACGATCAGGTCGGGCTCGCAGTCGGCCGGCGCATAGAGCGCTTCGGCGACCGTTGCCTCGTTGACCGGTTCGTCGGGTTGGAGCCCCTGCATGGCCTCGGCGAATCGTTGGCGCCCGTCACCGCACGGGTCGACGATCACATGACACGAACCCACCTGACGCTCCCACCACTGGAGATCGACGGGGTCGACTCCCGGTTCGAACGCCCGCAAGGTGAGGAATGAGGCGCCGGCCTGATCGGCGACCGCTCCGAGACGGTCGACTCGTTCGTCCCAACGCTTGTCGCCCAGGTCGTCCCAGTCACGCAGCGTGCCGCCCACCACCATGATGTGGCGCAGCAGCTGGCGAGTCGGGTCACCAGCACGCGTCGACCCCGACACGGTGTCCTTCGCAGTCGACGTGATTGACGGAGCCACGTCTCTATTCTTCCACGCCACGCCTGCGCCGCGTGGGCTGGCTAGCGTACGACCTCGTGTCATCCGGCTCACCCGACCACCTCGTGCACGTTGCCTGCATCATGGACGGCAACGGTCGATGGGCCGGGCGTCGTGGACTTCCCCGCACCGAGGGGCACACCGAAGGCGAGGAGAACCTCGCACGGCTGGTGCGAATTGCCGTGCAACGCAACATCGGCTGGCTGACCGTGTTCGGATTCTCGACCGAGAATTGGCAGCGCCCGCGTCCCGAGGTCCGACACATCCTCGGCCTGCACGAGAAGCTGTTCGGACGCGTCGCGGAGCTGAACGAGCTGAACGTCAGGATCCAATGGATCGGTCGACCGTTCGACTCTCCGATGGCTCGTACGCCTCGCTACGTGCAACGAGCGATCCGCAAGGCGATCGCCGACACCGCAGGCAACACTGGCATGGTGCTCACCGTGGCCTTCGACTACGGCGGACGTTCCGAACTCGTCGCCGCCGTCGAGGCGGCACGTGCGAGCGGAGACGGCGTGAACCTCGAGACCATCGGCGAGCACCTGTACCTCCCCGAACTGCCGCCCGTCGACGTGCTCGTTCGCACGAGTGGCGAGCAGCGCGTGTCCAACTTCCTGCTCTGGCAGGCGGCCGGCGCGGCGATCTACTTCACCGACGCGGCATGGCCCGACTTCGACGCGGCCGAACTCGACGCCGCGTTGGCGCTCGCTCGATGAGCAACGGCGACGCCGGCACGGCACTCCATCGAGTCACTTCGGCACTTGCGAATGCCGAGGATCGCACGGGCCAGCAGGAGATGGCCGAACTCGTCGCTGACGCCATCGCCACGAAGCGACACCTGATCGTGCAGGCCGGAACCGGAACCGGCAAGACGCTTGCCTATCTCGTGCCTGCGATCGAGGCCGATGCACGAATCGTCGTGGCGACCGCAACGAAAGCTCTCCAGGATCAGTTGGCCACGAAGGATCTGCCGTTCCTCGCCGAGCACCTGGGTGTCGACTTCGACTGGGCGGTACTCAAGGGTCGCAGCAACTACGTGTGTCTCCAGCGGCTGCGTGAGATGAGCGCCGGCGACCAGGGCCAGCTGGAACTCGAGACCATGGCGCTGCAGACCAAGGTCGAAATCAAGCGACTGGCCGAGTGGTCGGGCACCACCGTGACGGGCGACATGGCCGAACTCGACTGGACACCGTCGGACAACGCCTGGCGGGCCGTCAGCGTCGGCAGCGACGAGTGTCCCGGCGCCGATCGCTGTCCGCTCGGCGATCCGTGCTTCGCCGAACAGGCACGGCGACGAGCGGCGGCCGCCGACGTGATCGTGGTCAACACCCATCTGTACGGGCTGAACGTGGCGAGCGGGGGCGCGATCCTGCCCGAACACGACGTCGTGGTGTTCGACGAGGCGCATGTTCTCGAGGACATCATGAGCGACACCGTGGGTGTCGAGATCTTCCCCGGCCGCTTCACGGTGCTGTCGGCCATTGTTCGGCGCATTCTCGACGATCCCACGCTGATCGGTTCGATCGCCGAAATCGCCGAGAGCCTGCGCGACGTGCTCACACCACACGTCGGCAATCGGCTCTCGACTCCGCTCCCCGATGCGGTCCAGGAGGTGCTCACCGACGCACGACTTCGCCTCGGTCGCGCCAACGAGGTGCTCGTCGCCATCGAGACTCCGATCGAGGACGCCAAGCAGCGCAAGCTCCGCGCCCAGACGATGACGGGGCGAGCCATCGAGCAACTCGACATCGCGATCGAGGGCCGTGATGGATACGTCGCCTTCGTCTCGGGTTCACCCGACTCCCCTCGTCTCGAGGTGGCCCCGCTCGATGTGGGCCCCGCAATGGCCGAGGGTGTGTGGTCACAACGCACGGCGATTCTGACGAGTGCGACGATCCCGTCGTCGCTCGCATCTCGTGTCGGCATCACACCCGACTCGGTCTCGGTCGCCGACGTCGGAAGTCCGTTCGATTACGAGCACAACTCGATGCTCTACTGCGCCATGCATCTGCCGAATCCGAACAGCGACGGGTTCCGTGCCGCCGTCCACGACGAACTCGAGGCACTGATCACCGCCGCAGGCGGCCGAACGCTGGCGCTCTTCACGAGTTGGCGATCGATGGACGAGGCCGCCGAGGCCCTCCGCGCGCGCATCGACCTGCCCATTCTCACCCAGCGCGACCTCCCCAAACCGGCGCTCATCAAGGCATTCTCCGACAGCGCGGAGACGTGCTTGTTCGCCACCGCCGGGCTGTTCCAGGGCGTCGACGTCCCCGGCCAGACCCTGTCGCTCGTGGTCATCGACCGCATCCCGTTCCCCCGGCCGGACGATCCGTTGTTGAGCGCCCGGCGCGAGCAATTGGGTCCCACGGCCTTCTCCGAGATCGACATCCCCCGGGCCTCGATGATGCTCGCTCAGGCGTGCGGGCGCCTGATCCGTTCTGCCACCGACAGGGGCGTGGTCGCTGTGATGGACCCGCGCCTCGGCACGGCCCGCTACCGCTGGGACATCGTCAAGGCGCTGCCACCCATGAAGCGCACGAAGAACCGCGCCGACGCCGAAGCCTTCCTTCGCGATATCGCGATCAGGTGATGGAGGCGGCGTAGATGCCGTCGATGGTGCCGGCCAGCGCGGCGTCGAACTCGTCGTCGGACTGTTGTGCGCTCAGGCCTTCGGTGAGCGCACGTGAGAAACTGGCGATCATGTTGTGGTTTCGTGAGAGCCGCTCGTTGGCCTCGTCACGTGGGTAGCCGCCCGACAACGCAACCACACGGGCGACTCGAGGGTGCACGATGAGGTCGCTGTAGAAGTTGTCAACCGTCGGAATCGACAGCTTCAGCATGACGGTCTGATCGGCGGAGAGTTCGTCGAGACGCAGCGCGATGCGGTCGCGCAGCAGGCCCTCAGCCGTCTCCTTCTCGGGGCTGTGGATGTCGACCTCGGGTTCGATGATCGGCACGAGTCCCGCCGCAATGATCTCCGCGGCGACCTCGAACTGCTGGTCGACGACGGCATCGACGCCTGTCGCATTCGCCAACTGGACAACCGACCGCATCTTCGTGCCGAACACGCCGAGACCGACGGCGCGCTGGCACAGCTCGGTCAGGCCACCGATCGGCTTCATCACCTGGGCACCGTCTGCCACATCCGCGAGACCCTTGTCGACCTTGAGGAACGGCACCACGTGCTTGATCGACCAGAGGTACTCGGCCGAACCGACGCCCTCGATCTGGCGATCCATCGTCTGTTCGAACAGGATCGCGCCCAGCACCCGCTCACCCGAGAAGGCCGGCGACGTCACGATCCGGGATCGCATCGCATGCATGAGGTCGAACATCTCATCCTCGGATGACCAGGCGTCATTCTCGATGCCGTAGAGACCGAGGGCCTTGGGCGTACTCCCTCCGCTCTGATCCAGAGCAGCGATGAAGCCGCGGCCGGTACGGACCTTCTGAAGCATCTCGTCGTTCACCTTCGCGACTGTAGCGAGCCTCTGCGCGTCTTGGAGTGGGCCCGCCGGTATGAGTGGTCGGCCAGTTGCTCGCTACGGTCGCCCTCGATGAGCGCACAGCCCGAGGTCGTCCACGTCGAGCTGAGCGGTGGCATTGCGACCATCACCCTCGACTCCCAGCACAACCGCAATGCGTTGTCGCGCCAACTCCTCGATGAGCTGCATGCGGCCCTCGACACCGCGGAGGGGGCCGACGCACGGGCCATCGTCCTGACCCACTCGGGACCGTCGTTCTGCGCCGGCGCCGATCTGAAGGAACGAGTCGCGCAGGGCAGCGGTCCAAGCGACTCCGGGCCGTTCGTCACCGCCCTCCAACGATTGATGGACACGCCACGCCCGACGATTGCCGCAGTCGACGGCGCGGTTCGGGCCGGCGGGATCGGACTCATGGCCGCATGCGACCTCGTCGTGGTGCACGAACAGACCACCTTCGCCCTCACCGAGGTCCGCATCGGTGTCGCTCCCGCCATCATTGCTGTGCCGATACTTCGGCGGGTCGCCCCCACGCACATCGCAGCAGCAATGCTGACCGGCGAGCCCTTCGACGCCACGTCAGCGCGTGCGATGGGGCTCGTCACCCATGTGACTGCTGATGTGGCGGCCACCGTTGCGGCGCTGTGCGACGGCATTCTCCAGGGCGCGCCGCGAGCCGTTGCCGAGACCAAGCGCGTACTCCACGCGGTGTCGTCGATGGGACGTGACGATGCGTTTGCCGTGATGGCGGCGCTGTCGAACCAGTTGTTCGAGAGCGACGACGCCCGCGAAGGGATGACCGCCTTCGCAGAGAAGCGGCGACCGCGTTGGGCGACTGCGTTGGACGACTGAGCCGACATGACGAATCACCGCAACGACGTCCTCACCCGCGAACACAGCTGACCTTGACGTGTCGCGTGACACACGTGCGAGAATGGTGGCCATGACATCCAACCAGGACCTGCTCGATCGGATCGAAGGGCAAAACCTCGCCAAGCGATTTCTCATCAATGCCGCGAGCAACAGCGCCGTCGAAGTCGTCCGTTGGAAAGACGCCGACGGAGCCTGGCAGTCCTGGACCATGGACCAACTCTCCGAGGTGACCTCGCGTCTGGTGACCGGACTCGAAAACCTCGGTGTCGGCAAGGGCGACACGATCGTCCTCATGCTCAAGAACCGCCCCGAGTTCCACGCTCTCGATCTCGCTGCGCTCTTTCTCGGGGCCACGCCCGTCTCCATCTACAACTCGTCAGCCCCCGAGCAGATCGAGTACCTCGTCAACGACTGCAAGGCAAAGCTCGCCATCGTCGAGAACGATGCGTTCCTCGAGCGGTTCTTGAAGGTGCGCTCGGCGCTCACGACGCTCGATCACATCGTCCTGCTCGAAGACTCCGAACTCGCCGGCGACTCGGTGGTCCGCTACAGCGACCTCGCTGCGTCGGCCCCCGCCGATCTCAGCGCCTACGCCGAGAACGCGACGCTCGACGACATCGCCACGATCATCTACACCTCTGGAACGACCGGGCCGCCCAAGGGCGTCATGCTCTCGCACCGCAACGTGGCGTGGACGCTCGAGTCGATGGGAATGACGATGCGCGAGCAGACCAGCATCGACGACTTCGCCGGCAAGCGCCACGTGTCGTACCTGCCAATGGCCCACATCTTCGAACGTCTGCTCGGCCACTACTACCTCCTCGACTTTGCGACGCAGGTCGCCTGCTGTCCGGAGACCACGCAGCTGACGGCCTACACCAACGAGGTCCGTCCCAACATCTTCATCGGCGTGCCACGCGTCTGGGAGAAGCTGTATGCAGGCGTCAACGCCGCTGTCGGGGCCGATCCCGACAAGGCCAAGGCATTCAACGACGCCGTCCAGGCAGCCCTGCCCATCGCGGAGAAGATGACCAACGGCACGGCCACGCAGGAGGATATCGACACCTGGAACTTCCTGGACCAGGTGGCGTTCCAGACGGTCCGCGCCTTGATCGGTCTCGACCAGGCCGAGATCTGCATCACCGGCGCTGCCCCCCTCCCGGCGGAGATTCTGGCATGGTTCCGCGCCATCGGCGTGCCGCTGACCGAGGGCTACGGCATGTCGGAGACAACTGCGGTCCTGACGTGGTCGAACACCCCCAAGCCGGGCTGTGTCGGCCGGGCGGGCGTGGGTGTCGAGTTGGTGATTGCCGATGACGGCGAGGTGCTGGCACGCGGCGCCAACATGTTCGTGGGCTACCTCGGCCAACCGGACAAGACCGCCGAGACGCTCGACGACGAGGGCTGGGTGCACACGGGCGACATCGGCGTGCTCGACGACGACGGCTATCTCAAGATCGTCGATCGCAAGAAGGAGCTGATCATCACCGCCGGCGGCAAGAACGTGAGCCCGGCCAACCTCGAGGCCGAACTCAAGATGATTCCGTTGGTTGGTCAAGCGTGTGCGATCGGCGAGCAGCGTCCGTTCATGACGGCGCTCGTGGTCCTTGATCCTGACTCGTCGGCGGCGTGGGCCCGAGCGCACGGGTTGTCGGGCGACGACGCAACGATGACGGCGCTCGCCGAGAACCCCGAGGTACTGGCCGAGATCGATGCCGGGCTCATCGACGTGATGTCCGGATTCAACAACGCCGAGTCAGTGAAAAAGGTCAAGGTGCTGGGCGAAGAGTGGCTGCCTGACTCCGAACTGTTGACTCCGACGTCGAAGCTGAAACGGCGCGGCGTCCTGGCCACGTTCGCCGACGAGATCGAGGCGCTCTACGCCAAATGATTGTGTGACCGGGTCAGTGTGTGATCGGCTGAGCGCGCGATCGGTCAGCCCGCCATCAGGCGGTAGCCGACCCCGCGCGATGTGACGATCAGTGTGGGCTCATCCGGGTGATCCTCGATCTTCAGGCGCAGGCGGCGAACGTGGGCGTCGACGAGGCGGGAGTCGCCCAGGTACTCATAGCCCCAGACGCGTTCGAGCAACTGGTCACGCGAGAGCACAGCGCCCGCGTGATCGGCGAACTCACACATGAGCCGGAACTCGGTCTTGGTCAAGTTGACCTCGGCGCCATCTTTGAGCACGATGCCCTGCTCGCGCCGGACCTCCACGTCGCCGAACAGCGACGCGAGCGGTGTGGTCGCCTTGCCCTGGAGGGCCATGCGCCGCAACGACGCCCGGATACGCGCCGCCAGTTCCTTCGGCACCACCGGCTTGGTGACGTAGTCGTCGGCGCCGGCCTCCAGACCCGCCACCATGTCGTGGGTGTCGGTCTGCGCAGTGATCATGATGATCGGCACGATGCTCTCGGCGCGCAACGCCCGGCACACGTCGAAGCCCGACATGTCCGGCAGGCGCAGATCGAGCAGCACGAGATCGGGAGGCGACGCGCGGAACGACGCCAGCCCCTCGGTGCCATTGGCGGCCCCACGAACCGAGTATCCCTCGTCCTCCAGGGCCATCGACAGCGCGAGGCGAATCCCGTCGTCGTCTTCGATGAACAGTAGCGATTCCATGTCTGGCGAACAGTGTGACGCCCTCAATGGCCTCTCGAGCCATTTTGTTACCGAAATCGCACACTTCCCGCAACCGACCGTCACACACGACGGGCATCATCATGACTGTTCACGCTGCCCCGGTGAGGTACCTACCTCCCCCTGGTACCTCACCGGCAGCGGGTGAACGGTCCCGGACGTACAGATCGGCGTCGACCTGCAACACTCTGTCTTCGTGGCTCGGCGTCGTACTCTTCGCCTTCGTACGAGGGTCACGCTCTTCTTCGCCTTCATCGCACTGCTCGCCGGCATCGTCCTGATCGGAGTCACCTACGGCTTCGCCCGCAGCAACCTGCTCGACGAAGATCAGACCGCGGCGAAGCAACAGGCATTTGTCAACGCCGATCTCGTTCGGGCACAGCTCACGACCGATCCCGATGAGATCGGCGCCTTTTTCGAGAACGAACTGCGTACCGACCCCGATGGATTCGCCGTCTTGAACTCGATCGATCCGGGTGGCGATCGCGCCCTGACCGATCTGCGCCATCCACTCACCGATTTTCCCGAGCCAGTTGTCGATGCGGTCAACGCCGAGCGGTCGGCCATCCAGAATCAGACCATCGACGGGGCCGCCTACGTCACCGTCGGGGTCTACATCGCCGAGTACGACGCCGGCTACTTCGAGGCCTTTCCGCTCGAGAACACCGAATCCTCGTTGACCGCGATCCTGACCGCGCTCCTGCTCGGCGCCGCCGGCACGCTGGTCCTCGCGAGTCTGTTCGGGCTGGCCACGAGCCGGCGACTGCTCCGGCCGCTCAGCCAGGTCGCCGATGCCGCCGAGGAGATCGCATCGGGAGGCCTCGATACCCGGCTCGCTCCCGAGTCCGACCCCGACCTCGATCGGCTCGCCGGGTCGTTCAACGAGATGGCCGACGCGGTCCAGGCACGCATCGAGCGCGAGGCTCGATTCGCGTCAGACGTGAGTCACGAGTTGAGGTCGCCCATTACCGCGCTGACGGCGGCCGTGGAGGTCCTCGATGCCCGACGTGAGGACATTCCCGAACGCACCCAGCAGGCACTCGATGTGGTGGTCAGCCAGGTCAGGAGGTTCGACAGCATGGTCATCGATCTACTCGAACTCGCCCGACTCGATGCCGGCGCCACCGACCTGACCGTCGAGGAGTTGCAACTCATCGACCTCACCCGCCGAGTCGCCGGACGGTTCGGTGAGCCCGACGTGCCGATCGTCGTTGCCAAGGGGACGCCCGCGGAGGTCGCGCTCGACAAGGTCCGATTCGAACGTATTCTCGGCAACCTGCTCGACAATGCTCGCAATCACGGTGGTGGCGCCCTGCGCATCGAGCTGTCACCGGCCGCCGATCGACGGTTCCGACTCGCCGTCGAGGATGGAGGGCCCGGCGTTGCCCAGGGCGAACGCGAACGCATCTTCGAACGCTTCGCTCGCGGGAGCGCGGCGCGCCATCGGGTCGGCACGGGTCTCGGTCTCGCCCTCGTCGCCGAGCACACCAGTGCCATGGGCGGTTCGGCGTGGGTGGAGGATCGTGTCGGTGGCGGCGCCCGGTTCGTCGTGGAGTTGCCGACTCGGGTCACCGAGCGTCGGTCGTCGGCGGTGGTGTCGTGAGGCTGCGATCGACGACCACCGCCGCGCTCGTGGCGCTGGTGGCTCTCGTGGCGACGGTTGTCGCCGGGTGCGGTGTACCCGCCGGCAACGACACGTTCAGCGAGATTCCGCCCGACGAGGTCTTGTTCGAGCTCGATGCCACCTCGACCACCACCTCGACCACCACCGCACCAGCGCTTCCGGAGACCACGGTGCTCGCCTCGACCACCACGATCCAACTCGAACCGGTCCAGATCTACTTTCTCTCACGAGGGCGTCTGCAGCCCATCCCGTTCAATCTGCCACCCGGTTCGTCCCCTGAACAGGTCGCGGATGTCCTCGAGGCCGGTCCGCCACGCGACATCGCGCTCGAGACCCTGATCGAAGATGGCCTGATCGTGAGTGCGGTCGAATCCGGCGGCGTCCTGACCGTCGATCTCGACCCGACCATCTTCGATCAGGTGCCGAGCACCCAGCAGACCGAGGCGATCGGCCAGATCGTCCTGACGATGCTCAGCAGTCTGCGAGGGGTCGGCCAGGTCACCTTCACGCTCGGCGGCGAAGCCATCGCGGTGAAGAAGGGCAACGGCCAGCTGTCCGACATCGGCGAGCCGTTGGCCTACGACGCGTACGCCAATCTGCTCGCGACGCCGCGGACATCTGGGGAGACGACCACCACCACCACCACCACCACCATCACCACTACCACGGTGTCCGTGCCGACATCGCTCGATCAGTAGCCGAGTCGTGTGACGCGCTCGGGTTTGCGCTGCCAGTCCTTGTCGACCTTGACCCGGAGTTCGAGGTAGACGCCCTCGGGAAGCTGCGCTCGGGCCAGTTCGCCCACGCGCTTGAGGATCTGGCCACCCTTGCCGATGACCATCCCCTTCTGGCTGTCGCGCTCGACGATGATGTCGACTCGGATCCGGGGCCACTCCCACTCGACCACCTGCGTGGCGATCGAATATGGGAGTTCGTCACGTGTCACGGCGAGCAGCTGTTCGCGAACGAGTTCGGCCACCCAACGTTCCTCCGGGAGATCGGACACCTCGTCGTCGGGGAAATAGTGCGGCCCCTCGGGCACCCGATCGGTCAGGTACGCCACCAGCGTTCCGATTCCGTCGCCACTCACGGCCGACACCGGAAAGTACTCCTGCGCCCCGAGATCGCTCGATGCAGTGAGCATCTTCAGCACCTGTTCGCGGCTGGCCACGTCGGTCTTGTTGACGATCACGATCGAGTTGGCGATGTCGATACGGTCGGCGACCCATCGATCACCTGAACCGAACGGCGCGGTGGCGTCGAGCACGAGGCACGTGACATCGACATCGTCGACGCTGCCGAGCGCGGTGGCATTGACCCGCTCGCCGAGCGCTGTGACGGGCTTGTGCAACCCTGGCGTATCGACGAAGACGAGTTGGCTCCCCGGCCTGGTGAGGACGCCCATGATCCGGTGTCGAGTGGTTTGCGGTTTGTCCGAGACGATGCTGATCTTGCGACCGCAGATCGCGTTCACGAGCGACGACTTGCCGACGTTCGGTCGTCCGACGAAGGTCACGAAACCGGATCGGAAACCAGGATCCGTGCTGTCGGTTTCGTTGTGCATCGGCTCAGTTTGCCAAGCTGAGGGCCATGACCCGCACGATCAACGGAATCGACGAACTCAAGACCCTCGTGGGTGAGCACCTCGGCTACTCCCCCTACGTCGAGATCACGCAGGAGCAGGTGAACACGTTCGCCGATGCCACCGGCGACCATCAGTGGATTCACGTCGACCCTGAACGCGCCAAGGCGGGGCCGTTCGGCGGTCCGATCGCCCACGGCTATCTGACTCTCTCGCTCGGCCCGATGCTGTCGCCGCAGGTGTTCATCGTCACCGGAATCTCGATGGGCGTGAACTACGGCGCCGGCAAGATCCGCTTCCCGTCACCGGTGCCCGTGGGTTCGAAGCTCCGCCTCGGGGCGACGTTGGTGTCGGTCGACGACGTTGCCGGTGGCGCTCAGGTGACGATGGAATTCGTCTTCGAGATCGAGGGCGCCGCCAAGCCGTCGTGCGTCGCCGAGGTCATCTTTCGTTACTACGCCTGAGCGAGTTCACGATCAATTCGCCCCGAGCCGAGTAACCGGCACTTGTCACGTGCACGGCGTCGGCGAACCACTCGGGATGGCTCTGCGCGAGGGTGTACCAGTCGATCACTCTGAACCGGGCATCGGCCGCATCGCGCTGAGCGAGCGCGGCATTGAACATCTGCGTCATTGCGGGATAGTCGACGCCGGCACCCTCGATCGCTCGAAAGTCGATGTTCACCCACCACACGCGAGCCGGAGTCGGAATCTCGGTGAGCATCTCCGCGATCGTGGCCTGGGCGCGAGTCGGCGTGGTGACGCCGCTGTTGATGTCGTTGGTACCGAGCGCTACGACCCAGCAGTCAGCTTCGCCGCTCGTGGCTCTGATCGAACGCGCTGCGAGCACACCGCTTCGCGCGGCCGGTAGGGCGTTGACCGACACCCGGCGGGCTCCGACTCCGTCGACGACGTAGTCGACCCCGAGCCGGGTGAGGCCGCTACGAAGCGCTGTATCGCTCCCGACGGTCAGCGAGTCGCCCACCACCCACACCCGTTTGCACGATGATCCGAGACGGATGGCTTGCTCTGTTGCCCGGGCGCCGGTTGGGCCGATGCTGCTGATGCCCGCACGCGCCGCGAGCGGCACCGCGACGGCGCACAACACGACGAGTGACGCCAACGCCGCAATGCGGCTGGGTCCGGGCAGCTTCCTCACACCGGACAGTATCGGTCCTCACGACCACCCAGAGGAGGCAGGCCCACGATTTGTGACCGATGAGGCACCCGTCGTACCGTCGCCAAGTGCACGGGGACGAGTTCGAGCAGGATGTGGCCGGCCCACCGGAGTTCAGTCTTGCGGAGGTGCACGAGGCAATTGCGGCGTCCCGGCCCGACGCCGACTGCCTGGTCTTCCGAGATCGCCGATTCTCGTGGGCCGAGATCACCGAACGGACGCGCCGTCTCGCGAACCACTTGATTGCCGGCGGACTCGGCGTCCACACCGAGCGCACCGACCTCGCCGGCCACGAGAGTGGCCAAGATCACCTGGCGATCTACCTCCACAACGGCAACGAATATCTCGAGGCCATGCTCGGCTCGCTCAAGGCTCGTGTCGCCTCGCTCAACGTCAACTACCGGTATGTCGCCGAGGAGTTGCTGTACCTCCTGAACGATTCGAATGCGCGAGCCGTGGTCATCCATTCGGTGTTCACGCCAACACTCGCCGAGGTGCTCCCGCAGCTCCCGAACCTCGCTGTGATCCTGCAGGTTCCCGACGAGTCGGGTCATCCACTGCTGCCAGGCGCCGTCTGGTACGAAGATGCCCTGGCGGCAGCCTCCCCGGAGCGTCCAACACTCGAGTGGAGCCCCGACGACCTCTATCTGTTGTACACCGGCGGCACCACCGGCATGCCCAAGGGTGTCATGTGGCGCAACGGCGATGCAATGGTCGAGTGCTTCGGCGGATCGAAGACCGCAGCGTCGATCGACGAATTCGTCGCAGCCGCCACGGTCGGCACGAAGGCGCTGCTCGCCCCGCCCTTCATGCACGGCGCCGGGCACTGGATGAGCTTTCTGACGTGGCTCGCCGGCGGCACCGTCTTCGTTCAGTCGATCACCGACCGACTCGACCCTGTCGACATCTGGTCACTCGTCGAGCGCGAGCAGGTCAACTTCCTCCTGATCGTCGGCGATGCGTTCGCTCGCCCACTGCTCGACGAGCTCGATCAGCCCACCGGTGGTCGTTCGTACGACCTGTCGTCGCTCAACGTCCTGCTGTCGGGTGGTGCTGCACTGTCGGCCAACCTCAAGGACGAGTTCCTCGCCCACCTGCCGACACTCATGATCGTCGATGGACTCGGGTCGTCTGAAGCCGGTGGCCAGGTGAGCAAGGTGTCTGTCGGGGGCGGTGCGACCACTGGCACATTCGAGATCGCACCTGGCAACGTCGTGCTGTCAGCGGACCTCGATCGCGTGCTCGAAGCCGGCGACCTTGAGGTCGGCTGGCTCGCCAAGACGGGGCGGCTCGCACTGGGTTACCTCGGCGACGCGGCCAAGACCGCTCGTACGTATCCGGTGGTCGACGGCGTTCGTTACGCGATCCCGGGCGACCGTGCGCGCCTCCTCGAGGGCGGCATCGTCGAGTTGCACGGGCGCGACGCGGTGACGATCAATTCCGGCGGGGAGAAGATTTTCGCCGAAGAGGTCGAGGCGGCAATCAAGTCGCACCCTGGCGTCTACGACTGTGTCGTGGCCGGACGACCGAGCGAACGTTGGGGCAACGAGGTCGTGGCAATCGTGCGCATCCGCGAGGGCCACGAAGTCGACGACGCATCCCTGCGTGCCGCTGCGGGCGAGCACATCGCTCGCTACAAGCTGCCAAAAGAGATCCGGTACGTCGAGGAGATCGTGCGGTCGCCGAGCGGCAAAGCCGACTACCGCTGGGCCAAACAGGTCGCCGCTGAACCCGTAGCCTGAACCGGGTGACCGAGCCCGCATCGCCCCGCCCCCAGTGGGACACCGATGACCTGCCCCAGGGCGAGGAAAAGGTCGCTGCCGTCCAAGGAATGTTCGACGCAATTGCGCCGAAGTACGACCGGCTGAACCGGATCATCTCGTTTCGACTCGACGTCAGATGGCGCAAACGAGCGGTTCGAGATCTCGCGCTCCCCGCAGGCAGCGTGGTACTCGACCTCGCCAGCGGCACCGGCGATCTCTGTCTCGACCTCGCGGCCGGCGGAATCCGCCCGATCTCGATGGACTTGAGCTTCGGCATGCTGTCAGCCGATCGTTCAGGCGCACCACGGGTACAGGCCGACATCCTGCGCCTGCCGGTGCCGGACGCTTCGGTCGATGGCGTGACGTGTGGCTTCGCGCTGCGGAATCTGCTCGACCTTCCCACGTTCTTCACCGAGCTGGGGCGTGTCGTGCGACCGGGCGGCCGAATCGCCCTCCTCGACGTGAGCGTCCCGAGCAACTCGGTGGTTCGCTGGGGCAACAACATCTACTTCGGCAAGGTCGTTCCGCGTATCGGCGCGCTGCTGTCCGACGGCGCTGCCTACCGATATCTCCCCAAGAGCGTCGCCTACCTCCCGACGCCGGAGGCGATGCTGGCATCGCTCGCCGACGCCGGCTTCAACGATGTGCGTCACGCCCAACTGTCGGGTGGGTTGACCCAGCTGATGGTCGGCTCGCGCCGGTGAGCGCGATGGCGAACGTGTTCTCGAGGGCCAGGACCCGACCACTCTCGGACTTCACCGACGCCGCAATCGACCTGAACGACGTTGCTGCCGGCGACGGCTACCTGTTCGTTCGCAACGCTGTCGGAATGGCAGGGCGCGGGGTGGCCGCCCGGGTCGCGATCGACGAGGCGGCTTCTTTTCTCGCAGCTGTCTCCCACGACTCGACCATCGAGGGCGCTGGGCCGGTGGCACTCGGTGTGCTCGGTTTCCGTCCGGGCGCACCGGCCGACATGATCGTGCCACAGGTGCTGGTGCGCAAGTGTGCCGACGGCACCGTCGCCGTGACGGTCTGCGGCGACCTCGACGATGCAGCCGTCGCCACCATGATCGCACCCCGGCCCCTCGCCGATGCCAGTGCATCGAGCTATCGGATCGAGCCGGGTGTGAACGTCGACGACTACCTGGCCGCCGTTGGCGCGGCGCGCGATGCCGTGCGCGCCGGTGCACTGACCAAGGCGGTCATCGCCCGCCCGATCATGGTGCACTCGAGCGAGCCGATCGACGTCCATGCCGTGCTGCGGCGCCTGCGGGCCGGCTTCGGATCGAGCTACCG
>JANPCI010000460.1:0-7334 GCA_031430875.1 Actinomycetes bacterium | reverse complement strand
CATGATCTGATGGACCCGTCGCTCGCCGGCTGCGATCAGCTCGGCGTCGCCCGTCGCCTGCCCGACGTGGCCGAGGAGCCAGGCGTGCATCAAGTTGGGGTTCGTGTACCACGCAGCGATGCGCTTTTCGGGTTCGCCGTGGACGCAGCGTGAGAGCGCGCTGTCGATGCCGGTGCGAATGTCGTCGGGCAGCGCCGCCTCGTGGTGAATGACGGCGAGTGCGAGGATGCACCCGAGGAACTGGCGCCAGTTGGGGTCGTAGTGGACCCACTCGATCGCATCGGTTCCGGGTGGATCGTGCTGCTCGGCCGTGACGGGAAAGGTGCCGCTCCACGGCCAGTCGGAGGCGGGGTACTGCAGTGCGAGCACGTTGCGGATCGCCGTGACGGCGCGATCGGTGTTGCCGTCGTTCAGGTCGAGGAACGCGCCCAGCGCGGTTTCGCGAACCGAGTGCAGATTCAGCGACGAGATGTCGACGCCCGGCACGACCCCGCGAGCAAACCGATCCATCCCCCGCTCGGCATCCCAGAGCTCCTCGTGGATCGCGCGCAGCGCGTCGATCGGCGACACATGCTTCTCAATCAGCTGAGGCCGACGATGTTGCCGTCGGCGTCGATGTCGATGCGCTGCAGCGCCGGTGATGCGCCGAGGCCTGGCATCGTGCTCATGGCGCCGCAGATCGGATACACGAAGCCGGCGCCCACCGACGCTCGAACCTCACGCACCGGCAACGTCCAGCCCGTCGGCGCGCCGTGCAGCGTCGGGTCGGAGGAGATCGACAGGTGGGTCTTCGCGATGCACACCGGCAGGTTCCCGAACCCGTTGCGTTCGAAGTTGTCGATCTGGCGTGCCGCAACAGATGTGTAGTCGACCCCGTCGGCGCCGTAGACCTTGGTGGCCACGGTGTGGATCTTGTCGCGCAACGACATCTCGTCGGGGTAGAGCACCTTGAACTCGCTCGGTTCCTCGGCCGCCTCGGCGACAACCCGAGCGAGGTCCTTCGCGCCGGCGCCGCCGTCGACGAAGTGGGTCGACACCGCGGAGCGCGCGTCGAACTCGGCGGCGATCTCCTCGATGGCGCGGATGTCGGCGGGATGGTCGCCGGGAAAGACGTTGATGGCCACCACCGGCGTGCAGCCGTGGATGCGCATGTTCTCCAACTGCTTGCGCAGGTTGGCCCCGCCCTCGTGCACCTCGTCGGGGTTCTCCTGCAACAGCGCCTCGGGCAGGGGCCGGCCGGCAACGATGGTGTGCTTGCCGCTGTGCGCCTTCAACCCGCGAACGGTCGCCACGAGCACGGCCGCGTCGGGAGCAAGGCCCGACACGCGGCACTTGATGTTGAAGAACCGCTCGGCGCCCATGTCGGCACCGAAGCCCGCCTCGGTCACGAGGTAGTCGCCCATGTGGATGCCGATGAGGTCGGCGACGATCGACGAGTTGCCGGTGGCGATGTTGCCGAACGGGCCGGCGTGCACGAGCACCGGCGTGTTCTCGAGGGTCTGCATGAGGTTCGGTTTGATGGCCTCGCGCAGGATCACCGCCATCGCTCCGGCGACCTCGATGTCGTCCGCGGTCACGGGGTCGCCTGCCTCCGTGTATCCGACCACGATGCGCCCGAGGCGCCGGCGGAGATCCTGCAGGTCGGTGCACAGCGCCAGCGTCGCCATCACTTCGGACGCGGCGGTGATGTCGAAGCCGGTTTCTCGGGGAATCCCGTCGAGTCGTGAGCCGAGTCCCGTCACGGTGTTGCGCAGCGAGCGGTCGTTGATGTCGATCGATCGACGCCACGTGATCTGGTGTGGATCGAGCCCCCAGGAGTTGCCGTGGAACACATGGGCGTCGACCGCCGCAGCGCACATGTTGGTGGCGGCAGTTACGGCGTGGACGTCGCCGGTGAGGTGCAGGTTGAGCAACTCCATTGGCACCACCTGGCTGTAGCCGCCGCCGGCCGCGCCGCCCTTGATCCCGAACGTCGGCCCCATCGACGGCTGGCGGATTGCGAGCGTGGCAGTGCGACCGATGTGGCTGAACCCCTGGCTCAACCCGACGGCGACGGTGGTCTTGCCTTCACCGAGTGGCGTCGGAGTGATCGCCGACACGACCACGTACTTCGCTCGGGGTCGGTCAGCCATCAGCTCGACGGCGCGCAAGTCGATCTTCGCAGCACCGGTGCCGTACGGCTCGAGGCAGTCGAGCGGAATCCCGGCGTCGGCGCCGATATCGGTCAACGGACGCAGCGTCGCCTGTCGAGCGATGTCGAGATCGGATGGAAACGTGCCGGCACCCATGAGTCGCAACTTTCGCACATCATCACGTCCATCACCCTCCCGACGCTTCGATGCACCAAGATGGGGACGATGCCCACGGTCGGCGCAAACGAGGGGAGCGAGACGCTCACCGACGAACGCGTGCCACTGCATCGCCGTCTCCGGCGGGTGATGATCGGTCGGGGTGCGCTCGTGCCGTTGGCGACGGCCCAAGGTCTCGCTGCAGCAGGCGACGCATTCGTTTCGGTCAGCCTCGCCGGCTCACTGTTCTTCAACGTCAGCCCCAACGCCTCGCGTGAACAGGTGCTGCTGTACCTGCTCATCACGATGGCCCCGCTCGCGGTCCTCTCACCGCTCGTGGGTCCCGCCATCGATCGCTTCCGTCGGTCGCAGCGCTATGTCGCGTCGTCGTTCTTTGTCGCCCGCGGTGTGTTCTGCCTGCTGCTCGCCGTGACGTTGCTGCAGGTCGCCTTCTATCCGATCGTGCTGTGTCTGCTGATCGCGAGCAAGGCGTCGGGCATCGTCAAACAGACGCTCGTGCAAACGCTCGTCGACGACCCCGAGGAACTCGTTTCCACGAACGCCCGTCTGGCCCGCCTCTCGAGCACCACCGCGGCGTTCGGAGTCGTCGCGGCGACCGCGCTGTTCGCTTGGGCAGGGTCGGAATGGTCGCTTCGCGGCGCCGCAGTGCTGTTCGCGTTCGCCGGCGGCGCCGTGCTGTGGGCCCGCCCTCGTTCGACGGCGGCGATCACGCCGGATGACGTCGAGTACGCCGAGACCCACCTTCCGACGGTTGTCGTGTCGTCCGTCGGCATGCTCGCCATCCGCGCCGCCGTCGGGTTCTTTCTCTTCACGCTGGCGTTCACGCTCCGGCGGTCATCGGAACCGGCCTACATCTACGGCGTGGCGGCGGCCGCGTATGGAATCGGCGCATTCCTCGGCCACACGGCGACCACCGTCCTACGGCGCCGGTTTCGCGAGGAGCAGCTGATCGGGTTGGCGATCGCGTTGCCCGCCGCGTTCACGGCAGTGGGAATCCTCGGCGCCTCGGTGCCACTTCTGATGGTCATCTCTGCCCTCGTCGGACTCTCCACAACGCTCGGTCGCAATTCGTTCGACGGACTCCTTCAGCGCCGTGCGCCCGAGGCACTCCTCGGGCGGGCCGGGGCTCGCTACGAGACCTGGTTCCAGCTCGCCTGGGTGTTCGGCGGGGTCCTCGCGACACCCATTGCGTTTCCGGTCGAGGTCAGCATGACGGTGCTCACCGCCATCTACGTCCCCGCGCTTTTCTTCTTCGTGCGCGGGGTCAGAGAAGCCCACCGATTCGAAGGGCCGCCCGAGGATCACCTCGGCGGAGCGCACGTTCGCCTCGCGATGGCCCACCAGGCGTTGGAGGCGGGATCGCTGCGGGTTGCGATCGTCGATGCGTCGGCAGCGGTCGACCTCGCTCAGAGCGTCGTCGGCTCGGGCATCGGAGTGGAGCAGCGGTGCGAACTCGACAACCTCCGCCGCTGCGCAATCGACGTCGACTACATCGTGAGCGAACGCGATGTCCTGCAGGCCCTGAACCTGGCCGACGGCATGATCAGGGCTCTCTCACCGACGTGACGGTGGCGACGCTGATGCCGCTCGACTCCGTCGCGGCTTCGTCGGCGGTGATCTGCAGCGTGAACGGTGACGAGCTCTCGATCGTGAGGTAACGCAGGAGCTCGACGTTGATGGTGGGGGCGGGATCGGGCAGTGCGCCCACCAGGAGCATGACGCCGTCGGCGATGACCGGTTCGCCGTCGACTCCATCGTGGAACGCCTCGGTCGATTCGTCGGCGAAACGCACGTCGGCGATGTCAACGGTTGCCGCTGCAACGTCGGCTTGGACGCCGACGTCGATCGTCTCGCCGTCCGCGGCGACGACGTAGATCACCGGGAGCTGCGCCTCGCCGTTGTCGTTCGTGACGGGCTCTTGCTCGCCGGCCTGCCACTCGACGATTGCGGTGTAGGCGGCGGCCGGTTCGACGTCGGACGTCGCCGTTGTGTCATCGCTGCCACATGCGCCTGCGGCCACCCCGAGCGCGATCGCAACAACGACGATGTACGTCGCGCGAGCAATAGCGGCCGTCGCGGTCCGGTTCCCTCCCACGCCGAGACGTTACGCCATGCAGCCAGAACAGGGCGCACGCCGCGCTGGGAACTGCGCCATACTCGAGCGTGACGTCTGTTGATCGCTCCGCACCTCCGAGGGGCATCGATCGGATCTCGACGCCGACGATCGAGACGGCGGCGGCCTCGATGCCCGAGCAGGTACTGGCGGCACTCGGAAGCCGGATGTCCGGACTCACAGCGCTCGAGGTATCCGAACGATCGGACACCTTCGGCCCGAATGCCGTGCGCTCGCACCATGCCAGCGCCTGGTCCGTCCTCGCCCGGCAACTGCACAGCCCCTTGCTGTGGTTGTTGCTCGCCGCGGCACTGGTGTCGGCATTCGTCGGCCAGGGCATCGACGCGCTGATCATCGGGGTGATCGTCGCTGCATCGGTCGGTCTCGGGTTCGTCAACGAGTATCGAGCCGAGCGTGCCGCCGAGGCGATGCATTCGGAGATCCGCCATGACGCGACCGTGACCCGCAATGGCGCTCCCACGAGCGTGGAGGTCACCCACCTGGTTCCTGGGGACATCGTGCACGTCGGGGTGGGCTCGATCATCCCCGCTGATCTTCGCATTCTCACGGCCAGCAATCTCGAATGTGACGAATCGCTCCTCACCGGGGAGTCGATCCCGGCGGAGAAGTCGCCCGCTGCGGTTGCGAGCGGCGTACCGCTGGCCGAGTTGTCGTCGCTTCTGTTCATGGGCTCGGTCGTCCACGTCGGTTCGGCCGACGCCGTCGTCGTGGCAATCGGCTCCTCCACGCAGTTCGGGCGAATCGCGGTGGGGCTGGGCGAACAGCATCCCCAAACCGAATTCCAACTCGGGCTCACCCGATTCTCCGGGCTGCTCGCCAAGGTCGGCGGCGCGCTCAGCGCCACCATCTTCGTCGTCAACGTCGCCCTCGGTCGCCCGGTCATCGATGCGGTCCTGTTCTCGCTCGCTGTTGCCGTGGGCATCACCCCCCAGCTCTTGCCGGCCGTGGTCTCCACCAGCCTCGCAACGGGGTCGCGTCGGCTGGCAGCGAAGAAGGTCCTCGTCAAGCGCCTCGTCTGCATCGAGGATCTCGGCGACATCGACGTGCTGTTCACCGACAAGACCGGCACGCTCACCGATGGCCACATCAGCTTCCAGCGGTCGATCACTCCGAGCGGCGAAGACAGTCTTGAGCTCCTCGCGCTCGGGCTCGTGTGCAACGAGGCGACCCGCTCGGGAGAGACTGCCGTGGGCGGCAACGCGCTCGATGTTGCGCTCTGGGAGGCATCGGCGGCGACGACGGCGACGAGCGTCGAACAGTCCCATCGCGTTGCCATCGCACCGTTCGATCACGAGCGTCGCTGCGTCTCCGTGCTGGTCGACTGGAACGATCAACGACTCCTGATCACCAAGGGTGCTCCCGAGTCGATCCTCGAACGTTGCACCGATGTCACGGATCAGGCACGTCGGGTGCTCGACGACGAGTTCAATGCCGGCAATCGTGTCGTGGCCATAGGCACCCGCATCGCTCCTGAGTTGACCACGGTGACTGCCGGCGACGAGCACGATCTGCACCTCGAGGGCTTCTTGGTGTTCCTCGACAAACCCAAGGAATCGGCGGCTGCATCGATTGCCCGGCTCGCTGAACTCGGTATCGCGGTGAAGATCGTGACCGGCGACAACCCGCTCGTCGCCGAGACGGTCGGCCGGACACTTGGACTGCCTGCCGGCGCGACGCTCACCGGAGCGGATCTGGACACGATGGACGACGACCAACTGATGAGCGTCGTTGGCAACACCACGGTCTTTGCGCGGGTCAGTCCGGAGCAGAAGGCTCGGATTCTGCGTGCTCAACGTGCCGCGGGATCAGCGGTGGCGTTCCTCGGCGACGGTGTCAACGATGCGTTGGCCCTGCACCACGCCGACGTCGGGATCTCCGTCGACTCTGCGACCGATGTGGCCAAGGATGCTGCCGACATCATCCTGCTCGAACGGGATCTCGATGTCCTTGCCGATGGAGTTGTCGAAGGTCGGCGGATCTTTGCCAACACGATCAAGTACGTCCTGATGGGGACGTCGTCGAACTTTGGGAACATGTTCAGCGTGACGGTCGCCGCTGCGTTCCTCCCGTTCCTCCCGATGCTCCCGTTTCAGATCCTGCTCAACAACCTGTTGTACGACACGAGTCAGATGACGATTCCGACCGACCGCGTCGACGAGGAGCAACTCGCTCGGCCCTCCCACTGGGACATCGGATTCATTCGTCGGTTCATGGTCCGCTTCGGACCGATCAGCTCGGTGTTCGACTTCGCAACGTTTGCCGTGATGCTCTGGGTCTTCGACGCGTCGACACCCGAGTTCCGGTCGGGATGGTTCGTCGAGTCACTGGCCACGCAGACGCTCATCGTGTTCGTGATCCGCACTCGAAGGGTCCCGTTCTTCCGGAGCCGCCCGTCACGAGCGCTACTCGCATCGGTGATCGCCGTCGTGATGGTCGGCGCACTCATTCCGCAGAGCCCTCTCAACGACACGCTGGGATTCGCGCCACTCCCCCCGGCGTTCTTCGCCTTTCTTGCGGTGTTCGTCGTGGTCTATCTGGTCTGTGTCGAGGTAGCGAAGTACTTCTTCTACCGAGTTCACGCCACAACGTTGGTCCGGCCGCTGCGTCGTCGTCACGCCCATCGCGTGCACCGCCTTGCTGCCAGGTGGAGTCACCACGGGCCATTGACGAATTGAGCGACCGGCGCGAGCAGAGCAGTCGTGGGCCGCGATCAGATGAGGCGACGTGCGGCCTCGACGGCAACAGCGACGGTGGTCGCCTCGATCCGTTTCGCGGTCTCCTCGTCGGGCATTTCCTGCTGGGTCCGATTCACCAGTACGCCCGCCACGCAACCAGCGCGCAGGCCTTGGCTGGCGCACATCGTGAACAGGGTGGCCGACTCCATCTCGTAG
>JANPCI010000459.1:0-2766 GCA_031430875.1 Actinomycetes bacterium | reverse complement strand
CGCAGCAGCGACAGGATGTCGCCGACCGCCTTGCGGATGGTCTGCGGGTTGATGCCGTGCTCGAGGTTGTACGCGATCTGTACCTGGCGACGCCGCTGCGTCTCGTCGATGGCTGCCTGCATCGACCGGGTGATCGTGTCGGCGTACATCACCACCTGGCCGTCGACGTTGCGCGCGGCGCGACCCATCGTTTGGATCAGCGCTGTCTCCGAACGCAGGAAGCCCTCCTTGTCGGCGTCGAGGATGCACACGAGCGACACCTCGGGAAGGTCGAGGCCTTCCCGCAACAGGTTGATGCCGACCAGCACGTCGAAGTCACCGAGACGCAGCCCGCGCAGGATTTCGATCCGCTGGATCGTGTCGATGTTCGAGTGCAGGTACCGAACGCGAAGACCCTGTTCGAGGAGATAGTCGGTGAGGTCCTCGGCCATCTTCTTGGTGAGCGTCGTGACGAGGACGCGATCGCCACGGGCGACGCGGTCGCTGACCATCTCCATCAGGTCGTCGATCTGTCCCTTGGTTGGCTTGACGATCGCCTCGGGGTCCACGAGCCCGGTTGGTCGCACGATCTGCTCGACGATGCTGGTCGACACGCGTAGCTCATAGGGGCTCGGTGTTGCCGACAGGAACACACACTGGTTGACACGTTCGAGCACTTCTTCGAACGTGAGTGGGCGGTTGTCACGCGCCGAGGGGAGGCGGAAGCCGTGCTCGACGAGCATGTCCTTTCGGCTGCGGTCGCCGGCGAACTGACCGTGTAGCTGCGGCACCGCGACGTGGCTCTCGTCGACGACGAGCAGGAAATCGTCGGCGAAGTAGTCGAGCAGGGTGAACGGCGGCTCGCCGGGCACGCGGCCATCCATGTGCATCGAGTAGTTTTCGATGCCGTTGCAGTAGCCGACCTCGCTCATCATCTCGAGGTCGTACGACGTGCGCATTCGCAGCCTTTGCGCTTCGAGCAGCTTGTCGTTCTCCTCGAACCACTTCAGCCGCTCCTGCAGTTCGACTTCGATGCCGGCCATCGCGGTTCTCAGGCGCTCAGGGCCGGTGACGTAGTGAGTGGCGGGGAACACATGGGCGCGTGGCAGTTCACTGAGCTGTTCGCCGGTGAGCGGATCGATGGTGGTGATGCGATCGACGGTGTCGCCGAACATCTCGATGCGCAGTACCGATTCCTCGTAGGACGGATGCACCTCGATCGTGTCGCCACGCACCCGGAAGTTGCCACGCCCGAGTGTCATGTCGTTGCGGCCGTACTGCATGTCGACGAGGCGGCGCAGGATGTTGCGCATGTCGTAATCGACGCCGACACTGAGGTCGAGCAGGTTGCCGCGGTACTCGTCGGGGTTGCCCATGCCGTAGATGCACGACACCGATGCCACCACGATCACGTCACGACGGGTGAGCAGCGCTGCCGTTGCCGAGTGCCGCAACCGATCGATCTCGTCGTTGATCGAGCTGTCCTTTTCGATGTACGTGTCGCTCGACGGGATGTACGCCTCGGGCTGGTAGTAGTCGTAGTAGCTGACGAAGTACTCGACCCGGTTGTCGGGGAAGAACTCGCGCATCTCCTGGGCAAGCTGAGCTGCAAGCGATTTGTTGGGCGCGAGGATCAGCGTGGGGCGCTGGGTCTGCTCGATGGTCCACGCGATGGTGGCCGACTTGCCCGAACCGGTGATGCCGCGCAGCGTCTGGAATCGCTCACCCTCGTTGATTCCCTTCGTGAGCGCCGCTACCGCTTCGGGCTGGTCGCCGGCCGGCTCGAAGTCGGAGACCACACGGAACTTCGCTTCGTCGAGGGCGGCGTAGTTGCTCGCCGGAGCGGCTTCCAGCAGCAGCTCGTCGGGCGCCATGGCAGGGCTGGCGGGCGGTGTGACGGTCTCGGCCATCGCCACATTCTACCGAAAGAACACCTGTTCGCCAGCGCGATCGGCGCGGTCGGCCTCCCTGCGATGAGATTCCGGCGCGACAGGTGACCCACAACCTCATCGCACTCGATCGGCGATGAGATTCCGGCGCGAGGGCTGAGCCACAACCTCATCGCAGGCAGATCTCGTACAGTTGCGGGGTGGATCCGGATGGGCTGATCGCCGACCTCGACGCCGACCAGCGCGCTGCGGTCACCACCGAATCGCAGCTGGTCGCGGTGATCGCCGGGGCCGGGTCGGGCAAGACCAGGGTGCTCACCCGGCGGATCGCCTACCGCATCGCCATCGGCACGGCCGAACCTCGCCACACGCTGGCGTTGACCTTCACGCGGGAGGCCGCCGGAGAGATGCGGCGTCGGCTCCTGCGCCTCGGGCTACGCGACCACGTGGAAGCTGGCACGTTCCACTCGGTGATGCTCGGCGTGCTCAAGCAACGTTGGGCCGACACCGAACAGCGACCCCTCACCGTGGTCTCCGATCGCCGACGCCTCCTCGGCGACTCGATCGATGCGAACGATCGTCGGAGTCTGTCGGTGTACCTGGCCGAGATCGACTGGGCGTCGGCTCGCGGCATCGATGCCGGCATGTATCCGTCGGCCGCTCGCCGTGCCCAGCGACATCCGGCACCGGGGATCGACAAGTGCGCCGAGGCCTACACGGGCTTTCAGACGCTCAAGCGCCGTCGCGGCGTGATCGACTTCGACGACGTGCTGGCCCACACCATTCGCGATCTGCGACGCGACAACGAGTTCGCCGACACGGTCCGCTGGCGATTCCGACACCTCCTCGTCGATGAGGCGCAGGACCTCAACCCGCTCCAGCACACACTCGTCGATCT
>JANPCI010000458.1:0-7524 GCA_031430875.1 Actinomycetes bacterium | reverse complement strand
GCTTGATCGCCGGCGATCTGGCCGGTGACGGTCGAATACGTCGGGTAGATGTGCATCAACTCGGCCAGCCTCGACAGCTTGAGTCGTGCTCGCGTGGCCAGGGCCAACTCGTGGATCACCTCTCCGGCGTGGGGACAGATCGCGTGCGCCCCCACGATGCGGCCGCTCGCCGTGACGATCACGATCTCGCCCTCGGTGACGCCGTCGGTTCGCGCCCGATCAGATGCGGCGATCGCACGGCGATGGACCGCCGTCTTGCGTCGGCCGTGTCGCTCGACGGCTTCAGCCTCGGTCAACCCGACGTGAGCAACTTCCGGATCGGTGAACGTGCACCACGGAACAAGAGCGGGTGGTGTACCCCTGCCGGGCAGGAACATGTCGCGCAGTGCGAGTGCCGCGTCGTAGGCAGCGGCATTCGTGAACCTTGCTCGCCCGGTGACGTCGCCGACGGCGTAGATCGTCGGCACGATCGTCCGGTTGCGCTCATCGACGGTGATACCGCGCTCGGTGATCTCGATCCCGAGTCGGTCGAGGCCGACCGACTCGGCATTGGGCGTGCGGCCCGCCGCGACGAGGATCCCGGCCGCGGTCACCCTGTCGCCCGCATCGGTCCACACGTCGACACCGCCGTCGTTCCTGCTCCTGGCTTTCACGGCGGGGGAGCCGAGCCGGATGTCGACACCCTCGGAGCGCAGGATCTTTGCAAGAAGATCACTGTGATCGGGGAAGTCCTTCGGAAGCAGCCGGGGGCCACGCTCGATCATCGTCACCTCCACGCCGAGCCGGAGCAGTGCCTGCGATGTCTCGCACGCCATCGGGCCGCCACCGATCACGATCAGCGAGTCGGGCGGCCGCGCGATCTCGAAGAGGTTGTCGCTGGTGAGGATGTCGATGTCCGCGATCCCG
This sequence comes from Actinomycetes bacterium, assembly GCA_031430875.1. GTDB lineage: Bacteria > Actinomycetota > Acidimicrobiia > Acidimicrobiales > Ilumatobacteraceae > Sva-07. The sequence goes on along the minus strand of JANPCI010000458.1, from coordinate 6,618 downwards.
TCGATACGTGGGATGAACGGCCGGCTGCCGGTGCACACCAGCGTGAAGCGGGTTCGCAGTACCCGGTCGCCAACGGTGACCTCACGCGGCCCGGTCACCACGGCCTCACCTTCGATGACGACGACGCCGAGATCTCGGAAGCGGTCGGGGTTGTCGTCGGTGCAGGCGATGTCGGCCTGCACGTCAGCGATCCGTTTCCAAACAGCATCGAGATCGATCGACGGCTCGCTCACGTTCACCCCGAACTGGGGCGCAGTTCGAACCGTGTGCGCGACTCGCGCGCTCGCGATCAGAGCCTTCGACGGCACGCAGCCCGTCCACAGACAGTCACCGCCGAATCGCGAGCGGTCGACAGCAGCCACTCGAAGGCCCAGTTCGTGCGCTGCCAACTCGGCGGCGAGGATTCCGGCCGATCCCATCCCGATCACGACGAGATCGAACTCGTCAGCTTCCTGACGGAGCGAGATCTTCACGAGCTCGAGCCGATCGACACGCTGCAAACCTACTTCGGTGGGGATGCGTTGGCTTCGGTGGGGATGCGTTGGCTTCGGTGGGGATGCGTTGGCTTCGGTGGGGATGCGTCGGCTTCGGTGGGGGGCAGACGGCGGCCGAATGGTGGTTTGACTACGGTATGTCCGACCCGCAACCTGTTTGCGTTTGCCTACCGAGAGACGGAGAACAACATGAAGAGCTGGATCCAGGAGTTCAAGGACTTCGTCAATCGCGGAAACCTCGTCGAACTCGCCATTGCGTTCGTTCTGGCCGCAGCATTCGGATTGGTCGTCGTCGCGATCGTCCAAGGTGTGATCATGCCGATCATCGCGGCGATCTTCGGCGAACCGAACTTCGACAGCATCACCATCGATATCGGCGACGGCGTGATTCTGATCGGCACCGCGATCACGGCGATCGTGAACTTCGTGATCGTGGCCTTGGTGTGTTTCCTGATCATCAAGGCGTACAACAAGATGAAGGGACCGGTCGAGGAAGACGCTGGTCCGAGTGAGGTCGACCTTCTCATCGAAATCCGCGACGAATTGCGCTCTCGTTCCTCCTGAACCCCCAGATTTCGCGACGCGATGCCCGCCGGCGGCCGCGACCCGCTTCAATGGAGACGATGCTCCGCAGTCCGTCGATCGCCGCGCTCGTCGCGCTGTCGCTGACGTTGGCTGCCTGCGGCACGATCGGAGGCGACGCCGGAGAGACCACCATTCCAGTCGGTACACCGGTGCCGACCATTGCGGGCGTCGGTGTTTTGCCTGACACCGTGCCGGCCAATCGTGAGCAACTGGTGTTGGTGCCTCCCCCAGTGAACGACGATGGCACGACCGCCGAACTCGTCGGCGACATCGTCGCCGGCAATCGGGTTCTCATCATCGGCGACTCGATCATGGCGTCGACGTCGTCACGCTACGGCGGGCAGATGTGCGACGCGCTCGTTCCGCTCGGTTGGGAGGCTGCCGTCGAGGCCGAACCGAGCCGCTTCATCGATTTCGGTAACCGCGTGCTCGACAAGATGCTCGTGCGCGACCCTCCGCCCGGTGACGACTGGAATGCCGCGGTCGTGTTCCTCGGCAGCAACTACGGCGGTGACGAGGCGAGGTACGAGGCCGAACTGCGCCTGATCCTCGAGCGACTTGCACCCCGTCCGACGCTGCTGTTCACGGTCACCGAGTACCGGTCGAACTACACCGAGGTCAACGATGTCGTCCGTCGGCTTGGCTCGGAGTACGACAACGTCACCGTCATCGACTGGCAGGCGATCGCAGAGACGCCGGGCGTGTTGAGCAGCGACCGGCTGCACCCGACCGAGATGGGGCGAGAGGTGCTCTCCCAGGCCGTGGCCGGTGCACTCGGACCGGTTTCGATCGGTGATGGTGCCTGCTTGAAGCCGGTGTTCCGCAACGACTCCGCGGTCAATCGCGGCACCGGCGGCGGCTCGAGTGTTGGCGGCTCGACCAGCTCCCGCACGACGACCACCACCGTGCGCCCGACCACGACCACGTCCGTGGCCGATTCCGGTGGGAGCGCGACGACCACGACGGCGCCGAACACCACGACGACTATCCCGCCGCCCTCGCCACCTCCACCACCACCATCGACGCTGCCGCCGACGACGTTGCAGCCAACGACGTTGCAGCCAACGACGCTGCCGCCAACGACGCCTGTCCCGACATAGCCCGACGACGAGCGCCGGCCGGCTCCGCCCGCTCCACTGCCCGGCGGCTGATCCGACGAGGTACCTCTAGCCTGAACGGGTGCTCCAGGCTCAGGCGATCTCGGTGGAAGTGGGTGGACGACTCCTCGTCGACTCCGCCAGCTTCACCGTCATGGCCCGCGACAAGGTGGGCATCGTCGGCCGCAACGGAGCCGGCAAGACCAGCCTGTTCAAGGTGCTCGGAGGCGAGAACGAGCCCAAGTCGGGCAGGGTCGTGCGCAAGGGCGGCTTCGGCTATCTCCCCCAGGACCCGAGGATCGACTCGGCGCTCGACGGCCGTTCGTGCGTCACCCATGTGTTGTCGGGCCGCGGCATCGACGACGAGATCACGCGCATCGAGAAGCTCCGCATCGCGATGGAGGAGAACCCCGACGAACGCAACGTCGGTCGCTACTCCGAAGCAGAGGAGGCGTTCCGCACCACTGGCGGATACGCATCCGAGAGCGAGGCGCGGGCGATGGCTGCAGGTCTGGGCATCCCCGACTCGAGGCTCGACCAGCCGATCAGCACGCTGTCGGGCGGTGAGCGCCGCCGAGTCGAGCTCGCCCGCATTCTGTTCGCCGGCTCCGACGTGCTCTGTCTCGACGAGCCGACCAACCACCTCGACGTCGACGCCAAGACCTGGTTGCTCGGTTTCCTGCGCCAGTACAAGGGCGCGCTGCTCGTGATCAGCCACGACCTCGAACTGCTCGACGAATCCATCACCCGGGTACTGCACCTCGACCGGGCCACCGAAACCGACGTCGGCGAGATCGTCGAGTACCGCGGCACGTACAGCCAATACCAGCGGTCGCGAGCTGAGGACGAACAGCGACTCGCGAAGAAGGCGGTGCTCCAGGCCAAGGAGATCGATCGCCTGCAGACCGTTGTGGATCGTTTTGGCGCGAAGGCCACGAAGGCGGCTATGGCGCACAGCGTCGAGAAGCGCATCGCTCGCCTCGAGACGCAGCGAGTACGAGGCCCGCAGTCGACCAAGACGATGGCGGTCCGCTTCCCCGATCCGCCGAAGTGCGGGGAAACCGTCATCCGGGCGTCGGGCCTGTGTAAGGCGTACGGCGGGCCGACCATCTTCGAAGACATCGACTTCGACCTCGGCCGTGGTGAGCGCCTCCTGGTGCTCGGCCTCAACGGGGCAGGCAAGACGAGCCTGCTGCGCATTCTCGCCGGGGAGACCGAGGCCGATCTCGGCGACTTCACGTTCGGCTACCAGGTGCACTCCGGCTACTACGCACAAGAGCACGACAACCTGCGAACGGACGAGTCGCTGCTCACCAACATCCGCGATGCAGTTCCCGATGGCATCAACCTCGGCGAGACACAGCTGCGCGGGCTGCTCGGCATGTTCGGCCTGTCGGGCGACAAGGTGTTCCAGGACTCGGGCACGCTGTCGGGCGGTGAGAAGACCAAGCTGGCACTGGCGATGCTGATGGTCGGTCGCAACAACCTGTTGCTGCTCGACGAGCCGACGAACAACCTCGATCCGCCGTCACGTCAGGCCGTGGCCGACGCGCTCGTCGACTGGCCGGGCGCGATCATCCTCGTGAGCCACGACGAGGAGTTCGTGCGCGAGCTCGCGCCGACCAAAGTGCTGCTGATGCCCGACGGCGACGTCGACTACTTTTCCGAAGGTTGGCTCGATCTCGTCAGCATGAGCTGATCCTGTTACTGATGGTGTCAGACACCATCAGTAACAGGGCACTTCGGATTTGAGCGCGGGCTGAGATCCGAAGCGCTCGTTTCACGTGGCCGCCGGCGGTAGACGCAGATCGCCGCCAGGCTCCGATGGCCGCCAACATGGGGTCGACCAACGCGCCCGCGGACGCGCCGAATTCACCCCCTGAGTAACCCTGTGACACCCCTCGATTACGCTGGATCGCGTACGCGATCCGAACCCGGAGCGCCCACCGCATCCCTCGACCAGCCACCCCCCAAACCGGCGCGCCCCGACCTGCCCGACACCATCCGACGCGTCCGCGGACGCGTGCCGGCTCGACTCATCCAGCTTCGCCGCCGGCAACGATGCCGACCATCTCGGCGACGAATTCTTCGGCCTCCACCTCATCGGCTGCGGTCATCGCGGGCGGCGTCGGCCGGTTACTGCTCTACGCCGGCGAGCCGAACTGTCGCTCCTCGATGCAATCTCACACTGAAATCCGAAGAGCCGGTGACAGAGCTACTCGCCGTAGGGGGTGACATCTGCGGCGTACTGCGATCGGAACAGGTCGAGCACCTCACCCGGTTCCGCATGTCGACCCGTCGCGGCTTTCGAGTAGAGCAGCTCCCCGTCGACGAGCACGTCGAAGACGCCCTTCGAGCCGGTGTGGATGGTCAGCGTGTCGATCACGTGCTGGTAGTTCGACAGCAGGTCACTGGCAGCGCTCACGGCGCGGCTCGAATAGTCTCAAGGGACGCAGTAGGTGATCCGGATGACGTGGTCGCTCATCATGCAAGCGTAGCTCTGGGCCTCGTTGCCCCGACTATGAGACCACTGAGCCGATCTCGCTACCGTCGGTTCCGTGAGCAGCGTCAACACCGAGATCGATGATCGGGGAGTGGCGACGCTGACCGTCGACCATCCGCCGATCAACCTGATCACGATGGAGGTGTTCTTCGAACTGGGAGCGGCGATCCAGCAACTCGCCGACGACATCTCGGTCCGCGCAGTGGTGATCCGGTCGGCGAACCCCGAGTGGTTCCTCGCCCATTTTGACGTCGAGGCCATCCAGCAGTTCCCCCGCGTCCAGCCGGTCCCCACTGAGATCGGCCCGTACGACCAGATGTGCGAGACGTTGCGGACCATGCCCAAGCCGACGATCGCCGTCATCGGCGGACGGGTCGGTGGTGGCGGTAGCGAGCTGGCGCTCGGATGCGACATGCGATTCGCCACGCCGGATGCGATCTTCAGCCAACCCGAGGTCGCCCTCGGGATCGTGCCGGGAGCGGGTGGCACCGTGCGACTCCCTCGCCTCATCGGGCGGAGTCGCGCGCTCGAAGTGGTGCTCGGTTGTGACGACATCGATGCGGCTACGGCCGAGCGCTGGGGCTGGGTCAACCGAGTGCTGCCTGCCGACGAGATCGACGCGTTCGTCGACCGGCTGGCCGGGCGTATCGCCGGCTTCTTGCCGCATGCGGTGGCGGCCGCCAAGGCGAGCGTCGTGCGAGCGGAGCTCGGCGTGGAGGCCGACCTGGTTGCCGAGACGGTGGCGTTCAACGCAACCCTGGCCGACGACGAGACGCACACGAGGATGCAGCGTTTCCTCGATCTCGGTGGTCAGACGCCCGAGGGCGAGCGTCGCCTCGGCGAGCTGGCCGGCGAGATCTGACCCACCATGACGAGGGAGGACCCATGAGTGAATCGAAGCGGATTGCGGTGATCGGAGGTGGAGCGGTCGGCCGGGCGCTGTACTCGGGGCTGGTCGGCGCCGGTCACGACGTCGTGATCGGTGTTCGCGATCCCACCGATAAAAAACCGGAGCGATCCAGCCGTCGAGCTCGCCGACCATGCAGCGGCCGTTTCGGGCGCCGCCGTCGTCATTCTCGCGGTCCCCGTTCCCGCGCTCGCCGCCGTGGTGCCGACGCTCGGTCTGACGACCGGCCAGATCGTCGTTGACGCGACCAACGCCGTGCGCATTCTCGTCCCTGACGGGAAGCCGACCGTCGGCGACCACGTCGCGTCGCTCCTGCCAGCGGGCGTCTTACTCGTCAAGGCGTTCAACACGATCGGCGCTGAGCACCTCGGTACGGGTCGGATCGACGGCGCTGCCGCGTTCCTTCCGATCGCCGGTGACGAGGCGGGCCTCGTCCTGGTCGCCGAGCTCGCAGCAGACATCGGATTCGACGTCGCCGAACTCGGCGATCGATCGGCATTCGGCATAGTGGAGGATCACGCCCGCCTCTGGATCCACCTCGCCTTCGCCCGCGGCTGGGGCCGGAACTTCGGGTTCGTCGTGCGCTACGACTGAGGGCGTCGGCCGCCAGTCAGTTGATGGTGGCGAGGCTGCGGAAGCGGCCGGTGAATGCGGCGGTGCCGACCGCGATGACGGAGACGGCCAACACGACCAAGCCAGCTGAGCGAGCCGTGGTCGAGAGCGTGTCGTCGACAAGGGTCAGGATCATGGCGATCACTGCGGCCAGCCATCCGACGGCGGCGATCCGTAGCGAGACGCGCTCGACGAAGGTCAGCTCGGGATCATCGGCAACTGCCGTGGATGGGGCGCCGTCGTCGCGCATTGCCCGCTCGATCCACCGCACCGGCGAGGTGACCGCAAGGACGACGAGCGGTGCCCACACGAGCACCACCGCGGCGAGCCAGGCTTGGTCTGACGTATTCAGTGCCGCGCCGGGTTCGATTCCGTCGACGACGGCGTCTCCCGCGTAGACGGCGATGGCGGTGGTCAGCA
>JANPCI010000457.1:0-3528 GCA_031430875.1 Actinomycetes bacterium | reverse complement strand
AGCCGTTCGTCCGCTGACAAGGAATGACGCAGCCGTCAAACGGACCAGCGACAAGCCAAGCGATGGTCCTTTTGACGAGTGCAACGCAAGACCGACGCGACCAACCACCTGTCGACCCGGGTGTCTCGATCGAGTCGTTGTTGACCATCACTCGTTCGGCGGGTAAGCGGCTCGATTTCACCCGCCCGTCGAACCCGAGCTGATCCTGGAGTGCATCGAGTTTGCGATGCAGTCGCCGACCGGCACGAAAAGATTGGACTCGGGCCGCGCCGCTCCCGGTCGCGTGGTTCCGCCAGCATCGATGCGTGTGCGTCCGCTTGCGCTGTGGAGTGCAGCGATACCGTCAGGGACATGATCGGGGCGCCCGCGCTGGGCTACCGGCCGGGCGTCGACGGGATCCGAGCCCTCGCCGTGGCGGCCGTGTTGCTGTTCCACCTCGATCGTCTGCCAGGCGGCAACCTCGGTGTCGACGCATTCTTCGTCGTGTCCGGCTGGCTGATCACGTCGAAGCTGCTGTCCGAGGCCGATCGAAGTGGCACGGTAGACGCGCGAAGGTTCTGGACCCGTCGGCTGCGTCGGCTGATGCCGGCCAGCATGGCGGTGCTGATCACCATCGCAGTGGTCTGGCCGCTTGCCGACATCGAGGTGCCGTCGCTGCGCCGAGACATCGGCTGGGCGGCGGTGAGCTTGTCGAATTGGGGCACGATCTCCGGGGGCGGCGACTATTGGGCCCGCTTCGGTGAACCGTCGCCGGTAGCGCACTACTGGTCGCTCGCGATCGAAGAGCAGTTCTATCTCGTGTGGCCATTCGTTCTGCTCGCGATCATCGCCGTGTCGCGCTCGGTGCGCCACACCGTCGCGTGGGTCTGCGCCGCAGGTGCTGTTGGGTCGATCGTGTTGATGAACGTGATGTTCGATCCGCTCGATCCGACCGCGACGTACATGAACACATTCACCCGTGCGCACACGCTGCTGATCGGCGCGGCGGCGGGAGCGATGACCACGGTGCTGGCGGACGGGCACCTCCGTTTCGGTCGGGCTGCCCGGCGGATGGCACCGATCGCTGCAGTCGTGGCACTGGCGGTCATGTCCGCTTCTTCCGAGGCATCCACCTGGATGTTCCGCTGGGGGTTTCCGCTCTTCGCTGCCGCCATGGTCGTCGTCGTGGTGGCGGTGGCCGACGGAGCCGCCGAGCCCACCATGGCGTCGCGGCCGATGCGATGGCTGGGCGACCGGAGCTATGGGCTCTACCTGTGGCACTAGCCGGTGTTCCTGTTGCTCTCCGCGTCCCGACTCGACGTGGCCGACTCTGGGCTGTCGAGGGCACTGTTGGACGTGACACGAGTCGCCGTTGCGGTCGCCCTGGCGGCAGCATCGTTCCGCTGGCTCGAGACGCCAATCAGACACCGACAACGCGTCATCGGATGGAAGGCGCCGGTAGCGGCCGTGTCGTCGCTCAGCCTCCTCGCGCTGCTGCTCGTGACGGTCGTCCCTCACCCGTCTTCGAATCCGGACACCTCGGTCGTTGCCCTGCCGCCACCGCCAGAGACAACAGGCGTCGTACCGGCATCGCCGACAGTTCCACCGGCCACGGCCGTCGCAGGGGATGTTCCGAGCTCGACGACCAGCGCATCGCCTGGCGTTGTCGCCACCGAGCCGGCCCCGCCGCTGCGCGTTCTCGTGACCGGCGACAGCATGGGCGTCGATCTGTCGAGGGCCATGCTGGAGCGAGCAACCACGCACCCCGACGAACTCGTGGCCGGCAGCGCAGCCTTCGGCGGCTGTGGTCTGTCCGCGGCCACCGACGGCCGCCTCCACGAGTTCACCAACGTCGCTCGCGAGCGCGAGCTGCTCGACATCAGCGGATGCGTCGAACAGTGGAGCTCGATTCCAGCTCGCGTTCGAGACGAAGCGATCGACGTCGTACTGGTCAACATCGGGCCGTGGGACGCTCTCGACATGCACCTGGCGGATGGCCGAGTGGTGTCGGTCGGCGACGAGACGGGTCGCCAGCTGGTCGCTGATGCCTTCGCCGAGTTCGCTTCGCAGGTCGAAGACGCGGGTGGGAGGATCATCTGGGTGACCCCGGCCGATTCGCACCTCGGCTGGGGGGAGTTCGACGACCCGGTCAATGACCCGGCACGATGGGATGCCGTCCGCCAGATCATCGCCGGACTCGATGTGATGCAGGTCGACCTGCCCGGATGGCTGGTGGCCGAAGGGCTGGACGGACCCGACGGCAGGCCCGACGGCATCCATCTCGCACCCGGGCTCAATGAGCGATTCGTCGCCGAGGTGGTGGCCCCCATGCTCGACACAGTCAGGCAGGCCTGAGCGCAGCGGTGGTCGACGCGCCGAATCCGCCCATCCCCGATCCGATCCGGCTAACTCTGTGAGACCCCCTGTTTATGGTTGGGGTATGGATGCTGTTGCTGTTGCCGAGCGTGTGGAGCGCATTGTTGCGGTGCTCGACGATGCTGCCGCGTCCGATGATCTGATCGAGTCGGGTCTGGTGGCGGTGCGTGAGGTGCAGGCGTGGGCCGACGCCCAACACGGTGCGTTGGTGGCGAAGTTGTCGGCTGACGGCTTCGCCGAGGCCCGGGTCGCGAAGGCGTCGAAGACGTCGTTTGGTGCCGCGGCCAAGGTGACGCAACGTGCCAGGACGCTCGCGGCGACACCGAAGCTGGCCGGTGCGTTGGGTGATGGCGCAACCACGGCTGCGCATATCGATGTGGTCACCCGTGCCGCTGCACAGTTGCCGGCGGCGCAACGCGACGAGTTGTTGGCGCAGGCCGACGCACTGGTTGCGGTGGCGGCGGTGTCGACACCGGAGCAGTTCGCTCGTCGGGTGGCTCTCGAGGTGAAACGGATCCAGGCTGATGACGGCATCGATCGTCTCGGGCGGCAACGTCGCAACGTTCGGGTGTCCACGTGGGTCGACGCTGACGGGATGTGGAACCTGCGCGGCATGTTCGATCCGGTCACCGGGGTGCGTCTGGCCGCCAAACTTCAAGCGACGATCGAGGCGATGTTCGCTCAAACAGTTCCTGAGGGTTGCCCGGATGATCCGATCGAGAAACAGAAGTTCCTTGCCGGTCACGCCCTGATGGCGTTGATCGAAGGCACCGCCGGTGTCGCACGCTCGGGGCGCGCCGAGTTCGTGGTCGTCATCGACACCGACCCTGCCGACCCTGCCACCGACGGGCCCGGTCCGGTCGCTGAGTGGCCGATCCCTGTTGAGATCCCGGCGCGGGTGCTCGCCGATCTGGCCGGTTGCGCCGACGTGACAGCGGTGGTGGTGCGTAACGGTGTGGTGTTGCATGCCCCGGGCGAGTTGAACCTGGGTCGCAGCACGAGGCTGGCGAACCGGGCCCAACGTCGAGCCCTACGTGGCCTCTACCGTGGCTGTGCGATCCCCGGCTGCAGCGTCGGCTACGAGCGTTGCAAACTTCATCACATCATCTGGTGGCGTCACGGCGGGACAACCGATCTCGACAATTTGATCCCGGTCTGCACCAAACATCACAG
>JANPCI010000456.1:0-10739 GCA_031430875.1 Actinomycetes bacterium | reverse complement strand
CCGCATCACGGCCCAAGCCGCACACTGCATAATCCCGACGCCAATGCCGAACGGCGACTGTCGGTGATCGCGTTACGTGCGGCACGTCGACGAGCCCAGCCTGACCGAGTGCGCCGGAACGCGAGCGCAGACGAGGGAGTTGCTGTCCGTGATTATCGGGCGTCGAAAAAGACGCGGGTGCCCGGAGTTTTGCGGCTACTCAGCCGGCTGTGGGTGTTGGAGTGTTTACGCCGTCGGCGGAGGCGTGTGGCCCCGTTGAGGAGATGTCGATGTCTGCTTGGATTCCTGGGGCGTCGGCGACGAGGTCAAGTACCCGACGGTTGAGCACGGGGCAGGATCCGAGCCGGCCACAAAGCCTAGGAATCGACCAAGTTCCCGTATGGATCTGCGAGGGTTCTCCGTGGGAGTTGTCAATGAGACCGATCCTGGACCGGGCCGTGCCCGACGAACCCGAGCAGGCACCCACGATCCGAACTGGCAAGCACGCGACGTTCTCGGACTTCTACCGTGCCGAACACGCCGGCCAAGTACGACGAGCCGCCCTGCTCGTCGGCTCTGACGAAACCGCCAACGACGTCGTCCACGACGCAATGACCGCGATGTATCAACGCTGGGACACGATCACCGACCCAGGCCCCTACCTCAACCGGGCCGTGCTCAACGGATGCCGGGACGTCGGGCGGCGACGCGCTGCTGACCGAAAACTGGTCCGACGTCTACGCCCACAGCACGACACGACCACCGACGAGATCCTGCTCGACGTCCTCGCCCGTCTTCCGTTCAACCAACGTGCCGCCATCGTCTTGCGGTTCTACGCCGGAATGACCGAACGCGAAATATCCACAACCCTCGACGTGCCCAGCGGATCGATTGGCCCGTGGATCAACCGTGCCCTCACCACCATGAACAAGGAACTCTCATGACCAACCTCCAAGAAGACCTCACCCTCGCACTCCAGCGACGCGCCGAAGCCGTGACCGTGGAGAACCATCTTGACGCCATCCTCGACGACGTCAACATCATCCGATTCTCGAGCCCCAACGGTGCGGACCCACGGCGGAGCCGGGTGCTCCTCATCGCGGTGAGTGTCGCTGTTCTCGTCGGCGCAGGCGGACTGATCTGGGCAACCAACTCCCGAACGCAGCCCACGCCGGCGTCCTCGTCGGCCCCGGCGCCCCTCGACACCAGCCCAGGAGCGACTGCTTCGGTGTCCAACCCCGGCATCACACCGGGGAGCATCCCTACGGAGTTCCCCAACGACGTACCACGCCCAGACACTTACGAGCTCATGACCGTCATGACCGCTGACAACGAACCTGTCGGATGGGAGTTCTACGACCGACGTGGGCCAACCGACCGCGTCGAGCGCTGCACCCAGTACGCGTCGGCATTCGACGCCAGCTGGACATCCACGCCCAAGACCGACGAACACGAATCCGTGCTCTACGCCCAGGTTTTCGACAACGGCCAATGGCAAGTCGGGATCTACTGCATCAACGACGGCGGCTACCTCGTCCAAGTCGTGCCGACCGGCGCAATCCTCCCCTCGCCGGAGTTTCCAGGCGAAGCAGTGCCTTCGATTCCAACCGCATCGCTTCCCGACCCGAACAACGATGCGACGTGCGCATCCGGTGGCTTGACCGCAGTGGTGCCACTCGTCGTCGGAATGAGCTACGACGACGCAGCGCGGACACTCGAACAAGCCGGATTCGGTGCAGAGCCAACCTTCGAAAACTCCCCAGCCAGCACCGCAAGGGGCGACGATCCAGTCGTGAACCAACTCGCCACCGGACGCCCCGTACCTCTCGAACCAGCAACTTGCGGGCTGTCGATACGCCTCACGGTCGCCTTCCAGCCAGGGCCACTCCACCTCGTACAGAACGGGGAGACCTATCCGAGCATCGCCGAGGCCGAAGGCATCGACGTCGACGACTTACTGGCCTACAACGGCCTCACCCGCGACGAACTCGGATCACAGGGCCGATCGATCGACTCGCCGCTCATGGCCGGAGAAGCGCTCCGGCTCCAATAGTCAGTCACCGCCATCCACGGATCATTCCCTCAACGGCGACCGAATCGCCGCCTCTCCCTGACGATCACGCCGGGCAGTGCAGAGTGATCCCGAGCCTATTGGCGGGCATCGATGGGGTGCCGACGTCGGGTCGACCGTGATGGGATTGAGGGTGGGGACCGCCGGGGTGCTGTTCGACGACGGTTTGATGGCGGTGATGGAACCGGCAGGCGGTGGGCGGTGTGTAGAAGGATGTGACGATTCCTTGCGAAGACCCGCCGGCCATGTTGTCCGATCACGGTGACCGTGAACCGTCCTCGTTTGATGACTTCTTTCGTGATCGGTACTCGGCAACTGTCCGGCTCGCTCATCTGCTGACTGGATCGAACGGGATCGCCGAGGAGCTCGCACAGGATGCGTTTGCGCAGCTGTACCCACGTTTCGACAGTGTGCGCGAACCGAAGAGCTATCTGCGGACGACGACCGTCAATGTCTGTCGGAACTGGCATCGACGTCACCGGCGAGAGCTGGAGCGGTTCGGACGGCATGGCGCCAGCGAGGACCGCGCCACAGATTCGATTGACGAGCTGATCGACGTCATTGCCGGGCTGCCGTATCGCCAGCGGGCGGTACTAGTGATGCGGTACTGGCTGGACCTCAGCGAAGCCGACATCGCTCACTCGCTCGACTGCCGGCCAGGCACCGTCAAGTCACTTCACTCCCGAGCGCTCGCCGCAATCCGAAAGGAACTCCCATGACAACCTCTCTCACCGACGACATCCGCACCGCGTTCTCGCGCCAGGCCGAACGAACGACCATCGATCCCTCCGCCGAGTTCGGCGACGGTCCCCTTCGACTCAGCTTCGACCCTCCACACCGGCAACGCCCTCGGGTGTTGATGCCGGCGCTCGTCGCAGCAGCAGCCGTCCTGACCGTTGGAGGACTGGTTGTTGTGAGCGAACTTCGGGCACGAGACACCGCAAATGTCGCCGATGCTCCACCGGTCGACGTAGGCGCAAAGGCGATTGGCGTGTTCCCGGCGGGCGGCCTCGACGCTGTCACCGCAGCCGGGTTCGCGACGCCTGAGTCCGTCGTCGATGCCTTTCTCGCCGACCGGACGCAACCCGAAGCGCTGCCGGACGGGTACACCGCCACGTACTCGATCGGCACCACGGCGCGGACTGGCGACGACACCGCAATCGTCGGCTTCAACCTCGCGACCGAGAATGACTCAGGCGACGGCCTGCTGCTCGTCCAGCAGGTCGCCGCCGCAACCGAACCCGAACGCTGGGTCGTACTCAACGGTGGCATCACCACGTTCACGATCGACCAGATGGGCTACCGCAACGGCCAGCTCACCGGTTCGTTCACCAACGACATCGGAGGTAGCACCGACATCTACGTGTACGACGCAGCCACCGGTGAGCGAATCGCCAACGCCACGGGCAGCCCGTTCACGATCGACGGCCTTGACGCAGCCACGGTGTCGGTTCGGTTCTGGAACACCGTCGCTGATGGGGGCTACCCGATCGCTGTGTTTGCCGAGGCCGGGGTGAACGACGGCGACAGCGTCAGCGGTCTCGGTGCCGAATCGTTGCGGCCCGCCTACACCGAAGCGCTGCAAGCCGCCCAGGCATCGAGGCCGGTCTTCGATGGGCCGATTTCGGCATTCGAGGGGCTCGAACCCGGTCAGACGATCAACATCGTCAGCGCCGACGAGATGACGCTCGACGTCGTCTACGGCGACCCTGCCCAAACGGAACTCGTGTACTGCGTCGGCATCGGATACGAGGGACGCAACTACTCCGCAAATACCTGCTACACCGCCGCCGACATCGGCGGACTCAACGGCAATTTCAACGCAGACGCACTCGACTTCAGCACTGTTCTCGTGGGCGGTGTAGTACCCGACGCCATCACCGAGATCCGCGCTGACGACGGCACGACGATCACACCCACCGACAACATGTGGTGGCAAGTAATCGACGCAGGCCGCCAAGTCACCTACACCCTTGTCGCCGACGACGGTCGAACCGCCGACATCACCCTCGGATGATTTTCTACTGGGGCCTGCGACCAGCCGGGCGCCTCATAATCGGCGCTCGATAACACGCCATTCGCTCGACGACGACCACTCGGGTACGGCCCTTATGCCGTGCTCGGTAATCCCGGCCACGAAACGACCGTCAGGCCGATGAGTGCCGGCCATCGCGCGAAGGGGCAGTTTGATACAAACGCACCGAACGAGCGCTGCGCCACCCCTCCCACCGGGAAGGGTCACGCGGTGCCGGTCCGTCGGCAGGATGACGTCGCGGCCACCGGCCCGAACGCTGAGGCCCGGCCGTGAGGCCAACCAAGATCTCAACCAAGATACTGGGCGAAACTGGACGGAATTGGCGGGACTCGGCGAGGTCACCAGGTCGCTAAAGACCTGCTAGACGGCAAGAAACGCCAAGTCGTGAAAGGCCTGGCTCACTTTCGTAATGCGTAGGTCGTCGGTTCGATTCCGATTCTGGGCTCCACAGAACACCAGTTGGATCGGTGTCTTCCATCGCGTTGCTGACGAGTCGCCGTCGCATCCAAGATCTGTCCAAGCCGGCCACACACGTCACCCGATCTGGCGAGGCAGACCGACCCGACCTCGCCCGGACGACCGCTCCCGGCCGGGGCTGCCCTCTCGGACCTCTTGCCACCTGGACGAGGCCTCATGTTTACGGCTCCGGGTCGCACGAACAGGAAGATCTAGTTGGTCGCGCGGTCGGCCCAGCAGAATCGGCGGCGGCGCTCGTGCGGGTCGGAGTGCCGACGTTGGGTCGTTGTGCCGCGGCGTCGGTCGCGGTGCGAAGAGCTCTGAGAAATCGATCGCAGAGACCGTCGACACGGTTCTCGTACCAGAGTTGCGCCTCCACGACCTCGGCTGTCGCAAGCGGGTGGAACCGGACGCTACGAGTCACCTCACGCGACGGGCTTCGACGACCTTCTCCATGACATCGTCCCAAGAGTCCGTGGCGAGTTCACCCGAGTCGATCTGGTTTGCCCGACGAGCCGTCTCGTCGGCCCAGACGCGTTCGAGTTCAGGCTGGTCGGCCTCGACCGGCCGGTCGTCGAGGCTGTCGAGGAGGTCGAATATCAGCTCTGCCCGCTCCGCCTCGGACAAGGCGAGTAGGCCGTGGTGCGGCACGGGCCACAGCTTCGACACGGGATTCTGCGGAGCGTTATCGGGCGGGCATGTCGCAGTGGGATCCGATCGGGTAGGTAGGCGCTGCGCCGGAGGTCTGTGCCTCGACTGGATCCAACGTCGCGCAGGTCTTCTCGTCATCACGTCGAGGCGGTCCGGATGAGTGTGCTGGGTCAGAGCAGTCGATGCTCGCGGGCGGCCTGTACGGCGGCTTGGCGACTGGTGACCGCGAGCTTGCGGTAGATCGCGCCGCACTGCGTCTTGACCGTGTTGGGTGACACGTAGAGCTCTCGGGCGATCTCAGGCAGCGAGAGTGTGGATGGGAGGTAGCGGAGCACAGCGAGTTCGCGCTCGGACAGTTGTTCCACGAGCCCGGGTATGAGGGTGGACCGTGATCGGGTGATCCGGTGCCTGGCGGTCACTCGGTCCAGGATGGGTCGGGTGATTCCTGGATCGGGGCATGTGTCGATCAACTGCTGTGCCTCGTCGAGTAGTTCGCGTCCTTGATCGGCTCCTTCACGCAGTAGCACGTCGCCGGCCAGGGTCAGTACGAACAGCAGTCCCAACTTTGTGGTTGCCCGGCGCGCGAGCGCGACGGCGCGTTCGGCGTCGGTGATCGCCTCGGCGCCGGGCAAGCCGGTGCCTGCTCGGATGGCGATCGCGGGCGCGATGCCGTGGTACTCGCCGAGTCCCGAGCTGGTGGCGAAGTCGAGCGCGCTCTGCGCTGCAGCGTGGGCGGCCTCGTCGCCGGTGTTGTGAAAGTCGACGACGGCGGCTGCGACGAGTGTCATGGCGTGCGCCGTGGTCCGCTTCTCGGCCTGGGTTCGCAAGTACGCGATCGCCAGCGTCGCTCGCGCTTCGCGTACAAGACCGGCCCATGCGAACGCCGCTCCTGTTGCGGTGGTCAGCTCGCTGGGTCGTGCTTCGACGTCGCCGGCGGCGATGACTTCGTGTGCGCCGGCGAGTGCAGTGGAGACGTCTCCTTTTCCGAGGGCGAGGTTGATGCGCAAGGGCATGGCCTGCATCGGGTCCACGTCGGCGGGCAGTGTGGCCATCGCGCGATCGAGGAGATGTTGGGCTTCGTCGTAGCGGCCCGTGAGGTAGTTGTCCCATCCCGAGAGTGCCGCGCAGATCGCATCGAGTTCGCCACCTTCCGACAACCGTCCCAGGATGTTGCGCAGCGTCTTCAGCTGCCCGCTGCCCAGGAGGTCCGGGCCGACGAGCCGCATCAGCAACATGGCGTGTTCGCGGTCACCTGCTGCGAGCAGATGATCGACGGCGGCGGCCGGGTAGCCGGAATTCTCGAACCATGCGGCGGCGCGCCGGTGCAGCACCGGTAGCCGCTCGGGAATGGAACGTCGCGCCTCGAGAAGGAGTAGGTCGCGGAACAGGTGGTGGTATCGGTACCACTCGCCCACAGTGTCGAGCCGGATCACGAGCTGGTTGCGGGCGGCGAGCCTGTCGAGCCAACGGGTGCCATCGTCTGAGCCGGTGACTGCGTCCAGCAACGGTCCCGACAGTCGGTGCAACACCGCCGCTTCGACCATCCGGCGGCGTTCGTCGTCGTCGAGCACGGCGAGCAGTTCGTCGGTGAGGTAGCCGGCGACGAGCTGGTCGTCGCCGCGGAACGCCTCGACGAAGCGAGCGGTGTTGTCGGTGTGCTCCAGCGACAGCCCGGCAAGCACGAGCCCCGCTGCCCACCCTTCGGTGCGCTCGCAAAGAGCGTCGAGCTGCTGGCCGTCCAATGCCCGGGCGACCGGACCGAGCAGGGCGGCAGCCTCGGCGTGTTCGAACCGCAGGTCGCCCGCACGGATTTCGCGAACACGCCCGCGCACCCGCATGCGCCCGAGCCGGAACGGAGGATCGGCGCGGGTGATCACGACGAGCGTGAGCTGCGGCGGACACAGGTCGATGAGGCGTTCCATGCCCTGGTGCACGTCGACATCGTCGATGAGGTGGTAGTCGTCGAGTACGACGACGAGCCGCTGAGCCATCGCCGCGACCTCGTTGACGAGCGCCGGCACGACCACCTGGCCAGAGCCGAACGAACCGCTTACCAACGGTTCCAGAACGGCTCCGATCTCGGGGTTCGTGCGGCTGATTGCTGCGGTCAACGAGACCCAGTACCGGGCAGGGTCTGCGTCGGACTCTTCCAGTTGCAGCCATGCCACTGACCCCTGATGCGCCGCCGCCCAGCCCGCGACGAGCGTCGACTTGCCTGAGCCGGCCGGGGCGCTGACCAGCACGAGGGCCACCCCGGCAACATCGGCGTCGTCCAGCACCGTGTCGAGACGGGCGCGGTCGACGAGCCGACTCGGGGGCACCGGTGGGCGCAATTTGGTGGCCGCCAGGTTGCTGTTCGACCCCTGCTCCACGGGGTGAATGTAGCGGGCGTTCACCCGGTGAATTCGCGTACGGGGTGAAGCCCGCTCACCCCGTCCAATGCGACCGTACGTGCATGCCAGACGCACACACCCACGACATCGTGCTCAGGGGTCGACTCGGCCGCCGACTGCTCGGTCCCTTCCTGGACGACTTCACCGTCGACCACGACGACCCCGGTCTCACCCGGCTCGCGGGCACTCTCCGCGACTCGTCACACCTGCACGGCCTCGTGGCGTATCTGGCATCGATCAACGCCGAGTTGATCTCCATCACCCCGGTCATCACGACCACCGACACGAGGAGCACCCCATGATCACGGTTTCCCATCTCATCAAGTCCTACGGCCGACGCACCGTCGTCGACGACCTGTCGTTCGAGCTCACCTCCGGGCACATCACCGGCTTCGTCGGACCCAACGGCGCGGGCAAGTCAACCACGATGCGCATGATGGTTGGCCTCGCCCGACCCGACGCCGGCGACGTCACCTACCATGGCGAGCGCTACGCCGAGCTGCGCGATCCGGCTCGCACCATCGGTGTGGTCCTCGACGCCCGAGCAATGCACCCCGGCCGCTCGGCTCGCAACCACCTCCGGGTGCTGGCTGCGATCAGCTCGCTGCCCGAGACCCGCGTCGACGAGGTGCTGCACCTCGTCGGTCTCGACACCGCCGCCGACCAGCGAGTCGGCGGGTTCTCGCTCGGCATGCGCCAGCGCCTCGCCATTGCCGGTGCACTGCTCGGCGACCCAGAGGTGCTCATGCTCGACGAACCGGCCAACGGCCTCGATCCCGACGGCATCCGCTGGCTACGCATCATGCTCACCGGCTTCGCCGACAACGGCGGCACCGTGTTCGTCTCCAGCCACTTCATCACCGAGCTCGCCACTTTCGCCCACGACCTGGTCGTCGTCGGCAACGGCCGCCTCATCACCGCCGAGCCGCTCGCTTCAACCCTCGACCGCGACCGCTCCCTCAGCCTCGAAGACATCCTCCTCGACCTCACCCGCGACGCCGCCAACTACGCAGCCGCCTGACTCCGACACATCGCACAACGAAACGACCCGAAAGGAACCCCAATGACCACCACCATCCAACTCCATCCCACCTCGACCCCGTCGCCCATCCTCCGCGACGTCCGCGCCGCCATCCGCAGCGAATGGATCAAGCTCTGCTCGGTTCGAGCAACGCCGGTCCTCGTGGGCCTCACCATCGTGATCGGCGTCGGGATGTCGCTGATCCTTGGCAAGGTCGTCAAGACCGACCCGTACGAGGACCTGCCATTCACCATCGGCAACACCTTCCTGGTGTCCAGCTGGCTCACGACACTGTTGGCCGTTGTCGCCGGGACGCTGTTGTTCACCTCCGAGGTCCACCACGGCACATTCGCCGGCGCACTCACCGCCCGCCCGTCCAAGCCGATCATCATCGCTGCAAAGACCGTCATCGCTGCCGTGCTCGGATTCGCCATGGGAGCACTCGGCATCGTCGGTGGACTCGTCGGCGGTATCGCCAGCGGGATGGACACCGGCGACATGTCAGGCGCGGTGTCAGGTGTGGCCTGGGCGCTCGTACTCACCACCCTCGCCTCGTGCCTCGGCCTCGGCGTAGGCCTCATCGTGCGCCACAGCGCCGCCGCCGTGACATCCGTGCTCGTGTGGGCACTCGCCATTGAGACCCTCGTGAGAGGCATGGCCCCCGCCACTGTCTCCAGGCTGCTGCCATTCACCGCCGCCAACGGTCTCCTCGGCACCCGTTCCGCCGCCGACACACCCGAAACCCTTGCTGCCGCCCTGTCGAACGTCGCCAACGTGGCAGTCATCGGCTGCTGGGCCGCCGTCGCCGTGGCGATCGGCACCGCCCTGCTGATCCACCAGGATTCGTGATGGGACGTTTTGCAGCCTTCCAGCACCCCAACTTCCGGCGGTACTTCGTCGGCCAGGTGATCTCGAGCGTCGGGTCCTGGCTCCAAGCGCTCGCTGTCACCTGGCTGGTGCTCGACATCACCGGGCGCAGCGATCGCCTCGGTGTCGCCGTAGCGCTGCAGTTCCTGCCGCTGCTGCTGCTCGGCGCACCCGCCGGCGTGCTCGCCGACCGCGTCGACAACCGCCGGCTCCTGCTCGTCACCTCGGCCGTGTCGGCAGTGCTGGCGCTGGCGTTCGGTGTCGTCGTCTCAACCGGTACCCCCGATCTGTGGATGATCTATGGCCTCACCTTGCTCTCTGGGCTGGTGCTTGCTGTGGAACGCCCCGCAATGCAGGCCCTGCTGTTCCAACTCGTCGGACGTGAAACACTGCCCAGCGCCGTCGCCGTCAACAGCACCATCGCATCGGTATCACGACTCGTCGGCCCGGCCCTCGGCGGCGCAATGATCGCCGTCACCGGCGTCGCCTCGTGCTTCTACGCCAACGCAGTCTCGTACGTCGTTGTCTTCGTCGCCCTCGCCAGCATCACCCGCAGCCAACTCACGCATCGGCCGATCGGAGCACCCGCCACCGGCAACCTTCGAGCAGCCGCCTCCTACGTACGACACCGCCCCGACGTGCGCCGTCCGCTCATCGTGATGGCAGTCGTCGGGCTCGTCGCCCTCAACTTCCAAACCACCTTCCCCTCAATGGTCCGATTCGGCTTCGACCGCGGAGCCGGCGCCGTCGGCACCGCAATGAGCGTCAGTGCCATTGGATCCATCCTCGGCGGCATCTACGCCGCCGGCATCACACCCAACCCGCGACGCACACTCGCCTGGGTCCTCGCCGGCTTCAGCGCAACCCTCATCATGTTCTCACTCGCACCGAACTACCCGGCCTTCGTCATACTCGGCATCCCACTCGGCTTCGCCTCAGCATGCTTCCAATCGATCAACACCGTCGCCGTACAACAAGCCACCGAACCATCCATGCAAGGCCGGGTCATGGCACTCCACCAGATTGCATGGAATGGCAGCACCCCACTCGGCGCGCTGGCGATGGGCTGGATCATCCAGACCACATCACCCAGGGCACCATTCGTACTCGGCGGCCTCGCCGCACTCGCCTGCGCAACCGCACTCGCACGAGCCGCCGACCACCGCACCAACCTCGATCAACTCGCCGTCGAAGCCGTCATGTAGCGGACGAACCGGACAGTCGCCGATTCGGGCGAGGTGTCGGTCTGCGGGTGGGTGGTCGTGT
>JANPCI010000455.1:0-6739 GCA_031430875.1 Actinomycetes bacterium | reverse complement strand
TCTACAGGCTGGCTTCGATGGCGGCGACCAGGGCGGGGTCGTCGGGGGTCGTCATCGGGGAGTAGCGGGTGATGGCGCCGTCGGGAGTGATCAGGAACTTCTCGAAGTTCCAGCGGATGTCGCCGGTGTGGCCCTCGGCGTCGGCGACCGGCGTGAGTTCGGCATAGATGGGGTGTTGATCGTCGCCGTTGACGTCGATCTTCTCCATCATCGGGAACGTGACGCCGTAGGTGGTGGAGCAGAACGTCTCGATCTCCTCCGCGGTGCCCGGCTCTTGGCCGAGGAACTGGTTGCACGGGAAACCGATGACCGTGAACCCCTTGGGGCCGTATGTCTTCTGCAATTCCTCGAGGCCGGTGTACTGGGGTGTCAGCCCGCACTTCGAGGCGACGTTGACGGCGAGGATGGTCTGTCCGTCGAACGAGGCGAGCGAGGTCGGCTCGCCCTGGAGGGTGTGGATGGGTGCATCACTGAGTGTCATGGCGGCCGATTCTTGCCGACGTCGCGCCCAACAATCGTGTCGGGTGGGGTCGGGCAAGATCCCGGTTTGCGTGACAGATCGGTTGGGATGGGCCAATGGAACTGTCACGCAAACCCTGGGGAGGTGCGCCGCTGACCGGTTCAGTGCGTTGTGGTCAACACCGGAAGGAGTGCCTGGGCGACTTCGGCTGGTCGCTCTTCGTGGGCGAACAGCCCGGCGTCGGCGATGACTTCCAGACGGGCGTCAGGGAAGTCAGCGACCATCTCGCGAGCCCACTTGACGGGAAAGAAGCGGTCCTGTTCGCCCCAGACCAGTTGGACGGGGACATCGATCCGTCGGTGCAGCTCGGCCAGATCACGTATGTGCTGATAGTCGAAGCTTCGGAACAGGCGAACGGCTGCGTCCCGATGCGCGTGGGACTGGTGCAGCGGCCGCAGGAAGAACTCGTCGAACTCGCCGTCGAGCAGCGATCGGTCGGCAAATGCGTCGCCGAGCGCCAGCCGGTTGCGCCGAATCCGTGGCTGTCCGGCGAGCCAACCCAACCCTGCGCCGACTCCGGGAATGCGCCGCGTGGCGATGAACGACTTGAACTTCCAACTGAGGCCGGTCGACTGCTCGGTGTCGATCAGCCCGAGGGCGCGCAGCCGTGCGTCGCCGGCCATGGCGTGGCGTGCGATCATCCCGCCACTGTCGTGTCCGACCACGGCGACACTGTCCAGTTCGAGGAGGTCGACGACACGTCGAACGCTGCGGATGTGGTTCTCGATCGTCAGCGTGGTGTCGGCCGTGAAACGGCTGCGGCCTGCACCGGGGAGGTCGATGAGGTGGCAGGTGACGTGGTCGCTCAGGTGGGGGAGCAGGGTGCGGAAGGTCGCGCCGCTGACCGGCCACCCGTGGACGAACAGCACGTCGGGCCCGGTGCCCACGCGGCGGTATGCGACCTCGCCGGCGCCGACGTCGAGGAATCGATCTGGTTCGTGCCGAAACAGGTCGGATGCGGCTGCAGTGGTGATGCTCATGCCGCACCCGCATCGGTCGGTCCTGCAACATGCTCGGTCATCGTGGCACCTCCAGGGAGTTTGTAGTGATCGCTGCGAAACCATAGTCGCAGTGACCACTACGATCAAGTCCCGATGGGTTACAAGCACACCAAGGCGGACATCCTCGGGGGGGCGCTGGCAGCAGCGTTCGACGACGGGCTGAGCCAGCTCACCTTTGGACGCGTCGCCAAACGGCTCGGCATCAGCGACCGGATCGTCGTCTACTACTTCCCAACGAAAGACGATCTGATCGGCGAGGTGCTCTACGCCATGGGCGTCGAGCTCCAAGCGACACTGGCCCCGACCTTCACCACGCCCGCCGCGGACCATATCGAGCTGCTTCGTACGGCCTGGCCGATCCTCGCTCGACCCGAGGCGGATCCGGTGTTCGCCCTCTTCTTCGAAGCAGGGGGTCTCGCCGCCACCGGCCGCGAACCCTTCCGGACCCTCGTCCCGCAACTGGTCGAAGCCTGGATCGAGTGGGCCGCCGCGTTCATTCGCGGCACGCCGGCACGGCGGCGCTCCGAGGCGGAGGCCGCGATTGCCGTGCTTGACGGTCTCCTCTTGCTGCGCCAGCTGGCCGGCCCCCCCGTTGCCGACCGCGCTGCCCGAAGGATCTGGGCCGTTCGAACCAGCTGACTCCTTTGCCCGGCGGATCTCACGGTGCCGTCAGGTTCGGGATCGACTTCCACTGGTGGTCGTTGCACGAATCATTGCCATCGCCTGACGTTGATCGCGGGGCTCGACAAGTCCGGACGGGCTCCGGTGAAGCCAATCGAATCGTGCCTCGCCACCACACCTTCGACTTCACGGTGTCATGTCAACTCGTTACCGCTGCGTTACTGGCCTTCGGTAAACCTTGCGGCAACCGACAAGTGGAGGAATCATGGACCGAAGAGTGCCGTTCGTTGCATTGGTGTTGTTGGCCGTTCTGGTCGCTGGATGTGGCAGCGACAGTGCATCGACTCAGTCGGCGACTCCCGAGAGCGCGGTGCTGACAACCACCGTGACGGTCGAGAGTTCGATCTCGACCACGACCGTGACTTCACCCCCGACCACAACGTCGACTCCCGCCACAACCACCATCGACACCATCGACCCTGCAACTGCAGTTTCCGCCTTTGAGTTCCCCGAGATGCTGGGCTCCTTCACTGTGATGCCAGCTGAGGGGGGCGAACCGATCGACGAGTGGGAGTTCGTCAAGGACGATCCGACCTGCGCACCGTTCGAGGCGATCATCCAAAAGACGGCGGCGCACAGCGAAGCGTCGTACGTCGGGGCAACACCGCTGGAGGTGCGCCTTGTCGATGTCGGGGGCGTCGGTGAGGAGGAGGCCACGGCTGCTCTCGCCGCGCTTGCCGATGGAGCTGCGTACACGGCCTGCGCCGTCAAGGTCAGCAAAGGCGCGCTCCCGATCCTCCCACCCGACTTCGCCCTCAGCTCGCAGGGTGAGGGGAGCCTTCCCGCCCGAGACGGACAGACATCGCGTTGGTTGCGTACCGACTTGAGCATTCCCAGCTTCGGAGTCTCCATGCGTAACGACCTGATCTTCCTCAGCGCAGGACCGCTCGTCGTCTCCGCCAGCCTGTCTGGGGTCGTTGATGACGCCGAGGTCGTGGCGATCGCAAGCGACCTGTCAGACCGGCTGGACGCCGCCGTGTCCGGCTGAGGCAATGGACGATCGAGCTTCGCGTCGTTCTCGGCGCCGCACAATGAGCAGTGCCCCCATTTCCTCGAGTTCCCGTTCGATCTCGGCGAAGGCCCGGTTCAGCTCGGCCGTGCCTGCCGGGCGATCTGTTCGGCGAGCGCGAAGTTCCAGTTGGTAGTAGCGGGCGGAGAGCACGAGTAGGCGGGCCCCGAAGCGTTCGGCGAGCGTCTCGGCGCTGAGCAGCCATCGTTCGGCCTCATCCCAACGGCCGATCGTCATCGCCAGCATTCCGAGATACTCGTCGGCCGCTGCCGTCACCGGGCCCTCATGGCCGAGGTATCCAGCCAATGGGGCGATTTCCCAGTACAGCTGTTCCGCTGCAGGAACGTGGTCGGCATAGAAGGCGGCGCTCGACCAGCAGCGCAAGAGGGCCATCGACACGGCCCGGTCGCCGATCATCCCGACCCCACCCTCAGCGATGAACCGGTCGAGGAGCTCGGATGCTCGAGCTTCGTCACCGAGCAACGCATGCATCATCGGTGCAATCGAACGTCCGGCCGGCGTGTCAAAGGATGGCTCCAGCAACGCCATCAACTCCGCCACGCGGTCTTGCATGATGCGCAACGTCATCAGACAGACCCCGTAGAGCATCAGTGCGTCGGGTTTCCCTGCGGTGAGCCCGACCTGGAGGCTCTCGTTGAGTAACCGCTCACCCTCCGCGAATCGGCCATCGGCGACAGCGATCGTGCCTTGCAGCATGGTGAGACTCCATTGGCGGGCCTCGGTGTGCTCGTCGCGAACCAGTGCCTCGAGTCGCTCGATCGAGCGCTCGGCGAGCGGGCGGTCGGCTTGCTGGATTGCCATCGACACTTCGGCCCAGCTCGCCCGGCTCCGGATCGAAGGATCGTCGGAGTGCTCGGCCAGAACCTGCAACCGTTGTACGAGGACATGTCGTTCCGCCACGTGGGCCGGCCCGTAGGATTCGGCAACAGTCGACAGCACGCGAGCGACGGCGCCGTCGGATATCGCATCGCGATCGGCAAGCGCGCTGTCCAATCGATCGATTGACGATCGGCAGATCTCGGCCCGAGACTGACCATCGGGATCGAAGCGATGTTCGTCGGCCAGCGCGGCGAGGAGCAGCGCGTCGTCGATCGGTCGGCATGACACGGCGAGAGCGCGCCGGATCAGATCGACCCGCGCTGGGTGGATGTCCAGCCCACCGGTGCCGTCGGTCCACTGCGGAGTGACGAGGGCCGCGCTGATCAACGACTGTGTGTCGCCCTCCGCGTTTGCTGAAGTGCCCGCGTCGAGCGCAGCTCGCAACCAACCGGGATCAGCCAATGCCGCGAGGGCAGCCGCAATGCGCACGGCGAGAGCGGCCGACGTGGCCCCGACGCTGCCGGCGCGTCGGAAGCAGTCGAGGGCATCGGCGACGGCCCCGACGGCCATGGCCTCGTCGCCTGCGACAATCAGGGCCTGCTGCGCCTTCGCTGCGAAATTCGGACCGGCCAGTTCGTAGTGGTGAGCGATCGCGGCGACACCCTCGGGTTCGAAGCGTTCGAGTGCGCTCGCTACGGATGCGTGGTTGTGCGAGCGGGTGGTGGCGGTGAGGCGCTCGAGCTGCCAGGTCCGCACGAGATCATGGCGGAATCGCCACCGCTCGCCAGCGCACTCGGCGAGCAGGCCTGCTGTCACAGCGGCGTTCAGCACAGCGACTGTCTCCTCAACCGGCACACCGCTCGCCGCCGCAACCGGCTCGAGACCGAACTCGACGCCTGCCAAAGCTGCGCTGGTCAGCACCTCTGCACCCGCAGGTCCGAGCTGGCTCACCATCAGGTCCAACGACCACGCCGTACCGCTCGGCAATTCGAGCAGACCATGCTCTGCCATGTGGGTAGCTGCGGCCGATGCCAAGAACGGGTTGCCTCCTGAGCGCCGCCAGACGTCACGGGCATCTGGCTCGTCGACGACACTGTTCAACATCACGAGCATCGCTGGTTCATCGAGCTCGCCCAGTTCGACGACGCTGGCATGGCACGCAGTGACCAACTCGCGGGTGGCAGCTGAGGGCCGCCCGGCCAGAACCACGAGCGCCCGGACGTCTGCGAGGCGGCGCACGACCTGCTGAATCATCGTCGCATTCGCGCGGGTTGCCCAGTGGACATCGTCGAGGATGAAGATCACCGGGTTGAGCTCGGCCACTCGTGACAACCAACTTGTGACAGCGTCGAAGATGATCGTCGGGTCATCGGCGGCCAGACTCGTCGGCGCCCTGACCAGATCAGGCACCACGAGGCCGAGCGCCGCCGGCAGCCTGACCTCGTCATGGGTGTCGCGCGCCCAGCTGCGGATCGATTCTGCGAGCGATGAGTACGACGAATCGGTTTCGTTGTACGCCACTCGAACCACCACGGCCTCGTCGACGATTGCGTTCGTGGCGAGCTCGGCGGTGAGACGTGTCTTGCCGACGCCCGCAGTTCCGACGATTGCCACGGGATCATTGCGCCCGGCCAGCGTCGCGGTCCAGGCCTGGTGCAACCGGACGAGCTCTCGATGTCTGCCGGCGAGCGGCCATCGCTCGTCTCGTTCCGCGGCGAGCGATCTGGGAATTCGGCCACCCGTGCGGCGTGTCGCCAGCGACTGATTGTGGTTCAGTACGTCGAGCTCGAGATCGCGAAGTCGTGGCGACGGTTCCAGTCCCAGCTGATCACGTACCAGCCGGCGCTGTTCGTGAAGTGTTCGAAGTGCATCCGCCTGTCGTCCGCTGCGGTAAAGAGCGACCACGAGTAGCTCCCACGCGCTTTCGCGGTAGGGCTCGCATGCGACGAGATCTCGCAACTCGCCGACAGCGTCTTCGACCGAACCGCGGTCGATCTGTGCTGCCAGGTGAGTCTCGAGCATCGCCGCCCTGCGTTCGACGAGGCGAACGCGTACGCCGATCGCCGGTAGCCAGTCATCCAGCTCGACGAGCGGCGTGCCTCGCCAGAGAGCGAGTGCAACGTCGGGCGGCGACGACTCGAATCGAGCGATGTCGACCTCGTCGTCGGGCAGGCCGAGCCGATATCCGACTGGGGTCGTGACGATGGCGCCCGGACCGAGAGTTCGGCGCAACTCGACAATGACGTTCTGAAGTGACTTGGCTGCAGTCGCCGGCGGGGATTCGCCCCACAGCGCATCGATCAGTTGCGCGGTGGAGATCTGATTCCCGGCCGCGGAGGCCAGCGCGGCGACGACGCGTCGCGATCTCAATGACCTCACCGGACGGCCATCGATCAGGACCGGCCCCAGCACCGCGATGCGCATCAGTGCACCATAGGTGCTGCGCAATGTTGGGTGTCCCGACTCAGCGGTCGGCGCAGACGGTGTTGACGACGCTCGGGTCGATGAGAGGTTGGTTCCAGCAGAGGCTCGCAGGGAACCCGGAGTTCTACAGGCTGGCTTCGATGGCGGCGACCAGGGCGGGGTCGTCGGGGGTCGTCATCGGGGAGTAGCGGGTGATGGCGCCGTCGGGAGTGATCAGGAACTTCTCGAAGTTCCAGCGGATGTCGCCGGTGTGGCCCTCGGCGT
>JANPCI010000454.1:0-11875 GCA_031430875.1 Actinomycetes bacterium | reverse complement strand
GCGGCGATGGCGTCGAGGATGGAGACGAAGTCGGCTCCGACAACCAGCACCTTGGCCTGCGCATCGTTGACGATGTACTCGACTTCGGGGGCGGCAAGACGCCAGTTGACATCGACGCACACCGCATTCAGGAGCGCCGCTGCGAAGAACACCTCGAAGTGTTCGATGCCGTTCTTGT
The DNA here is from genome assembly GCA_031430875.1 of Actinomycetes bacterium. Taxonomy (GTDB): domain Bacteria; phylum Actinomycetota; class Acidimicrobiia; order Acidimicrobiales; family Ilumatobacteraceae; genus Sva-07. The sequence goes on along the minus strand of JANPCI010000454.1, from coordinate 11,697 downwards.
CGAGGAAGGCAATCCGATCCTGCGACTCGACGTCGGCGGCTGCGAGACCCTGGGCGACCTGTGCCGACCGAGCGTGAAGATCAGCCCATGTGAGTCGGCGATCGTCCTGCACGAGAGCGACGTGGTCGGCGCGATCGGATCCGTGTGTGCGCAGGATCCCGGCGACGCTGGTGATGTTGTTCCCCATCGACAAACCGTAGTCATTGGTTCACTTGTCGGATCCATCCGACCGTGTGGCGGTCAGTCGGCGCGACGTGACCAACCCAGCCCGAACGATCTGACGGCGCGGGCGAAGATGTTGGCCTCGACGTTGGGCTCGTCGATGACACGCAGGTCGGTCACCCGCTGGCTCATCTGGCCGAACACGGCGGCGAGCGTCGCACGGGCGACGTGGGTGCCGATGCACAGATGCGTGCCGAAGCCGAACGCAACGTGCGGGTTCGGATTGCGGCGTATGTCGAACGAGAACGGATCCGTGAAGACCGTTTCGTCACGATTCGCCGACGGATACAGCAGTACCAGACGATCACCCGCACGGATCTCCTGGCCGCCGACCACGTCGTCGGCGATCGCCCGTCTGAACATGTTGTTCAGCGGGGTCACCCAGCGCAACACTTCTTCCACTGCGCCGGCGACGAGCGCGGGGTCGTTCGCCAGAGCATCCCATTGGTCGGGATGGTCGACGAAGACTCGAAGACCGTGAGCGATTGCGGTACGAGTGGTCTCCGCTCCACCGGCGATGAACAAGCCGATCTCGTGCACGATGTTCTCGGGTGACAACGGCGCGCCGTCGATCGTGGAATGCACCCAGGTGCTGATGAGATCGTCGGTCGGATTGGCGTACTTGTCGGCGGCAACTTCACCGAGCGCCGCGACGAACTCCATGTTCGCGGCCATGAACTCGGTGAAGATTCGGCCGTCACGGTCGCGCATGTCTGTGCGCATCAAGCGCTCGGACCACGACTGGAGCTCGGGCCAGTATCGCTCGGGAAAGCCCAGCAGCCGGGCGGTGAGCCGGGCGGGAAGCTGCCCGGCAAGTGCACCGACGACCTCCATCGAGTCGCCGTTCGCAACTGCGGCGTCGATCAATTCAGTGGCGAGCGCGGCGATCTCCGCCTGACGCACACCGATCGACTTGCCCGTCAACATGGGTTGCACCAGCATCCGTTGTTGGCGATGGCGCGGGTCGTCCTGAGCGATCATGTTCACTTCGGTCGGTGACCACAGCGCCCGATAGCCCAGGCCCGAGACGAACACAGTGGAGCGTCGCTCGACGTCCATCACGTCGCCATGTCGTGTGATTCCCCACAGACCGTTGCGCTCGTCTCGGTACACCGGCTCGTTGGCGCGCATCCACGCCCAGACGTCGTGCGGGTTGCGCTGGTAGAGCTCCGGGTCGAGCAGGTCGGCGACGAGGCGATCGGTAGGCGTGACGGTCGTCATCGGCTCATCGTCGCAGACCGGCGGGGTTCACCCCGACCCCAACCCCGGTCTTTCCGGACCCGACCCCAACAGACCGGCGCAGTCTTTCCGGACCCGACCCCAACAGACCGATGACCGGCCGGGCGTGCTGTTCAGTCGCGGCGACGGTTGCCGAAGGTGTTCCAGTGGGTGACCGCGGTCGCCGGCTTGCGCGGCGCGACACCGAAGTTGCCAGCTGGTCGGCCCACCGGGATGCAGGCGGCGATTTCGTAGCGGGGCGTCCCGTCGTCGTTCGCCGGCACGCCGAGTGCGGCGAGGGTCTCGGCAGCGTGGATCCGGATGACCGTGGTGAGCGACGTGCCGATCCCGAGAGCCCGTGCCGCCACACAGAAGTTCTGGACGGCGGGATACACGCTGCCATCCAGTCGTCCGATGTCCATTGGGCCCTCGGCGTCCGACGGCGTCCAGGGGATGATCGGTTGCAGGAAGAACACGATCGCCGGCGCATCCTGCACGTGATCGGCGAGATGGCGGCTGGCCGCTCTGGTCCTGCGCCACGACTCGGTGGCGGCCTCATCGCGGAATGCGCTGGCGTCGGGTAACGACTTCTCGTAGCGATCGAACGATTGGCGGTACCAGCTGGCAACCTCGGCCTTGCGGTGCGCATCGGTCACCACCACATACTGCTGCGGTTGCACGTTGCCCCCGCTGGGCGCCTGCTGCGCGGCCCGCAGACAGATGCTGATCTCGTCGTCGGTGACGGGCTCGTCGCTGAACCGACGAATCGCCCGCGTGGTCATGATCGCCTCGATTGCGTCCATGAGCCGACCGTACCCGCCCCAAAGAGCCGTTTGCGTGACGTTTCCGTTGGCCCGTCCCAACCGAAGTGCAACGCAAACAGGTTTTCAGAACATGGAGGTGTCGACGTCGAGGCCCAGCAGCAACTTGCCGATGGTCTCGTTCAGCTTCGGAGCGGTCTGGATGTGCTGGGTGACGATGTGCGCGTCGCGCAGGCAGCGCCCGAGCGGGCTCGTGTCGTAGACAGCGGTCCCACCAGCCAGCGTGAACGCCGCGTCGGCCACCTCGGCGCACACCGAGGCCGCATGGGTGGCCGCCAGGCGGATACCTGTGCGCGCGGCGACCGACACGTCCCGACCGGCGAGCACCGACTCCCACGCCGAGCCCAGCTCGTCGAGCAGAAACGCCCGCGAGGCGCGCAGCTTGCCCTCGGCGCGCGCCACCTCGACCTGTGTGAAGCCACTCTGTGCCAGGGTTTTCGACGAGTACTGCGGCTTCTTTCCCTGGGCGATGTCGACCAGCTCGTCGAGCGCACGCCGCGCGACGCCCAGCCCAACCGCCGACACGCCGGCGGCCAGCAACGTGAAGTTCGGGAACATCGACAGCGGCGTCGTCACGACCGGCCGGGTGACGCTCGGTTGCATCGTTCGATCGAGCGGCACGAACACGTCGGCCACGGAGTAGTCGAGCGACCCCGACCCCCGCATACCGGTCGTGTACCAGGTGTCGTGGAATGTCACGACCGACTGGGGGAACCAGCACAGCCGGAACGTGCCGTCGTCGCAGAGAGCGCCGCCGAGGATCCATCGGCAGTGCTGGGTGCCGCTCCCCCACGCCCAACGGCCGGTCACGGTGAATCCGTCGACTCCGTCGACCGAGGTGGCCACACCCTTTCCGTTCGGAGCGAACACACCCCCGGTGATCGAGGTCGGGTCGCCGTAGATCTCCCGAGCCGCGTCGGCCGGCAGGAACGCCGCCATCGATGACGTCGTCGAAGCGATCATCGTGCACCAGCCCGCGGCGCCGTCGGCGTGGGCGACGGCAGCGATTGCCTCGACCATCGTCACCGGATCCACTTCGGGCCCCCCGTACACCTGAGGCACACACATCCGCATCAGGCCGATGTCGGCAAGAGCTTTCACGGTCGGAAGCGGCAATCGACGGAGCCGTTCACCGTCGTCGGCATGCGCCTCGATCAACTCGGCGAGGTCGCGTGCAGCCTCGACGATCGTTGCAGTCACCATGTCACGACTGTAGGTGCGCCAACCCAGCGTCGCCAGATTCAAGCGGGCGCGACGCGAACATCCCAGAGATGATGGAAGGGGTCATGGACCAGGTATCGGGCGAAGGACTCGACCGTGAACTGAGCGCCGTCGCTGCGCCGTCCCGGACGCTGCCAATCGTCACCGGACACTGCGTTGAACGACGTTGCGAGGATCGTCGCGGCAGCCACCAGTTCGTCGGCGACGATCACCGGGTCCTGTTGGTCGTACCGTTCGGCGATCGCGGTTTCGTCCTGATCCCAGTTCGGGAACATCGGGTCGTCGGTGTCGAGCATGAGCCGGAGCCGTTGCTCGTAGAGCCGGTACACGTCGCGGACGTGCGCCCCGTATTCGAGGATCGACCAACGGTTCGGTCGGGAACGCACTCGGAGGGACGCGTCACCGGAGTCGAGGAGACGTCGCCACTGCTCGGCGTTGTCGAGAATCATCGCACCCACGTCGCCTCTCTCGAGCGCTCGCGCATCGAAGTCGCACTCGTCGCACGGTCGCCGGAGCACCCATGTCCAGTCCTTGTCGTCGGGAACGATGTCGGTCGGCACTACCAGAGTGTGGCCGACCCGCGGCATTCTGTGAGCACGAGTTCGGTGGGTGGTCTACGGTCGGAGGGATGAAGTTCGGCTTCGTGGTCCCTTGGGGCGACGCCGACGATGTCGGTGATCTTGCCGCCGCCGCTGAAGGCGCGGGCTGGGACGGCTTGTTCGTGTGGGAGCCGGTGTGGGGCGTCGATGCGTGGATTTCGCTCGGGCTTGCCGCGGTTCGTACTTCGAAGATCCGCCTTGGCACGCTGCTGACTCCGCCGTCACGACGGCGGCCCTGGGAGTTGGCGAGCCAGGTCGCCACCGTCGATCGCCTGTCGAACGGGAGGGTCACGCTCTCCGTCGGGTTGGGGGCGATCGACTCGGGGTTCGAGACGTTCGGCGAAGAGTGCGACCGACGTGTGAGGGCGGAGCTGATGGACGAATGCCTCGACATCATGTGCGGGTTGTGGGGCGGCCAACCGTTCACCTACGACGGCACCCACTATCACGTGGCCGCAACCGAGTTCCCGACGATCGGCAACGTGGTGCAGGAACCGCGAGTCCCGATCTGGTGCGTCGCTGCGCTGGGACGCAACAAGTCGGTCGCCCGGGCGATGCGTTGGGACGGCATGATCCCGCAGGTGCTCGACGCGGGAACGGTTCGCCAACCACATCTCGATGAGGTGGCCGCCCTGCGTGACTCGGTTGCCGACGATTACGACATCGTTGTCGAAGGCACGACGTCGGAACACTCCCCCGCTGCGTACGCCGGTGCCGGCGCCACGTGGTGGATCGAGTCGATGTGGGACGCAATGGCAGAGCACTCCCCCGTGACTGCCGCCTACGATCGGCTGCTCCAGGGCCCACCAGGCTGACTCGACCTCGGCTCATTCCCGGAGAGTCGGCAGGCTGAGTCGATCGACTGTTCCGCCCACCGCTACCGTCGGGCGCGTGACGACGACCGAGACCGGCTGGAACTTCGCTGACCTGTGGGAGACCGTGGCCACGCGCATCCCCGAAGCGCTCGCCCAGCAGCAAGGTGCCCGCACGCACACGTGGGCCGACTTCAATCGCCGTTCCAACGGGGTGGCCACGGCGCTTGTGCGACCCGGATCGGCCGAGCAGGACAAGATCGCGCAGTACCTTTACAACTCCCCGGAGTACCTCGAATCGATCTTCGCTGCGTTCAAAGCGGGCTTCGCCGTGGTCAACACCAACTATCGCTATGCCGCCGACGAGCTGGTGTACCTCTGGGAAAACGCCGACGCGACCACGGTGGTGTTCCACGGCACGTTCACCGATCAGTGCGAGGCCGTCCGCGATCGGGTTCCCAAGGTCACCCTTTGGCTGTGGGTCGACGACGGGTCAGGCCCGTGCCCCGACTGGGCCACGCCGTACGAAGACGTCGCCCTTGCAGGTACCGACGACAACGTGCACGCACCCTGGGGGCGATCAGGTGATCACCTCCTGCTGCTCTACACCGGCGGCACCACAGGCATGCCCAAGGGCGTCATGTGGCGCCAGGACGACCTGTTCGGGGTTCTCGACGCGAACAACAAAAAGCGCATGCCACCCGAACAAGACCTCGAGGCCGTCGCCGAACGGATCACCAAGCCGGGCCCGCGCAACATGCCCGCTGCCCCGCTGATGCACGGCACCGGATTGTTCAACGCGCTCAGCAACCTGATGGTCGGCGGGTCGATCACCACCATGGAGGGCCGCCACTTCAGCGCCGAGGAGTTCCTCGACGACGTGCAGTTCCACGGCATCAACTCCACCTCGATTGTCGGCGACGCGTTCGCCAAGCCGATCCTGCGGGCGCTCGACGCCGAGCCCGATCGGTGGGACATCTCCACGCTCCGCGTCATCGTGTCGTCAGGCGTGATGTGGTCGAAGGAATCCAAGCAAGGCCTGCTGCGCCACAGTCCGCGGCTGATCATGGTCGACTCGCTCGGCTCCAGCGAGGCAATCGGGATGGCGACGAACACCACCACGTCGGAATCGAGCGGCGAGACCGCCAAGTTCGAGCTCGGCGCGTCGACGCGAGTCGTCACCGACGCCGGACGAGACGTGGTGCCCGGGTCGGGCGAACTCGGCAGGGTGGCACTGCGTGGTCGAACGCCGATCGGGTACTACAAGGACGAGGCCAAGTCGGCCCAGACCTTCGTCCTCATCGACGGCGAGCGGTACTCGATTCCCGGCGACTACGCCACCGTCGAGGCCGACGGCACAGTCACCCTGCTCGGCCGTGGCAGCCAGTGCATCAACACCGGTGGCGAGAAGGTCTACCCGGAAGAGGTCGAGGAGTGCTTGAAGCTGCACCCGTCGGTCGCCGACGCGGCCGTGGTCGGTGTGCCCGACGACAAGTGGGGCGAGGCGATCACCGCGCTCGTCGAGCCACACGCCGGCGACGAGGTCGATGAAGCAGCGCTGATCGCTCACGTCAAGTCGCGGCTCGCGGCGTACAAGGCACCCAAGCGGGTAGTCGCAGTGACGTCGATAGGGCGTGCCGCCAATGGCAAACTCGACTACAAGAAGCTCCGCTCCGACGCCATCGCCGAGCCCACTGTCTAACCTGGCCGGGTGACCGGAGCAGTGACGGAGTTCGACTGGCGAGCATTCGACGCCGTCCTGTTCGATCTCGACGGCGTGATCACCCCTACCGCCGAGATCCACGAACACGCCTGGGGTGAGCTGTTCGCCGGGTTCGACTACACGCAGGCCGACTACCTCCGCTACATCGACGGCAAGCCCCGCTACGACGGGGTGCGTTCGTTCCTCGCATCACGCCACATCAAGCTCACCGAGGGCGATCCGAGCGACCCGCCGGGTGCCGACACGGTCTGTGCGCTCGGGAATCGAAAGAACGAGTTGTTCAACACGATCCTCGAACGCGACGGCATCGTGCCCTACCCGAGTTCGGCGGCCACGCTCGATCTGCTCGCCGAGTACGACGTCGCTGCCGCGATCGTGTCGTCGTCGAAGAACGCCCGAACCGTGCTCGATGCGGCCGGTCTCGGGGCCCGATTCGAAGTGGTCGTCGACGGTACCGTCGCCGCCAACGAGCACATTGCAGGTAAGCCGGCCCCCGACATGTTCACGCACGCCGCCACGCAGCTCGGAGTCACACCCAACCGTTCAGCCGTGGTCGAGGACGCCGTGTCCGGGGTCGCCGCCGGCGCCGCCGGTGGTTTCGCCGTCGTCATCGGCGTCGACCGCGGGGCGGGCGCGCCGGCACTGCTGAGCCACGGCGCCACGTTCGTGGTCGCCGACCTGGCCGACCTCCTGCCGGCGGGGGCACGGTCGTGAAACGCCCCGGGGTTCCCGACGGCCTGCCGGTGCACCGATTCCCCGTCGATCCGTGGCGACTCGTCGAGCAGGAGTACTCCAACGTCGACCTCGGCACGACCGAGACGTTGTTCGCACTGGGCAACGGATACCTCGGAATGCGCGCCAACCCGGAGGAGGGTCGCGAGGCGCACAGCCATGGCACCTACCTCAACGGTTTCCACGAGACCTGGCAGATCCTGCACGCCGAAGATGCATTCGGGTTCGCGAAGACCGGCCAGACCATCGTCAATGTGCCCGACGCGAAGCTCATGAAGCTGTATGTCGACGACGAGCCGCTGCTGCTGGCGGAGGCCGATCTCGACACCTACGAGCGTGCCGTCGACTTCCGCAATGGCGTGCTCACACGCGACATGATCTGGCGGACACCATCGGGCAAGCGAGTCCGCGTGTCGTCGCAGCGAATGGTCAGCCTCGTACACCGCCATCTTGCGGTGATGTCGCTGGAAGTGACGCTGCTCGACTCCTCGGCCCCGATCGTGATCTCATCCCAGCTGCTCAACCGTCAAGACGGTGAGGACGAGTACCACGTGCGTTCGGCGGCCCTCGGCGAGGGCAAGGATCCGCGGCAGGCCCGAAAGTTCGACCACCGCGTGCTGCAACCACGTCTCCAACGCGAGCGTGACAACGAGATCGTCCTCGGCTATCGGTGCGCGAACAGCGAGATGACACTCGCGTGCGGAACCCGCCATCGCATCGAGACCTCGTGCGACACCGACATCGAGACCGACGTGGGCGTCGACCTGGCCAAGACCGTGTTCAGCGTGCGTGCCACGCCAGGGGATCCGATCAAGCTCACCAAGTTCGTGGCGTATCACTCGTCGAACGGCGTCCCGGTGCAAGAGCTCGCCGATCGGTGCTCCCGGACACTCGCTCGAGCCGAATCCGAGGGGGCCGATCGGCTGCTCTTCGAGCAACGCGAGTGGCTCGACGGGTTCTGGGCCAACGCCGACATCGAACTCCGCGGCGACGACCGGGCACAGCAGGCGCTTCGCTGGAACCTGTTCCAGCTGGCCCAGGCCTCGGCGCGCACGCAGGAGCAGGGCATCGCCGCGAAGGGCGTCACCGGAGGCGGCTACGACGGCCACTACTTCTGGGACACCGAGGTCTACGTCGCCCCGTTCCTCTCGTACACGATGCCGGAGGCCGCGCGAAAGGTGATCCGCTTCCGATGGAAGATGCTCGACGCCGCACGAGAACGCGCTCGCGAGATGAGCCAAGTCGGCGCGTTGTATCCGTGGCGCACGATCAACGGAGAGGAGGCCTCCGCGTACTACGCGGCCGGCACAGCGCAGTACCACATCAACGCAGCGGTCGTGCTCGCGATGCGCCGCTACCTCGAAGCATCCGGCGACATCGACTTCATGTCGCATGAGGGCGCGGAGATCCTCGTCGAGACTGCTCGTCTGTGGGTCGACCTGGGTTTCTACTCGAGCAACGGATCGCAGACGTTCCACATTCATCGGGTCACCGGGCCCGACGAATACACGACGGTCGTCAACGACAACTTCTACACCAACGTGATGGCGAGGTTCAATCTCCGCTACGCCACCCGAACGGTTCGCTTCCTGTCGAGCTGGAACCCGGAGGCGTACGAACGCCTGCGCCGTGCCACCGGTCTCGACGAACAGGAGCTCGACGACTGGGACGCGGCCGCCGATGCCATGTTCCTGCCGTTCGACGACGAGCTGGGGATCAATCCACAGGACTCGGAGTTCCTCGATCTCGAGCCGTGGGACTGGGAGACGACGCCGCCTGAGAACTACCCCCTGCTCCTGCACTATCACCCGCTCGTCATCTACCGCCACCAGGTGCTCAAACAAACCGATGTAGTGTTGGCGATGTATCTGCGCTCGGAACGCTTCCCGGTCGACCAGAAGCGCCGCAACTTCGACTACTACGACCCGATCACCACAGGCGATTCATCGTTGTCGGCGTGCGTGCAAGCTGTGGTGGCGGCCGAGGTCGGCTACGACGAACTGGCGCTCGACTACTTCACTCGCGCGCTCTACCTCGACCTGTGCGACTCGCACGGGAACACTGCCGACGGCGTGCACGTCGCATCGGCCGGCGGCGTGTGGGCGGGCATCGTGCACGGCTTCGCCGGAATGGTCGAGCAGGGCGACCACCTCGAGTTCTTCCCGCGGCTACCCGGCGCCTGGGACGGTGTCACGTTCCACCTGTTGCGCCACGGGTCGCGCATGCGCATCGACCTCGACCCCGACGGGCTGACGCTGACGGTCCTCACCGGATCTGGCGTACCCGTTCGCCATGCTGACGAGTCCGTGCTTGTCACTGTCGACCAGCCGTACCGAATCCTTCGCTGACCATGTCACCCGAGCCATCCTCGTTGCCGACCCAAGGCCTGTCAGGTCGTGTCGCGCTCGTCACCGGGGTGTCGCGCTCGATCGGCATCGCTGCAACCGTGGCGCAACGACTGCACGACATGGGAGCGACCGTGGCCGCGACCGGATGGGCGCCCCACGACGCCGAGATGCCATGGGGCGACGACCCGATCGACGGCCTCCCGTTCCTCGTGCGTTCCCACGACCTGGAGGATCCCGACACGCCGGCGGCACTGATCGACGAAGTGGTCTTCGAGCACGGCCGGATCGACATCGTCGTTGCGGTTCACGCCCGGTCGTCGCACCTGTCATTCGCCGAGGTGACCGCCGCCGAACTCGACCGATGCTGGGCGGCCAACGTGCGCAGCATCGTGCTGCTCGCGCAACGCTTTGGCGAACATCACGAGCCGGCACCGGCCGATCACCCGCCGACCGGTCGAATGCTGTGGTTCACGAGCGGTCAGCACATCGGGCCGATGGACGGCGAAATCGCATACGCCGTCTCGAAGGGTGCCTTGCATCAGATGACCAACTCGATCGACCATGCTCTCTCGGCTCGACGGATCGTGGCCAACTGCATCAATCCCGGCCCGGTCGACACGGGCTACGCGCCGCCCGCCGTCCACCGCCAGGTCGCCTCGATGTTCCCGGATGGGAAATGGGGTACGCCAACGGACGTGGCCAACCTCGTGGCATTCCTCGTCAGCGATGAAGGCGCTTGGATCCGCGGCCAGGTCATCGACTCCGAAGGTGGCTTCCAACGCTGGTGACCACTCCCTGAACGCCTGTGATGAGGTTCGCGTGCAGGGGGTGCGCCGGAATCTCATCGCTCGTGGTTTTCTGAGCCGATGGGAGGCGCCGTTAGCGTGCCGGACATGACAGATCTCGGATTCGACGGCAAGGTAGCGATCATCACGGGCGCCGGTGGTGGCCTCGGACGACAGCACGCACTGATGATGGCCAAACGCGGTGCGCTCATCGTGGTGAACGATCTCGGTGGGTCCGTCGACGGCACCGGCTCCGACAAGGGCGCCGCCCAGCTCGTCGTCGACGAGATCGTGGCCGCGGGTGGCGAGGCCGTTGCCAACACCGACTCGGTCGCCACGGCCGAGGGTGGCGCTGCAATCGTCCAGAGCGCGGTCGACGCCTTCGGCAAGGTCGACATCGTTGTCAACAATGCGGGCATCCTGCGTGACAAGGCGTTCCACAACATGGACACTGATCTCTTCGACCCGGTGATCGCCGTGCACCTTCGCGGTGCGTTCAACGTCACGCAACCGGCGTGGAAGATCATGCGCGAGCAGGGCTACGGCCGCATCATGTCGACGTCCTCGGCTGCCGGCATCTTCGGCAACTTCGGCCAGGTGAACTACGGCGCCGCCAAGATGGGCCTCGTCGGGTTCACCAACGTGCTGGCCGTCGAAGGCGCCAAATTCAACATCAAGGCCAACGCCATCGCCCCGCTCGCGCTCACGCGCATGACGGAGGACATCCTCGGCGGCCTGGGCGAGAAGCTCCAGCCTGAGCTCATCTCGCCGCTCGTGACGTATCTCGCGCACGAGTCGTGTGAGGCGACCGGCCGGGTGTTCTCGGTCGGTGGCGGACGTGTCGCCGAGGTGTTCATCGCCGAGACTGTCGGCTACACGAACACCACCGACCTCACCCCCGAAGACCTCGCCGCCCACTGGGGCACCGTGACGGCACAGGATGGCTACTCCGTTCCGGCGAGCATCGCCGACGAAACGGCGCTGTTCCTCAACGCGCTGCGCTGATCGATCGCCCCAAGGCGAACACGGAGTTGCCGGCGGGAAGATCGATGTGCCGAAGCACTGCCTGCTCGGCCTGCGCGAGCCGCGGGAGGACACCAGCGAGCCCATCACCATGGCGGTCGAGATCGCTCGTCGACCGGCCGCGCTCCAACACGGCCTTCACAGCTGCCGGCGGAACGAGGAACGAGTAGGCACCCGACGCCCGCTCGACCTG
>JANPCI010000453.1:0-11372 GCA_031430875.1 Actinomycetes bacterium | reverse complement strand
GCCGTTCGGCGCAGGCGTTCCTGTTCGGCCAGTTCGTGATCGGTCGCAGCAGCGACTCGGTCGGCGAGGTCACCACGGAGTGTGGCGCGGATCGCCTGCACCGCGAGCGGCGCCGATCCGGCGATCTCCGCGGCGAGGTCGCGGGCTGCATTGGCCAGATCATCGAACGGCACGACATGATCGACGAGGCCGATCGCTGCGGCGTCGTCACCGGTGATGCGGCGACCCGTGTACAGCAGCTCCGCCGCATGCTGCGCGCCGACAGCGGCCGGCAGCGTGACGCTCAATCCGAAGCCGTGATGGAAGCCGAGGCGGGCGAAGTTGGCACTGAACCTCGCCTCCGGCGCGGCGATCCGGAAGTCCGCAGCCATCGCCACACCGAGCCCGCCGCCAATTGCCGCGCCCTGCACTGCAGCGATGATCGGCTTGCGGGTGCGGAACAACCGCACGGCCGCGCGGTACAGGTCACCGGTCGCGTCGGCGGGGCCAGCTGACGCAAAGTCCGCTCCGGCGCAGAAGTGTTTGCCCTCTGCTGCGAGGACAATCGCCCGGCACGCCGGATCGTCGTCGAGCGCTTCGAAGGCGTCGGCGAGCTCGGCGATCATCGCCAACGAGAAGAAGTTGTTCGGGGGGCGGCACAGCGTGGCGGTGGCGACGTGGTCATCCGCCATGGACACCGCGACGAAGTCGTCCGCCATCAGTGCAGGTTCCGATCGAACAGATCAAGCATCGCCGCCCAGTGACGGGCGTCGGCCGGCGCGTCATAGGCCGGACGATCGTCGAACGCGAACCCGTGGTGAGTGCCCCAGTACCGCTCGAGCCGACCCCGCACGTTCGACGCCTGCATCGCCGCTTCGAAGTGATCGACCATCTCGAGCGGCACGTAGTCGTCGTGCTCAGCGCAGCCGACGTACAACTCGCCTTCGACGTCACCGAGGCGCAGGTGCGGCGAATCGGTCGCATCGACGTGGAGGCGCACGCCGTAGAACGACGCTGCGGCTTTGACCTGCTCGGGGTACTCGGCCGCCACCCAGATCGAGAACGGTCCACTCATGCAGTAGCCGACACAGCCGACACGCGTGGCATCGGCCGCACCATTGCCAGCGGCGTGGGCAAGCAGAACGCCGGCGTCGTGGCCGATCTTCCGGTTCCCGATGTTGCCCATGAGGTCGACCATCTGGCGGAACGACTCCTGCTGGCGAAGTCGAGCTGGAACTCGGGTGTGGTGCGGTAGTAGAGGTTGGGCAGCATGACGTAGTACCCATTCGACGCGATGCGGCGAGCCATGTCGTGCAGTAGCGGTCGCTTGCCGGGAGCATCCATCAGGAAGAGCACCACCGGGTGCGGACCGTCTCCGTCAGGGTGGACGACGAACGTCCCCATCATCCCGTCGTCGGTGGGGATCTCGATCTCGGCTCCGATCATCCCCAGACCGTACAGACCTGGTCGTCTTGGGCCGGTCTTTCCGGACCCGACCCCAACAGACCGGCCCACGACGACAAGGTGGGTACGGTCTGGTTCGTGACCGATGGGCAGCCGACCGAGGTGGAGATACGGGCCGAGGTGGAGATACGGGCCGAGGTGCAGGCGTGGCTGCACGCCAACTGGGACCCCGACCGTCACCTGATCGAGTGGCGCCGGCTCCTCGCCGACGCGGGATGGGCGGTCCCGTCGTGGCCACGAACGTGGCACGGACGTGGCCTGCCGACCTGGGCCGACAAGCTCGTCGCCGACGAGCTCCGACGCATCGGCGCCGTCGGAACACCGCTCGGTGGCGGAATGTCGCTCGCCGCGCCGACCATCGTCACCCACGGTTCCGACGAACTGCGCTCACGCATCCTGCGCCCGACGATCACCGGAGAGGTGACGTGGACGCAGCTCTTCAGCGAACCCGGTGCCGGGTCCGACCTCGCCGGGCTCAGCACCACCGCGGTTCGCGACGGCGACGACTGGATCGTCAATGGCCAGAAGGTGTGGAACACGAGTGCCCATCACGCCGACTACGCCATGTTGCTCGCCCGCACCGACTGGGACGTCCCCAAGCACCAGGGCATCAGCTACTTCGTACTGCCCATGCACCAGCCAGGCGTGGAGGTGCGCCCGATCCTGCAGATGAACCGCCACTCGTCGTTCAACGCGGTGTTTCTCACCGATGCCCGCATCCCGGCGGCCAATCTGGTCGGCGATCTCGGCGACGGCTGGCGCGTCGCCAGGACGACGCTGATGCACGAGCGGACGTTCGCAACCCTGCGACGGCCGACGTTCCCTCAGAGCGTCCCGACGATCGACGCCGGTCTGTTGGGGTCGGGTCGGCAAAGACCGGGGCAGGTGATCGAGGAGGCAATCGCCGAGGCCGCTGATCACTTCGCGACATACGCCTGGTATCCGCAACGAGCGGGACGCGCCGATCTCGTCGTCGAGCGGGCACGCCACTTCGGACGGGCCGAGGATCCGATCGTCCGCCAGGCAATCGCCGACCTCGTGTCGTTCCAGCGTGCCAACGAGTGGACTGCGGAACGAGGTCGGGCCGCCCGGGCGCTCGGGCGCGCTCCCGGCCCCGAGGGTTCGCTGGGCAAGCTCGCCGCCAGCGAGGTCGCGCGTCGTTCAGCTCGCGTTCACAGCCGCATCGCCGGTGCATCGGCCATGCTCACGACCGGCGCGGACGAACTCGATTCGGTGATCGCCGAGGTGCTCGTGTCGACCCCCGCCCAGTCGATCGCCGGCGGAACCGATGAGATCCAGCACAACATCATCGGTGAGAACATCCTCGGGCTGCCGAGGGAGCCGAACACCGATCGTGACACTGCGTTCCGCGACGTGCCGCGCTGATCCCTACGACCACTCGTTCCAGCGGATGAACTCTTCGGCGGGTGGCCGGCTGGCCGGCTTGAAGTCGGTGCCGATCGTGTACGCCACGGGGAACAGCCCGGCCTGGCTGTATTCGTCGTACGGGATCCCGAGGAGCTCGGAAATCTCGCGTTCGTTCTGCAGGCTGAGCGAGGTCCACGCCGAACCGAGCCCGCGTTCACGCAAGGCGAGCATGAAGCTCCACACGGCCGGAAGAATGCCGCCCCATCGCGACGCCTGGCGCCACGACGGCGTGCCCTCGTCCATGCGATCGGCGAGCAACGGAATCACCAGCACCGGAACCTGGTGCAGGTGTGCGGCCAGGTGCTGGGCCGACTGGTTCACCCGATCGGCCTGCGAGCCGGGCGGGGGCGCCGGCGCTCCTTCATATGCGGTGGCGAAGTTCGCGAGATAGATGTCGGCGATCACCTGCTTCTTGGCGGCGTCCTCGATGATCATCCACCGCCACCGCTGCGAGTTGGAACCCGTGGGCGACTGGTGGGCGATGTCGATGCACTCGACCAGCACCTCGCGAGGCACCGGCCGGGTGAGGTCGAGACGTTTACGGACGGCCCGGGTCGTGGTGAGTACCTCGTCGGCGCTCAAGCCGAGCTTCTCCGTCACGAGGTCGCTTCCTTCTGAGCCTTCATCCATTCGGCCGTCGCTTTGCCCATCTTGCCGCCGTCGTACCCGATCCGCTGAGTCGGCTCAACCTCGAGAATGACGCGCCGGGGCGAGTCGAGGAACTTCGCGAAGACCTTGGCTCCCTCGATGTCGTCGCCGCGGATCGCTGTCGACAGCGCCGGATAGAACCAGTCCTTGGTCTCTTGGTCGTCGTGCAGTGTGCACGTGCCCTTGTAGGTAACGGTCTTGTTCCGCGCCATCTTCGAGCCGGTCGACGTGACGACGATGCAGACACGCGGATCACGGCGCACGGCGCTGATACGGGCGCGTTGGCTCGATGCGGTCAGCCAGAACTTCCCGTCGACGAAGACGTACGACATGATCACGCCGACGGGCCATCCCTCCTTGTTCGACCAGATGAAGGTGCACTCGTTCTGGGCATCGAGCATTTCGGTCTCGTCGTCGGCGTCGAGGCCGAACACAGTGACGTCTTCGTAGTTCTCCGGATGTTCGCTCATGCGGGGCACCGTACGGTGCGAGCTCAGCGGCCGACGACGCGGAGCGATCGGCTTGCTGTGAAATGCACCGCAGCCACGATCATCCTGAACGATCGCTCGACCCTATGTGATCTGCGTCACAGATGGAATGCACAGCACTGATCGCGCGTTACAGCGTTTACTACTAATTGATCAACAGCGTCCCGATTCCTTCTTCTCAACGAAGCCCCTCAACGAAAGCAGATCCAAGCGACATGTTCTCCACCAAGATCAGCCTGAACCCGGAACTTCTCGCCAGCGATCTTGGCGTCGCCGTTCCGACCGTTGAGCTCGAAACACTGGATCGCCTGGCAACCACCATCACGGTCAGCTCCGGCAAGCAGATCGTGCGCAAGAACGGGTTCGGCCGCGAGTGCTTCGTCGTGATCGACGGCGAGTTCGAGGTCGAGCGTGACGACGTCACGATCCTGCTCGGCCCGGGCGCAGTCATCGGCGAGATGGCGCTGTTGACCCTCAAGCCGCGGACCGCCTCGGTCACTGCGACCGCCGACTCCAGCGTGTACGTCCTCACGCCGACCGAGTTCGCGTCACTCCTCGACACCTGCCCGGCGATTGCGCAGTACGTACTCGTTGGCGCCGCCCGCCGCGCCGCCGCCTGATCAAGCGACCGCGATGATGCGGTCGAGGGCGTCGATGGCGATGGAGACCGCTGCGTCGAGGTCGAGTCGGGCCGCCTCTGCCTCGATGGCTGCAAGTTCGTTGGGTGCGAAGGCGCTGTCGATCTCGTGGTGGGTGGGCATCCAGTTCGTCATGTTCGCCCGGGCGTAGCTGCCGATGAGTGCCGACGTCCGGAGGTCACCAACGGCCCACAGCAGCGTCTCCACGCCGGACGCCAGGTTCGTGAGCGTCCAGAAGACGTTGTGGCGCTCGGACGTCTCGGCGAGGGCCGCGCGTAGTCCGACCGCGACGTCGGCTGCATCCGCTCCTCCCACGTCGGCGACCAGCGACGAAGATTGCAGCACACCTTGCGCCGCCACATCGACGATGAGCCCGGCACCCATCGCTTTGGCGATCTGGCTACTCTCTGTATGTGCCTGGATCGCACCGACGTGATCCCCGATCGCTGCGAGAAAGTAGCCCAGGCTCGTCAGCGTGACCGAGAGGAAACAGCCGGCGCCGGCGCGGCGGGCCGTCGCCACGATGTCATCCAGTTGGATTCGCGCGTGGTCGAGATACACCACATCACCGGCATGATCGAGCCACGCATGACCTTGGAGCGACTGCGAGAACGCTATGTCTCTGTACGAAGTCTCGGCGACGGTCGCGGGACGACATCGTTCGAGCAGCGAATCAACGAGGTCGAGGTCGACGTCGACGAACTGCGCTCCATTAGATCGGGCCAGCAGGACCACAGGATCCCCCGAAAACGGCTCGGGAATCGCCTCGAGCAATCTCCTTGTTTCCTCGACTCGACCGGCGAACATTGCCGCAACCGCTTGGGCGGCGGCCACCTGGGCAACCTGTCGGTCCCAATCCTCGGTGGGGACCGACTCCACGTCGAGCCAGTCGATGGTCTCGAACACCGGGATCATCGTCGACCACATCCCCATGGCGACGAGGACGTCGCAGCCCCGCCGGACACGACCCGACTGCACCGCGTGCCGCACCGCGGCCCGTAGGTTGTCGACCTCGGCTGCACACCGTCGGATCGATGCCGCCTCGTCGGCCGATCCGCCGACCTCCGCATACGGGTGTCGAGGGTTGGCCGCCCAGTGCAGATGGCGGTCACGCACCACATCGATCTCACGGGCCTCGATCAGGCGGTCCTCGGCATACTGACGCAGCGTCTCCAACTGCCGGTAACGGGTCCCCAACGGCGTGTCCATCGCAACCACCATCGAGCGGGCAACCAGCCGGTCCAATACATCGAGAGCGTCGTACTCGTCCACATCGCACACCTGCGAGATCGCATCGATCAGCGCGCCGCCGACGAACACGGCCATCCGATCGAACACCCGCCGCTCGTCGTCGTCCAACTGCCCGTAGGACCACTCGACCGTGGCCAGCAACGTACGGTGGCGCTCCACCCCACCGCGACCTCCACGCAGCAAGCGGAACCGATCGTCCAGCCGGGCGAGGATCTCCGACGGCGCCATCGACCGACAACGCGCCGCCGCCAACTCCAATGCCAACGGGATCCCGTCGAGGCGTACACACAACTCCCCGATCACCGCCAACGTCGCCGGATCCAACGCCAGATCCGGCCGCGCCTCCACCGCCCGAGCGCAGAACAACCCCACCGAGTCATCACCGGGCAACGACGACAACGACACGACCAACTCGCCTCGCACACCCAGCGCTTCACGACTCGTCACCAGCAACCGGGTGTCACCCGCACCCGCTCGGATCGAGCCGATCAGCTCACGGGCGGCGTCGACGACGTGCTCACAATTGTCGAACACCACCAGCGCCCCGCCGCTCGCCAGGCGGTCGACAATCTCCTCCACCGGCGAGCGGCCACCGGTCTGGTGGCCACCCAGCGCTGCCAACACCGTGACCGGCACCTCCTCGGGAACGGTCGCCGCTGTCAGGTCGCACCACCACACCGCACTCGACGTCGCCACCACCGTCGCCGCCTCGACCGCCAGACGGGTCTTGCCCATGCCGCCCACACCCACCAACGACACCAAGGCGTGGGCCGACAGGGCGTCGACCACACCGGACAACTCCGACGACCGGCCCACCAACTCCGTGTCGACGGGCGGCAACGGCCCGCCTCTCGCGACCATGGTGCCGACCACCTCGGCTGCATCGACCGCAGCGAGCCCCTCGCCCTCGAGGCACGACACGACCTCTTGCCGGCCAACGTCCTTCAACTCGACCCGACCAAGTTCACGCAACCCGAGCCCGGCCGGCATCCCATCGACCAGCAGGGCCGCGGTCGCCTCCGACACCAACACTGCGTCCGGTGGACATCTCGACAGCAGCCGGGCCAGCCGATTCACCGGCGGGCCGAACAGGTCACCGCCACGCTCATGGACACTCCCCGAATGAAGTCCCACGCGCACCCGTACGCCGCCAGGTACCCGCCACTCCCGCACAGCCAGGTGGCGCTGGATCTGCGCCGCAGCGACCGCCGATGCCGCCGCATCCTCGAACGTCGCCATCACGCCATCGCCGGTGTGCTTGAACACGCGCCCACCCGCCGCCTCGATCACCCCGACCACCACCTCGTCGTGCACGACGAGGTCACGCGCCATCGACGACTCGTGCTCGGCCCACAGCCGCGTCGAGCCCACGATGTCGGTCACCAACAACGACTGCATCGCCCGCGGCACGCCGTCAACGTACTCTCGCGGGTGATGACACCTCCGCACGGCCGCAGATCGGAAGCACGATGAACCCTGACGTCGACGCCTACATCAACCGGTCGCAGATGTGGCCCGAGGAGATGACGACGCTGCGGCCGATCCTTCTCCGCAGCGGCCTGACCGAGGAGATCAAGTGGGCCAAGCCCTGCTACAGCCACGACGGCAAGAACATCGCCATCATGCAGGAGATGAAGGACTTCCTCGCCCTGATGTTCTTCAAAGGTGCCCTGCTGATCGACTCTGCCGGTGTGCTGCGAGCCCAAGGGCCGAACTCACGGTCGGCGCTCCGCATCGAGTTCACCTCCGTCGACGAAGTAACCCGACTGCGCGACACCGTGGCGGCGTACGTCGAAGACGCCATCGCCGTCGAAGCGGCCGGTCTCGAGGTCGGCCCGGCACCCGAGCTCGTACTGGTCGAGGAGTTGCAGCAGCGCCTCGACGCCGACCCGGCGTTGCGAACTGCGTTCGAAGCTCTCACCCCCGGTCGGCAGCGGGAGTACAACCTCCACATCTCCGATGCGAAGCAGACCTCGACCCGTGCCGCGCGAGTCGACAAGTACGCCCCGAGAATCCTTGACGGCAAAGGCCTCCGCGACCGCTGACGGCGACCGATCGCCGTCAGGTAGAGTGTGACGAACGTCACATTCAGGGAGGCCCAGTTTCGGGGGAACTCTGCGACACCCCTTCGTCAGGATGGGGGCATGGAGATCACAGCAGTTCACGAGCGGGTGGGGCGCATCGGCGCCGTGCGCGCGGACGACGCTGCGGGTCGCGGCGAGTGTGAGTCGGCGCTGGTGGACCTGCGTGGGTTGCGAGCCTGGGTGGACGCCTCGGAGGCTGAACTTGCCCGTCGGTTGGCGGCGCTGGTGTCGTTCCCCGAACAAGCGATCGCCGAGACGTCGAAGGGTTCGCTCGGTCAGGCCTCGACGGTGATCGAACGGGCCGCGACGCTCCACGCTGTGCCGTCGATCGCAACGGCGCTGGATCGGGGCGCGGTGACCGCCGGGCATGTCGATGCGATCACCCGAGCCGGCAAGACCCTCGACGCCGCTCAGCGTGACGAGCTGTTCGACCGGGTCGATGCGTTGGTCAACGTTGCTGAGCATGCGACCCAGGCGGAGTTCGCTCGTCGGGTGCGTGACGAAGCGCGTCGTCTGCAATCTGCCGATGGCATGGACCTCCTGGAGCGTCAGCGACGCGCCACGACGTTGCGGACGTGGGTGGATCTCGAGGGCATGTGGAACGTCAAGGGCCGATTCGATCCGCTCACCGGTGTCAAGCTCGACGCCCGACTCGGCGAGTCGCTGGAGGCGTTGTTCGCGACGTCGACCCCGGACACGTGTCCGACCGATCCGCTGGCGAAGCAGGATCATCTACGAGCGTTGGCGATCGCCGAGTTGATTCTCAACGGCGGGACAGGTTCCAAGCCGGGCCGATCCGAGTTCGTGGTCGTCGTCGACGCCGATGCTCCCGCCACGAACGGACCGCAGGCGGAGTTCTCGATCCCCGTCGAGATCCCTTGGCGGGTACTGTCCGACCTCGCCGGTGACGCCGACATCCACACCGTGGTGGTTCGTAACGGTGTGGTGTTGCACGCCCCGGGCACCTTGGATCTCGGGCGAACGACACGGTTGGCCAGCCGGGCGCAACGTCGCGCGTTGCGTGGGTTGTATGCGACGTGTGGCATCCCTGGCTGTGGTGTGCATTACGACCGCTGCAAACTGCATCACGTCATCTGGTGGCGCCACGGGGGCCGCACCGACCTCGACAACCTCCTCCCGGTTTGTGTTCGCCACCACCACAAGATCCATGACGCCGATTGGACCATCACCCTCGGCCCCAACCGCCAACTCACCATCCACTACCCCGACGGCACCGTGCAGTCCACCGGACCGCCCACCATCCGAGCCGCCTGAACCCTGTTTCCGGTTCTAGGTTGACGACATGGTGACCATCGATCGATTGCTCTCGCTCGCTGCGGGGGTGTGCCCGGAGACCGGACCGGCCGACTTCGTCGCGGCGTGCGCTGCTGCGGGTTGGGACGCGTGCGGGATCTGGTTCGACGCGGCGACGTGGGACAGCTCGGTGGCGCGCGAGGTGCGACGCCGTCTCGACGACACCGGGCTGATTGCGCTCGACATGGAACCGATCTTCGTCACGCCCGCCGGCGACCACGGGGACGCCATCATCGAGGCAGCTGCAACCGTCGGAGCGCGCAACCTCCTGGTCGTGTCACGTGGGGTCGACGACGACCAGTTCGCCGACCGCTTCGGTGAGCTGTGCGACCTCGCCGCTGCGCACGGCATCGGCTGCAGCCTCGAGTTCATGGCCTTCATGTCGGTGCGTGACCTTCCCCAGGCGCTCGCCGTGCTGGATCGTGTGAACCGACCGAACGCCGGGGTCCTGATCGACAACCTCCACCTCGCCCGTACAGGCGGCACGGTCGCGGATGTCGCCGCGATCGCCGTCGACCGGCTGCCGTACCTCCAGCTCTGCGATGCCCCCGCCCAACCACCCGAAGAACTGGTCGTCGAGGCGCTCGACGGCCGACAACTTCTCGGCGAGGGTCACCTCCCGATCACCGAACTCGTCGCGGTGCTGCCGCCTCACACGGCGCTATCGATGGAGATCCGATCTGCCGCGCTGCGATCCGCGTTCCCCGATCCCGCCGACCGCGCCCGCCAGGTCCTGACCACCACCCTCCACAACCTCCGGCAATGAGCGAACAGCCGGGATTGGGGCCGGTCGCTCATCGCTCGCATTGCTACCGACGAACGGTCCAGCGGATGGGCAGCGTGGTGAGGCCACGCAGGACGAACGGGTCGTTGACTGCCACGGCGCCCGTGCGCTCGACGGTTTCGAACCGGTCGATCATGAGACGCAGCGCAACTGCACCCTCACGCCGGGCAAGGGCTGCCCCGATGCAGTGATGCACGCCCCAGCCGAACGCCAAATGTGATCGGGAACCCGGCCCGAACCGATCCAGCCGGAGCGAGTCGGGATCGTCGAACACGTCAGGATCGCGGTTCGCGGAGGCGAACAGCACCTGCATCCGCGAACCGGCCGGAAGGGATGCGCCACGAACCGTGCTCGGCTCGGGGTTCGTGCGGAACAGACCCTGCACCGGCGAGTCGAACCGCAGGAACTCCTCCACCGCTGACGGGATCAGCCCCGGGTTCGAGTGGAGTTGGGCAACCAGCTCCGGTTGCTCGATCAGCCGGTAGAGCATCAGCGAGATGAGGCTCGCGGTCGTCTCGTGCCCGGCAACGAGCAGCTGCTGGCTGAGCCGGCGAACCTCGTGATGCGTCAACCCACCATCGATTTCGGCGAGTGCCATCACCGACAACACGTCGTCGGGAAGGGCGTCGCCACGTTCGTGCGCCGCGATCCGATCGGCGACGAGTTCGTCGACCAACGCGAAGATCTCCCGGTTGGCCGCCTCTGCAAGCGCGTGGTCACCACCGCCCAGGCTGTTGACGATGTCGTCGGACCATCGACCGAAATCGTCACGGCGATCTCGCGGAACACCGAGCAGCGCAGCGATCACCACGGCTGGGAAGGGGAACGCGAAGAGCGGAACGAAGTCACCCTCGCCGTCGTCACCGAAGGCACGATTCCACAGGTCATCGGCGATCTCGAGGACGTCGTCGTCGAGTCGGGCGAGCACAGCGGGCCGGAACGTGTCCTGCAGGATGCGACGATGGCGCCGATGATCGGGATCGTCGGTGGTACCCAGCACCCCGGCGGGTGACGGGTCGATGCCGACCCCGAAGCCGTTACGCCACTCCCCCGCCCGCATCAACACGTCGAACACGTCGGCGTGTTTGCTCAGCACGAAGAACGGAGGATCGTGCGACTCCTCGACGTGCAGCGGGCAGCATTCACGAAGGTGTTCGTGGCCGACGGACGGTTCGACGTCGTTCGCGTGGGCGAGGTGTGAATAGATGTCAGTCATCGCTCCCCCTCCGCTCGGAAATCCTCAGGCCGAGACTGTCAGTACGGCATCGTCCCGCCGTCGACGGGGAACATGCAG
>JANPCI010000452.1:0-2138 GCA_031430875.1 Actinomycetes bacterium | reverse complement strand
CAGTGAGGCCACCACGCCGTAGGACGCGTCGCTCACTGCGCCGAATCGGTAGGCGACCAGAGAGCCGGCCACGCCGGCGACGAACGCCGACATCATGAAGGCGAGCATCTTCACTCGGGCGACGCGAATGCCGATGGCCGCCGCGGCGCGCTCGTTCGAGCGGATCGCAAGGATGCGGCGACCCGTGGCACTCCGGCGGAGGTTGCTCACCCCCAGTGCGATCACCGTCGCGACGACCACGAGGAAGATCCCGAAGATCGGTCGTGACGACTTCGACCCCAGGACCAGTCCGAAGTTCCAGTCGAACAGTTGCGGATTCGGAATCTTGGCCCCACCCGTGCTGGCGTCTCCGACGTACTTCGGGTTCTTGAAGACGAACTCGGCGATCGCCACACCGCCGGCCAGGGTGATGATCGCGAGGTTCGTGCCGCGCAGTCGCAACGCCGGAAGGCCCATCACCGCCCCGAAGAGGGTTGCGACCAACGCTGCCAGGATGGGTGCAATCGGGAACGGGATGTCCCACTGCATCGCCAGTTTCGACAGCGAGAACCCGGCGATGCCGGCAAATGCCATCTGGGCGAGAGAGGTCTGGCCTGCATACCCGGTGAGGATGACGAACGACAGCGCCATCACGACGGCGATGACCGACGTCATGATCGCGCCGCGCCACAGTGGACCGAAGAACAGCAGCCCGGTGACTGCCATCGTGACGGGCACCAACACCGTGAGCGGAGTCACCCGCGCCTGTGGTACCGCCGGAAGTCGCCATGTGTCGACGGTTCCACGTTCGGGCAGGCGCTCGCCGAGCAGCACCATCGCGATGATGATCACCAGGAAGGGCAAACCTTCACGCGCGCCGTAGTCGGGGAACCATGGGATGTCGCTCTGCACCTTGATGAAGGTGGATTGCACGAGTCCGATCGCCAGACCCGTGGCCACCGTGGGCCCAACGCTGCGGAACTTGCCGATGAGGGCTGCTCCGAGCGCTGGGATGAGGAAACCGAAGGTGAACACGCCCGATCCCAACTGGATCATCGGCGAGGCGAGGATCGCGACGAGGCCGGTCACCAGCGATGCGACGACGAAGCTGAGTCCGGCGAGGCGATCGGGCGAATAGCCGAGCAGCACGGCGCCCTTCTCGTTCTCGGCGGCGGCGCGGGTGATGAGGCCGATTCGACTGAACCGCGACAACGCCCACAGTGCGACGCCGATCAGGATCACGATCAGTGCCAGCCACAATCCGTCTCGGGGCACGGTGAGATCACCCGTGAGGGTGTACGACTCGCGAGGCAGGATCGGATCGACCCGGAGCGTGGTCTTGTCGGAGAAGCGGCGGTCGACCAGCGATGTGAACACGATCACCAGGCCGACGCTTGCCACGACCTTGGCCAGGGCAGGCGCCTTGCGCAGCGGTCGGAAGACGATGAAGTAGATGAGGCCACCCATGGCTGCGGCGGTGAGCAGCGCCAGGAGCATCGCCCAGCGGAACCCGACATCGCCCTCCAAGCTCCCGCCGAAGTGGTAGCGGCCGGGCAGGCCTGGGATCGGGAACGGATAGGCCCCCTCGCGGAGGTCTGCGTACACGTAGGCGACCCACGTGGCCATGGCGCCGTGGGCGAAGTTGACGACACCTGACCCCTGGTAGGTGATGACCAGGCCGAGGCCGAGCGCGGCGATGATCGCGCCGGCCCCGGATCCCAACAACAGATAGAAGATGTAGTCAGTCATCGCTTCGTTCCGTGAGAGTTGTCAGGTGGTCAGATGGAGCTTGTCGACGAAGGGTCGATCAGGGCAGGTAGTCGACCGAGCCGACTGCCTCGAGTCCCGGGACCGTGAGCACCTTTCCGCCCTCTGTGTACTCGGCGAAGGGGAACGTGAACGAGCAGATCGTCGGATACGCAGCCGAAGCTCCGCAGTCGATCTGGCCGGTGCCCGGCCACAGGGTGAGTCCGTCGGCCGTCTTCAGGAAGTCGTAGATGCCCTGGCCGGTCACCTCCTGGCCGTCGGCCGCCATGACGTTGGCGTACACAGCGGTCGACATGATGAGGAACAGGCCCAACCCACCGAGACCCAGAGCCGTGGAGTCGACCTCGCTGGGCTCGACGCCCAGCACGGGCCCCATGATCTCCTGCAGGATC
>JANPCI010000451.1:0-3601 GCA_031430875.1 Actinomycetes bacterium | reverse complement strand
GGTATCGACCTCGACCGTTCCCACGAGTTCCAGCGCGAGATCAATCGCGGCTGCGAGGGCATCAAGCCAGGGTGGGTGCGCGTCAACTTCAACTACTTCATCGATGATGCGACGTTCGACTACATCGTCGACGCCGTGCACCTGATCGCCTCGCACGGAGCGTCACTGCTCAGCGCCTACGACTTCGAACCCGACAGCGGCCTGTGGCACCACCGTCTGGGTACCCGCGCGCCGTCGATGAGCCTCGACGAAATCTCCTACGACTCGGGCGAGATGCGCTTCGAGAACCACCGCCACAGCGAGGCGATCGACCTCGCCCACCATCTGGTGGCTGCCCATGAGCTTCTCCATTCGGCGAGCGCCGATGCTGCCCCTGCGTGCTCGCACCCGGAGACGAACGACGACTTCGAACACCTGCGTTGGTTCCCGTACCCTGACGAAGTCGGAGCACCGGCCGACTGATGGCCGTCACCTGACTGTCATACAACCGTCATATTCCGCTACCATCTGCCGTCATGTCCACGACGTGGCGCGATCCCCGATCGATCTCTCGTGGACTCGCCGCGCTCGTCGCCATCGTGCTGCTGTCGCTGATCGGCCCCATCGTTGCCTCCAGTGGGGCCGCCGCACAGGATCCTGCGGCCGTGCGAGCAGCCAAGGAAATCCAAGCCGCGCGCGATCGCGCCAACGCGGCATCTCAGGCCATGTTCGACGCCGAATCGAAGCTCGACACGCTCGATCTCGAGATCGTCGAGTCCGAGGAGCAGCTCGCCGGTGTCGAAGCGCAAGCCGCCTCGATGCGATCGAGTCTTCAGGCCGATGCCCAACGCAGCTTCGCCAACTCGGGCAGCGCGATTCCCCTCCTGGTCGACCTCGACCAGGCCAACGCGGGCATCACCGCCGAACGACAGGCGTCGGTTGCCCGGGGCGCGGCCTCCGTCGAACTCGACGACTTCGACACCGCGATGAAACTGGTCAACGAACAGCGGGCCGATCTCGAGCGCCAGAAGGAACTCACCGCACAGGCTCGGGAGAACTTCGAGGACCTCAAGACGAACGCCGAGGCCGAAGTCGTCAACCTCGCCGAGATCGAGAAGCAGCGCCTCAACGACGTCGCCGTGCAACGCGAACTCGAACGCCAGCGCAAGATCCGAGCCGATCAGGATGCGGCAGCTGCTGCATCCGCAGCGAGCCAGGCAGCCCAGCGGTCGAGCTCGGCGGCACAGATCACCTCCTCGAGTTCGTCGAGTTCGTCGGGCAGTGCCGTTGTCGAACCGGCCGCCACGCCACAGGGTGCGGCAGCCGCTCCTGCTCCCGAGAGCCCTCCACCATCGAACGCCGGCAGCGGCATGGCGTGCCCGGTCGCCGGGCCACGGGCGTTCGCTGACACCTGGGGAGCACCCCGCTCCGGCGGTCGAAGCCACGAGGGTGTCGACATGATGTCGCCCGGGGGCACACCGCTCGTTGCGGTCGAATCAGGATCGGTCCAATTCAAGACGACCAATCTCGGCGGCAACTCGGTGTGGCTCAACGGCGGCAGCGGAACCCGCTACTTCTACGCCCACCTCAGTGCGTGGGAGGGATCATCTCGCAGCGTCTCGCAGGGCGAAGTGATTGGCTATGTCGGCGCCACCGGCAACACCTCCACCAACCACCTCCACTTCGAGGTGCACCCTGGCGGTGGCCGTGCCGTCAACCCGTACCCCTACGTACGCGCCGCCTGCTGAAGCTCGGTCTTTCGGGGTCAGACCCCAAAAGACCGAGCCGGTCTGTTGGGGTCGGGTCCGGAAAGACCGGGCCGGTCTGTTGGGGTCGGGTCCGGAAAGACCGGGTCAGGTGGACATGAATCGGCTGGTGTAGGTCACGATGTTGCCGATGTAGTTGGCCCGTTCGTATGCGGTTGGGTCGGTTGCGGCATGGCTCGCCACTGCGCCCCGCATCTGGCTGACCGAGTCGTAGTCGTGCTCGACCATCCACTCGCGTAGCTGCGCCTCCATCGTGGCGAAGTGCTGAGGCCCGTCGTGCAGGATCGCCGACGTCGACATCGCCACATCGGCACCGGCGAGGATCAGCTTCGCGGCGTCGAAACCCGAGTGCACCCCGGTCGATCCGGCGATCGACATCGACAGATGCTCGCGCAGGATGCCGATCCACCGCAGTGGCAGGCGCAACTCCTCCGGCGTGCTCAGTGCGATCCGGGGCATCACATCGAGTGTCTCCAGATCGAGATCGGGCGAGTAGAACCGATTGAACATCACCACACCCGAGGCGCCGGCACGCTGGATGGCGACAACGAAAGCTGCCAGCGACGAGTAGTACGGCGAGAGCTTCACCGCAACAGGGAGACCGACCTCTTCGGCCACCAGGGCCACCAGTTCGAGGTGTTCTGCCTCGAGGGCGGCACCGTCGACCCACGGGTCGGCGGCAACGGTGTAGAGGTTGAGCTCCAGCGCGTCCGCGCCGGCACTCTCCAGGAGCCGCGCATACTTCACCCAGCCGCCGATGTTCGTGCCGTTGAGGCTGGCGATCACCGGGACGTCGACGCGCCGCTTGGCCCCCTCGATCAACTCCAGATACGAGTCGATGCCCGAGTTGTAGTCGTCGAGTTCGGGGAAGAACGAGGTCGCCTCGTTGAAGCTCTCGTGATGCACCATGTAGAGCCGATCGATCTCGGCGGTCTCGTGCTCGATCTGTTCCTCGAACAGCGACGGCAACACGACCGCTGCGGCTCCTGCCTGCTCCAGTTGCACGAGCCGGTCGAGGTCGCCGGTGAAGGGTCCGGCCGACGCCACGAGCGGCGACCGCAGCGACAAGCCGAGATAGGTGGTGTGTAGGTCAGGCATCGTCATCCTCCGGGTTGCTCGCTTCGACCTCGACCACGATCTCGGATTGCTCGTGTACCTTGCGCTCCAGTCCAGCGAGCTGCTCGTAGTAGTGCCACCGCTCGTCGATGTCGCGCTGGGCGAGGTCGAGCAGCATCGCGGAACGTTCTGGATCCGATCGGGCGAGCATCGAGAAGCGGGCTTCCTTCAACGCGAACTCCTTCAACGGAATACTCGGCGCAGCCGAGTCGAGCTGGAACGGATGCTCGTGTTCCTCGACCGTCGGCTTGAACCGGTAAAGCGGCCAGTAGCCCGACTTCACCGCCTCCTTCTGATGCGCCATCGAGGTCTCCATGTCGATGCCATGGGCGATACAGGTCGAGTAGGCGATGATCAGCGACGGGCCGTCCCAGGCGTCGGCCTCCGCCAATGCTTTGACGGTCTGGATGTCGCTGCCGCCGATCGCGATTTGGGCCACGTAGACGTTGCCGTAACGCCTGGCGATCGCTCCCAGGTCCTTCTTCGCCGTCGGCTTGCCGGCCATCGCGAACTTGGCGACCGCCCCCAGCGGCGTCGCCTTCGACGCCTGGCCACCGGTGTTGGAGTACACCTCGGTATCGAGCACCAGCAGGTTCACGTTGCGCCCGCTACTGAGCACGTGGTCGAGGCCTCCGAAGCCGATGTCGTACGCCCAACCATCACCGCCGACGATCCACGTGCTCGTCCGCACGAGTTCGTCGGCGATGGTGCTGAGCTGTCGCGCGGCATCCGCAACGACG
>JANPCI010000450.1:0-14550 GCA_031430875.1 Actinomycetes bacterium | reverse complement strand
CCGTCCCGCTCGGCTGGGCCAACCCGGCAAGTTCGGCGAGCCGGATCGTGACGGGAAGGCCCCCACCGTGAAACTGGTCGGTTGCCGCGAGCTCATCGACCTCGAGATGGTCGACGTCGAGCCCGGCGACGCGTAGCGCCTCCAGCACCGTGGTCAGAAGATCGGCGCGATCCCAGTGCTCGGTTGCCCGCTGTCGGTCCGTGTCGCTCATCGCGCTGGTCAGTTCGCCGGAACCTCGAACGTGCCTTGCATGCCGAGCTCGGTGTGTGGCTTGCCGGTGCTCTCGTCGACGAGGATGCACTGGTAGCTGTACACGCCGGGTGACACGAAGGTCAGGGTCGCACCACTTGCTGCGCCCGGCTCGGTCGAGGCCACTTCGCCGATGGCGGTGCCGTCAGGATCGAGGACCTCGAACTCGTGGGCCTGCGTTCCGGCGTTCGCCATCTCGAACCGGATCGTCTCGCCGGCGTTGATGCCATCGACGTCGAGATCCGGGAACCGGAACTCGACCGCCTCGAACGTCACCGTCCGGTCGGGAGCTGCCTGTGCGGTGCCGCCCTCGCCTGCGACGGTGAAGCTCGACTCGATGCCGTCGCCGGTCTGTCCGGGCTTGCAACGCACGAGATAGTCGCCGGCGACGAGGTCGACCGTGAGGGTGCGGCTGGTGCCGGTGGTGACATTCTCGACCTCGGAGACGACGTCGCCATTTTCCCGAAGCACGTACAACTCGTTGACGTCGTTCGCCTCGTTGGTGAACTCGAAGCCGATGGTGCCGGCGTCGAGAGTTTCGGCTGACAGGGTGCAGGCATCGTCGGTGCCAGTGACGTCGACCGTGACGTCAGCTGCATCGCTCGAGCAGGCAGCCAGCGCCGCGACTGTGACGACCGCAAGGGTCGTGGTGAGCAGCTTGGACATGGTGGTTCCTCGGGAGATCATGGATCGGGAGAGATTGGGCGGTTTCAGGAGAACAGCTCAGCGGGCCGAGTCGGCAACAGCGACAGCGGTCGGCATCGGCTCGGTCTCGATGCGAGGAGCGTCGTCGGACCGAGCGGCGATGGGGCGCAGGAAGAGCACCATCGTGGGGATGAGATAGGCGAAGTAGATGGCGACTTGGAGCACAGTCATCTGGGGGCCGAGGTTGAAGACCCCCTTGATGATCGATCCGTACCAACTGGTGACCCGGTAGCCCTCGATGTCCCAGGCGAGGTTGTTGATGCCCGGGAGCACGCCCGCTTCCTGCAAGTCGTGAACCCCGTACGCAAGGACCCCGGCGGCGATCACGATGAGTGCTGCGCCGGTGACTTTGAAGAACGCCGCCAGGTTCATGTGCACGGTGCCGCGATAGAGCAACACGCCGACGAACACGGCGGTGCCGATTCCGAGCAGCGCGCCGATGGCCGGCGCAGCGCCGGCACCCTGGGCCGCGAACGTGGGGTAGAGGAACAGTGCGGTCTCCAGACCTTCGCGACCAACGGCCAGCAGCGCAGCCGTGAAGACGCCGATCGCGCCGAGTTCCACCGCTGCCGACATCTTCCCCCGGAGATCACCCGAGATCGTTCGTGACGCCCGGCGCATCCAGAAGACCATCCACGTGACGAACCCCACCGCCACGATCGAGACGATCCCTCCGAACATCTCCTGGGCCTCGAAGCTCATGCTGGCCGACGTGAAGTGCAGCAGTCCGCCGAAGGCGAGTGAGGCAACGACCGCGACGACGATCCCGAGCCACAGTGCCGGAATGCGGTCGCGATGGCCGCTGCGGACCAGGAACGACATCAAGATGCTGACGACCAGCGCGGCCTCGAGACCCTCTCGTAGTCCGGTGAGGAACGTTTGCAGCATGATCGGCTCCGGGTGGATGTGGTGGGCTTCGGCAGAGTTGGCTCGGCCTGGTAGGTGAGCCTAACACTCGAGTTCCGCGATTCGAAAGCGCGCCTGCGACGGCCGCGCCGACACTGGCCGGGGCACCACCACTGGGCACACTGTTGCGCAGGAGGCTGCGATGACACTGCTCACCCATTTCCCGATCTTCCAACAGGCCTGGTTCGTCAACGATCTCGATGCAACGATCCAACGTTGGAGCGACACGTTCGGCGCGGGTCCATTCGTACGTTCAGCGCATCACCGATGTGACACGTTCACCTATCGCGGCACCGACCAGGAAGCCGATGTGTCGTACGCGTTCGGCTACCTGGGCGACACGATGATCCAGTTCATCCAGCAACACGACGAGACACCGTCGATCTACCGCGACATGTACGCCACCGGCGACGAGGGGTATCACCATCTCGCGATCTTGGTGAACGACTTCGAAGGCGAGTACCAACGCCTCATCGGCCTGGGCTTCGAACCCGCATGTCGCCTGTATGCAGATGGTGTCGATGCCGCCTACTTCGATACGCGAGAGCTGAATGGCGGATTCACGGAGATCCACGGCGATCCGCCACGCATCCTGCAGGCGTTCGCCATGTGGCGGCGGGCGCACGAGCTGTGGCGTCCGGGCGACAGCGTGTTTCTGACGCGGCCGGGTCGGTCATGACGCGCCGCTGAGTTCAGACGGTCTCGTACCAGTGCTCTTTGGTCTGCACGAGCCAGAACACTGCGAACAGGGTGATCTCGGTGGCCTCGAGGACGAGGACCATGTGGTCCCAACTCGAGCTGAACGGGAACATCACGACGGCCGCTGCGATCATCAGGAACGCGATCGATGCGTACAGCCAGAAGTAGATCCGTGGCGCCGGGTCGCTGCGGTGTTGCCACGCGTTGATCCCAACTGCGATCGCGAGGAACAGGAACATCGTGACGGCCGCGAGGCCGTGGGCCCGGGTGTCGAAATCATCCCAAACCGCGAACACCACCGCGCCGCCGACGAGGAATGCCATGGCGCCGAGTAGCCCGAGGCGCATCTGGACCGGGCCGACTTGCGCGATGGCCTTCATGTTTCGTGTGGCAATCGTGGCGATCACGGCAGCCACGATCAAGCCGACGATGCCGGTGACGATCAGTGCGGTGATGTTGTTGTCGATGTTGGCGACGACCCACTCGGCGAGTTGGCCGTCATCGTTCACCGGGAGCGGCCTCGGCGTCTGCGACCAGCAGGTCCCCACGTCTGAAGTCGGCACGACGGCGACGATCGGTGCGAGCATCCCGGCGGCGTTGAGCGTGGCGTCCTCCCACGACGTGCTGCCCTTGATGACGATGAGGCACAACCCGACCGACATCAGCGCACCGACGAAGATTGCCTTGATGGGCGTGTAGTAGTACGCCGACACCGACGTCTGCCAACAGTCGACCTGGGCGCGCTCGATGGCGATCGACACAGCGAGCAGCACGACCGCACCGACCATGCTGATGCGCAGATACCGGTACGTCGTGATCGCCGCGGTGTCAACCATCGTCGACCCAGCCTCGCGCAACCCAACCGTTCCGCTACTCAGGCGTGAGACACCGCGAGGAACAGATCAGTTGTCAGGTGTTCGCCACAGGATCCAGGTGTCGTCCGACCAGACCTCCTCGAACCCGGCGAGGCGGGCGGCCTCCGGTTCCAGCGCGGGCTGCGAGTACGACGAACCTCGACGCTGGGCGAAGTAGTCGGCGCTCTGGGCGATGCGCTCGAGGTTCTTGGTTTGGAACGAACGCCGATCGGTGAGCAGCGTCATCGTTCGAGCTCGGAAGTAGGCGACAATCGCGTTGGGTGGTGTGAAGGCCAGGACGGCATCGAAGATCGGAGCCACGTTCGGGTTCGACGGGCCGGACTGAACGCGCCCTACGGCGTTGAATTCACGGGCGTCGCCGACCTTGCCGGGGAGGACGACGAGGTGGGCGACGACAACGATCGCCAACGGCGCCAGTGCGAGCGCTCGCCCGACCTGCTGGCGGCGGGTGAAGACGAGCTGGCCGATCGCCAGGAGGGCCACCGTTGCGAAGTACACGACCCAGGGTGTGACCTGGAACCAGTACCGGTCGACCCTGCGCAGGTGCGTGCTGATCACCATGGCACTGGCGAGCATGAGGAGCAGCAGCGGGCCATCGAGCGTTGGCCGTCGCCGCACGCCGATGACGGCACCGGCTGCGGCGAGCCCCAGGATGGCGATGCCGACGAGCGGATGCCGGCCGAGCCCGAGCTGATCGGTCAGCGTGGCAGGGAACTCGCCCAGGCGGTTGTCGATGAACAACATCGAGTTGCCGTTGTCGGGCAGAAGGGCCGTCGGCAGCAGCAGCTGGAACAGTGTGGTCGCAATTGCGAACGCCAACCAGGGCGTGACGATCGCCTGCCACGTGTCGCGGACTCGTTCGACCATCGCGGCCGGGGTGCGCTGTCCGTCGATCGAAACAATGACGTCGTAGAGCTGCATCACGGCGATCACCGCGAGCAGCGCGATGCCCTCGCGACGAAAATTGAAGACCAGGGTGACCATCGAACCGAGCACGATCAGGTCGTAACGGGCGGCGGTGAGCAGCGTGGAGCGTGACCGAACGCGGTCGTACCACCAGATGAACACCCCGACGGCGGCCAGGTGGGGGAACTCGGTGAGCAGCTGGTCGGTGTGCACGAGGAACACCGGCGCTGTTGCAACGACGGTGACGATCGCGAGCGCGGGCAGGCGGCCGATGCGGCGCCGCACAATGCCGTGCAACAGCACCAGCCAGACCACGAAGACGGCGACCTCGACGAGCTTGAGGCGGTCGTAGTCGTAGCCCCACAGGTGGACGAACGGCGCGAGGAGCAGCGGCCAACCCCAGGGATACGCAAGCGGGCTGAAGGCCGCATCGGAGTTGAGCACGGCAAACCGATTGTCGGCGAGCACGGCGCCGATGTCGCCATCGAACAGGCTGCGGGCCTGGCGCAGGTACAGCGCGAAGTCGTCGCCCTGGGTGTGGCCGTTGCGGTGCAGCTGCACAGCGAGGATGCCGGAACCGATCACCACGATGCCGAGCGTGATGGCGCGCAACCATCGAGACGAGGTCAAGGTGATGGCGCGCACCGTGTGACGATACGCGCCGAGCGACTCCCACCACAGATCACGGTCTTTCCGGACCCGACCCCGAAAGACCGGGGCGGTCTTTCCGGACCCGACCCCGAAAGACCGATCAGTCGTACCAGTTGAGCGTGGAGCGCATCGTTGCTTCGAACTCCTCGAACGACATCGAGGCCTTCACCGACGAGATGAGCTGGGCGTCAGTACCGACGAAGTTGCGGAACGGTGCGTCGGGGTCGGTCGCTGCGGCGACGATTGCGTCGGCCACGTCCTGCGGGTCGGGCGCGGGGCCGTCGCCCGACAGCACGCCCTGCGACCCACGGAAGCGTTCGGCACGCTCGGCGTACTCCGAACCCTCCCAGCCGGCGACGGTGACAATGTTGTCGTGGAAGCCGGTGTCGAAACGGCCGGGCTCGACGAGCCGCACACGGATTCCGTACACGCTGGTCTCGAAATGCAGCGCCTCGCTCAGCGCTTCGAGGGCGTGCTTCGACGCCGCATAGACGCCGCCGAACGGAGCCCCCACGACCCCCGCGATGCTCGACACGTTGACGATGGTGCCGCTGCCTCGTTCCCGCCACGTCGGCAAGACGGCGCGGATGACTCGGAGGGGACCGGCCACGTTGGTGTCGAACTGGCGGGCGAACAGGTCGTCATCGACCATCTCGACGGCGCCGGACACCTCGAAGCCGGCGTTGTTGATCACGACGTCGAGTGTGGTCGCATCGCCGATCGCCGCGGCGACCGAGGCCTGATCGCACACATCGAGCGGACGGATCTCGATGGCGAGGTTCTCGGCTGCGGCTTCCTCGCTGAGCGCGTGACCTTTGGCGAGGTTGCGCATCGTGGCAACGACGTCGTGGCCCTGGCGAGCGAGGCTGAGCGCGGCGAGTTTGCCGAACCCGCTGTTACTCCCGGTGATGAGAATGCGTGCCATGTCGTGTCCCTTCAGGTGGTGACGGAGTCGCGGAGTTCGCGTTTGAGGATCTTGCCGGAAGCGTTACGGGGAAGCTGCTCGGTCACGATCGTCACCGCGGTTGGCACCTTGAAGTTGGCGAGGCGCTCACCGACGAAGCGTTGAAGTTCGCCGGCATCGAGCGTGGCGCCGGGCTTGACCATCACGTGGCAGGCCAACTCCTCACCAAGGCGTTCGTGGGGAATGCCGTACACGGCTGCTTCGTACACCGATGGATGCTCGTAGATCGCAGCTTCGACCTCAGCGCAGTAGATGTTCTCGCCGCCGCGCAAGATCATGTCTTTCGCTCGATCGCTGACGTACACGAACCCTTCGTCGTCGACCCGGCCGATATCACCCGAACGCAGCCATCCGTCGACGATCGTGTCGGCCGTAGCCTCGGGCCGGTTCCAGTATCCCCGGATGAGCATCGGACCGCGGAACCAGATCTCACCGGTCTCACCCTGCGGGAGGTCGTTGCCCAGTGGGTCGGTCACCTTGAGGTCCATCACGGGCACCTGCCGACCGGTGGAGGTGGGGTGCATCATGAAGTCGTCGCCGCTGTTGCCCGGCCCGTACGCGTTGGTCTCGGTCATGCCGTAGCCGAGGCTCGGTCGTCCACGTCGGAAGTTGTCGTCGATGCGCTTGACCAACTCCGGTGGCATCGGCGCACCGCCACCGCCGACCGCGCTCAGGCTCGAGGTGTCGCGCTCTGCGAATGTCGGCGCTTCGAGCATGTCCCAGCTCATGGTGGGCACGCCAACGAAGCTTGTCACCCGCTCCCGCTCGATGAGTTCGAGTGCCCGATCGGGATCCCACTTGTAGGTCATCACGAGCTTCGAACCTCCGACGAATGCTCCGAGCATCACGGGCACGAGCCCGGTCACGTGGAAGAGCGGCACGCAGAGCATGACGGCGGCCTGCGGCCGGTCCGGGTCGGGATCTTCCGCGTCGCGCAGCAGGTTGACTGCGCCGCGTGCTGCGAACGCCATCAAGGCACTGAGTACCGCACGGTGCGTCGACACGGCGCCCTTCGGGTGCCCGGTCGTGCCCGATGTGTAGAGGATGGTGGCGTCGTCGTCGGGATCGATGTCGACGTCGGGCAGAGTTGCGCCCGGCACGAGCAGGTCCTCGAGCGCGATCGCGTCATCGATCTCACTCGATGCAACGTCGCCAACAGTCACGACCTGAACGGACACCGATCCAGGTTCGCCGGCGCGCAGACGTGCGAGCCGGTCGGCGTCGGCGAACACGATGCGGGAGTCGGAGTCGGCGAGGGCGAACACCATCTCGTCGGTCTGCCACCAGGCGTTCATCGGCACGGCAATCGCACCCACCGACGTGATTGCGGCGAATGCAGCAATCCACTCAGGGGAGTTCCGCATCGCGATCGCGACACGGTCACCCTTCACGACGCCAAGGTCGTTGACGAGGGCATGGCCGATCTGGCCGATCAGCTCCAACACGTTCGGCATCGGCCAGCGTTCATCCTCGAACACGATGAAGTCATCGGTGCGGGCTGCGGCGGCGGCGAACAGGTAGCGCAGGTTCGGCGGGGTGCCGGTGAAGACCTTGGTCGGCACGCCCAGCACGTCGATCTCCTCGATCTCGAATCGCGTGCCGGCTGCGCACACGGCGGCGCAGGCCTCCTGGAAGGTGATCGTCATGGGAGCCCGTCGTAGCACAACCTCGTGGGGCGTGGCGGGCCCTGCGGCGTCAGGGACGGTCGGGGAGTGGCCCGCCGAGCTTCGACAGGATCGATTCCAGTACGGCCTCGCGCGCTCGCAGGCCTGCTTTGAAGGTGGAGTTGTCGGTGTCGGCGACCTCGTAGCGCAGGTCGCGGAACGCCGAGTCGAGCACCTCCCGGAGGAGCTCGGCCTGTGAGTCGTCGAGTTCGATGTTCATGGTGTCGGTCTCCGTGCGGTTGTGTGGGTGTTGATCGGGTCGCGGGATCAGGCTGTCGTTTCGACAGCCTCGTTCATCGCGTCGGCGTCGTCGAGGAGTGAGCGTCCGAGCCAGAGCGGCACGACCTGGCCGAGCAGCAGGGTGATACCTCCGACGACCAGCAGGATGCGCATCAGTACGACACCGGTACTGAGGTCGTCGTTCGTGTCCAGGGCCAATGCCCGAGCGTCGGCGACGCTGGCGCGGTACTGATCGACGATCGAACCGGTGTCGGACAGGTTGTCGCTGATCGTCTGGACGGATGTCGCCAGATCATCGAGCTGCTGCTGTAGTTCCCCCGCCGTGCCGGTGAACTCGGTGAGGCTGGATGCGGTGTCGCTGAGCTGCCCGGGCAGTTCGTCGAGGGTGTCGGCGAGAGTCCCGAGCGTTTCGCCGAGCCCGGCCTGGGGGTTGTAGTCAGGCCCGATCGGGAGGCTCGAAAGTGCAACCAGCAGCGTGTCGATGTCACCGCCGATCGTCTCGAGGGTTCGCACGGTGCCGGCAGCATCCTCCAGCGACGGCCCGACCGTTTCGGCCAATCCGGCGACGTCGTCGATTGCCTGCGTGGCGGCGTCAAACGATGCCGACACTGCAGTCAGCGTGCTTGCGAGTGCCGCAACCCCGTCGGATGTTGCGACCAGCACTTCATCGGCGAGGTCGATCGTGTCGTCGACCGCGTCGAGGGTCTGGATCGTCACGTCGAGACTGTCGTCGGAGGCGTTCGCCAACTGCCCGACGAAGATCCATCCGACGACCATGCCGAACAGAGCAACGAGCGCGCCCGCGACGCCGAGCGCAATCATCAGATTCCCGGCGCGCCGCGTCGCTTTCGGTGACCGCCACCTGTTGCGCAGGCTCGAGGACGTACGAGGTGTGCCCGGCACATCGAGAACGGGTTCGGCATCCATCACTGCGGAGTCTGCCAGACCGTCACACTGTGCCGGGTCAAACGTGACGGAATGAGACGCAGACCCGCGTGTCGTTCAGTTGGAGTATTGGTGGAGGGATCCACCCTCGGCGGCGAGGCGGGCGAGCAGGGGTGAGAGCTCCCAGTGGCGTCCGTCGAGCGACTCGCTGTAGCCGCTGATCTTGCCGACGATCTCAGCGAGGCCGACCGAATCGGCCCAGAACATCGGCCCGCCCCGATACAGGGGCCAGCCGTAGCCGTTGACCCACACCACGTCGATGTCGCTGCCGCGGATGGCGATGCCCTCGTCGAGGATCTTCGCCCCTTCGTTGACCATCGGGTACAGGAGCCGTTCGAGCACTTCCTGGTCGGTGACCTCGCGCTGCTCGATGCCCTTGCCGATCGCGAAGTCCTTGATCAATTGCTCGACCTCGGGGTCGGGGGTCGACTCGCGGGTGTCGGGATCGTAGGTGTAGTAGCCCCGGCCGTTCTTCTGCCCGCGCCGGCCGTTTTCGCACAGCACCTCGCGCACGGTGGAGCCCGATGACTTCTCTTCCTTCCAGCCGATGTCGAGGCCGGCGAGGTCGCTCATCGCGAACGGGCCCATGGGGAACCCGAAGTCGTAGAGCACCCGATCGACCTGGGCCGGTGTGGCTCCTTCGAGGATCATCCGCTCGGCCTCGGCGCCGCGCATGAACAGCATGCGGTTGCCGACGAAGCCCGGGCACACGCCGACCATCACGGCGACCTTTCCGATCCGCTTGGCGACGGCCATCGTCGTGGCCACCACCGTGTCGGACGACTTTGCGCCGCGCACGTTCTCGAGCAGCTTCATCACGTTGGCCGGGGAGAAGAAGTGCATCCCGATGACGCTCTCGGGCCGCGAGGTGACCGCAGCGATCTCGTCGACGTCGAGCGCCGAGGTATTCGAGGCGAGCAGCGCGCCGGGCTTGCAGATCTCGTCGAGTTCACGGAAGATCGACTTCTTCAGCTCCATGTCTTCGAACACCGCCTCGATGATGATGTCGCAGGTGGCGAAGTCGGCCTTGTCGGTCGAGCCGGTGATCAACGCCATCCGCTGCTCGACCGCCTCGGGCGGGATCGACCCGCGTGATGCCGAGCGCTCGTAGTTCTTGCGGACCACCGCAAGACCGCGATCGAGGGCGGCCTGGTCGCGCTCGACGATGGTCACGGGGATACCGACGTTCGCGAAGTTCATCGCGATGCCGCCGCCCATCGTGCCGGCACCGAGGACGCCGCAGGTCTGGATGTCGATGATCGGCGTGTCCCTGTCGATGCCGGGGATCTTGTTGGCGGCCCGCTCGGCGAAGAACGAGTAGCGCTGCGCAGCCGACTGCGGGCCGGTGACCAACTCCATGAAGAGCCGACCCTCGACCTTGATGCCCTCCTCGAACGGCAGGTTCGCGGCTGCCTCGATGCACTGGATGATGTACTCCGGGGCGAGAAAGCCCCGCGACTTCTTGGCGATCGAGGCGCGGAACGTTGCAAACAACTCGGTGTTGCCTGTCGCCTCCGCGACCTTGTCGTTGCGGTCGCGGACTCGCAGCAGCGGCAGGTTCTCGGCGACCGCTTTCGTGGCGAACGCAACGGCAGCATCGCGCAGTGCCGCGAGGTCACCGTCGACCACGTCGTCGACGAGCCCCGACTCCAGTGCCTCGGCGCTGGGGATGTGGCGGCCCGAGGTCATCATCTCCAGTGCCTTGGGCACGCCGGTCAGTCGGGGGAGGCGCTGGGTGCCGCCGCCGCCGGGGAGCAGGCCGAGGTTCACCTCGGGCAGCCCGAGCTTCGCCGACGACACGGCGACGCGGTAGTGGGCGGCCAGGGCGGTCTCGAGTCCACCACCGAGTGCAGTGCCGTGGATCGCGGCGATGACCGGGATCGGTGAATCCTCCATGGCGGCCTGCACTTCGTGGAGCCCGACCGCCTGCTGAGCGCCACCACCGAACTCGGTGATGTCGGCGCCGGCGATGAATGTGCGTCCGTCGCAGATCACGACGACACCCTGTGCGCCGATTTCGATCGCCTTGGCCAATCCGTCGAAGAGCCCCTGTCGGACGTGCCAGCTCAACGCGTTGACGGGTGGGTTGTCGACGATGATCACGGCGATGTCGCCGACGTCGGTCGTGACGGTCTCGATACGGACGGATTCGGTCAGCGCAATGGCGTCGGTGGTCATGGCGCCAGTCAAGCACCCGACCCCGTTCCCCTCCGATTCCGAGTCCACCTGCCAACCCCCAGCGATGAGATCCCGGTGCACCCCCTGCGCCCAAATCTCATCGCTACGTGGTCAGGCGGGGCAGCGATGAGATCCGGGTGCAGCCCCTGCGCCTGAATCTCATCGCTCAGGCGGGGAGGTGATGGAGGGGGTGGGTCGCGCAAATGGTGATGGTGACGGGGGAACCGACAGGATGTGGGGGCTCGGCGGGGGCGACGGGGACGTCGACGGTGACCATCACGCCATCGACGCGGCTGGCCTCGTAACGCCACGCCGAGCCGAGGTAGCGACGGGCGGTGACGACGTCGTCGCCGCCGGCTTCCAGCCGCAGATCGTGCGGGCGTGCCATCAACACCTCGCCGTGTTCAGCGGGGAGGAACGACACGTCGCCCAGGAACTCGGCGACGAACCTGTCGATGGGGCGTTCGTAGATCTCATCGGCTTCGTCGACCTGGAGAAGTCGTCCGGCCGACATCACTGCGATGCGATCACCGAGCGCCAACGCTTCAGTGCGCTCGTGGGTGACCAGCACCGCAGCAGCGTGCCGTGATCGGAGCGCGTCGATGACGTCGATGCGTACCTCGTCGCGTAGCGACGGGTCGAGGCTGGCGAACGGCTCGTCGAGCAGCACCACCGCCGGATCGGGTGCGAGTGCCCTGGCCAGCGCGATGCGCTGCTGCTCGCCACCCGACAGTTCATGCGGGTACCGCTTGGCGACGCCCGGAAGCCGAACCAGTTCGAGCAACTCGTCGACGCGACGCGACCGGGCCGCTTTGTCAAGGTGCTTGAGCCCGAAGGCGATGTTCTGCTCGACCCGGCGATGGGGGAACAACGCGTGGTCCTGGAACACGAGTCCGATGCGGCGACGCTCGGGAGGCAACGTCGTCACATCGACGCCGTCGAGCAGCACCCGACCGTTGGCCCCGCCGTCGAGGCCGGCGATGAGGCGCAGCAACGTGGACTTGCCGCACCCGCTCGGGCCGACCAGCACGAGCAGCTCGCCGTTGGCGACCTCGAACGACACATCATCGACGACGCTGCGATCCCCGATGCGCCGAGTCAGGTGCTCGACAGACAGCGCGGGCTCGTGCCGGTCCGGGGTCGTCACGACACCGTCTCGGCTCCGTGTTCGAGTGCCCACAGCAGGATCCCGACGAGCGCCATGCCCACCGCAACGATCGCGAGCGACGGCACGGCCGCCTGCACCCAGAGACTCTCCGAGGTGGCCTGCCACACCCAGATCGGGAGGGTCTCGGTACCGAACGGTCGCAGCAGCAGGGTGATCGGCAACTCCTTCAGCGTGTCGATCGCCACCAGTACCGCAGCGGCGATGATGCCCGCGCCCGCAAGTGGGAGCTCGATCCTCGTCGCCACCCGGAAGCGGCCGGCGCCGAGTGTGCGCGCACTCGCAACCATCGACGGCGACACCTTGCCGACACTCGAGTCGATGCCCTGGTAGGCAACGGCCAGGAACCGCACGACCAGCGCGTAGATCAGCCCGACGGCCGACCCCACCAGCAGCCACCCGTCGGGCAGCCATCCTGATCGGTCGAGCGCAGCCAGCGTGACGAGCACACCGATTGCGATGACCGGCCCCGGCACGGCATATCCGAGCGTGGCGAGGCGGGCCATGATCGCCCCGCTCGGCCGTTTCCGGTTGAGGCCCACGACGAGCAAGGTGCCGAGCACGAGGCACACCACCGTGGCGAGCGCCGCGATCCGCAGCGACGATGCGAGGTGGAACGGGAGGTCGCCGGCGACGGTGGCGGTCTGGTCGGTGCGCCGCGCCTCGAAGGTCCACGTGATCAGCCGGAGGACCGGGAGTACCACGGCAATCGCAACGATGCTCCACCCGGCAACCGACGCGGCGAGCGCGCGGGAACCGCGAAGGCGGCGGACATGCAGGCCGGCCCGCACGCCGCTCTGGGTGTAGCGGGCGCGGCCGCGCATCAGCCGCTCGACGGCGATCAACACGATGGCAACACCGATCAGCAGGACTGCGAGCTCGGCGGCCGCGTTGCGGTTGCCGGTGCTGAACCACACTCGCAGCACACCGTCGGCGATCGTCGAGACGTTGAACAGCCGCACGGTGCCCACATCGGTGAGTACCTCCATCCCGACGAGTGCCGCCCCCGCGGCCAGCGACGGCCGCGCCATGGGGAGCACGACCCGCCAGAACGCCTGCGTCTGCGAGCACCCGAGGCTGCGGGCCACGTCGACCGCTCGCTGGGACTGCTCGCGGAACGCCGCCCGGGCAAACAGGTACACGTACGGGTACAGCGTCAACGTGAGCACGAGTGCAGCCAGCCAGATGGACCGGACCTGGCGGGCGCCGAGCGGCTCCTGCAGTGTGTCGAGCCAGACGAAACCGAGCACGTAGCCGGGGATGGCGAGTGGGGTGACGAGCAGCCAGCCGAGCAGACGGCGACCCGGGAACTGGTAGGCGGTGACGAGCCAGGCGAGCGCCGTTCCGAGCAGCAGTGTCCCGGCGAGCACCGCTGCCAGGAGCGTTGCCGTGTCGCGGATCATGCCGGGCAGGCGGGTGTCCCACAGCTCCTGCCACACCTCGGTACTCGGCTGCACGACTGACCACACGATCACGAGGACCGGGATCGACACCGCCATGGCGACCGCGAACATCAACGCCGTTGCGGGGAAGGTCCGCGCGTGTTGGCGGATCGTCGCTGTCGTCGTCATCGGGTCGAGCTCACTCGTAGCCGGTAGCGCTCAACAATTCGATCGCGGCCGGTTGGAACGCACCGAGCTGGCGGACCGCTGCGAGGTCGGCTACGAACTCGCCCCATCCGGCCACGATCGGATCCGGTTCGACGGTCGGATCGGCCGGGAACTCGAAGTTGGCGTCGGCGAATTGCTTCTGGCCATCCGTGGCGAGCCACTCGAGGAGTGTCAGCGCAGCGGCTGCGTTCGGTGCGTTCTTGGTGACCGCGGCGGTGCTCACGTTGACGTGGGCGCCCCGCCCGTCCTGCTCCGGCCAGACGATCTCGACCGGGAAGTTCGGATCCTCCGACAGCAGCCGGCCGAGGTAGTAGGTGTTGGCAATGGCGATGTCGCACTCGCCGTCGGCGACCGCCTGGTAGATGTCGGTGTCACTGTTGATGTAGAGCGGATCGTTGTCGACCCACGACTGCACGATCTCGGTCGCGCGTGCTTCGCCCTCGGCGATGATGATGCTGGCAACGAGTGACTGGGTGTAGGGATGCGTGCTCGGGCGCAGGCACAGCTTGCCCTTCCACGTGGGATCGCCTACCTCGGCGTATGTCGTGGGTGGCTCGTCGACTCGTTCGGTGCTGGAGATGACGACCCGAGCCCGCTTGCTCAAACTGAACCACTCGCCGTTCTCGCTGCGCAGCTCGGCGGGGAGTGCACCGGTGAGCTTCTCGCTGTCGACCGATGCCAGCACCCCTGCCTCGGCGGCGAGCTCGGCGTTGGCGGCATCTGCGGTCATCAGGACGTCCGCAGGGGTGTTCTCCCCTTCGGCGACCAGACGCTCGCGTAGTTCCGGGTCGTT
>JANPCI010000449.1:0-10823 GCA_031430875.1 Actinomycetes bacterium | reverse complement strand
CATCCGGGGCCAGACCCCAGATGAAAAAACCCACGAATCTCAGCAGGCTGACCACGTTGGTGTGGTGTTACATCTGGGGTCTGACCCCGGATGTAACGCTATTGGGCGGTGTGGAGGTCGTTGTTGAGAGTGCCCCACGCGCCCGAGCGGACGCGGGCGACGACCTTGCCGCTCTGGCCGTCGCGGATGAACATCAGGTTGTTGCGGCCTGACAGTTCGCGGGCCTTCACCACACCGTCCGGCGTGAGTACTGGCGTGCCGGCCGTGACGTACAGGCCGGCTTCGACCACGCAGTCGTCACCGAGGCTGATGCCGATACCCGAGTTGGCGCCCAGCAGGCAGCGTTCACCGATCGTGATCTGTTCGGTGCCGCCGCCAGACAACGTGCCCTGGATCGAGGCGCCGCCGCCGATGTCGCTGCCGTTACCGACGACGACGCCGGCCGAGATCCGACCCTCGACCATCGACACGCCGAGCGTGCCGGCGTTGAAGTTGCAGAACCCCTCGTGCATCACGGTGGTGCCCTCGGCGAGGTGGGCGCCGAGGCGTACGCGGTCGGCGTCGGCGATGCGTACGCCGGTCGGGATCACGTAGTCGGTCATCCGGGGGAACTTGTCGAGGCCATGCACCGTCAGCATGGCGCCGGCCAGCTTCACCTGGAGACGCACGTCGTCGATGTCGGCAACGGACACTGGGCCGAGGTTGGTCCACACGACGTTGTTGAGCGCGCCGAACATCCCGTCCATGTTCAGTGTCCGTGGCGCCGCAAGGCGATGCGACAGCAGATGCAGACGCAGGTAGGCGTCCGACGCCGAGACCGGTGCCTCGTCGACATCGATCGTCAACCGCACCGGGCGGATCGTCACGCGCCGCACCTCGTCGGTCGCATCACGCATCCCGAGCTGCGACTCGATTTCGTCGGTCGGGCAGTCGTCGTCGCCGAACTCACCCCAGCCGAGCCAGCGGTACCACGTGTCGAGCACGGAGCCATCGGCGGCGATCGTTGCGAGGCCAGCGCCCCATGCCATGCGTGCCATCACATCACCTCGGGTCGGAGGGTTGGAAAGAGGATCACTTCCTTGA
The DNA here is from genome assembly GCA_031430875.1 of Actinomycetes bacterium. Taxonomy (GTDB): domain Bacteria; phylum Actinomycetota; class Acidimicrobiia; order Acidimicrobiales; family Ilumatobacteraceae; genus Sva-07. The sequence continues at coordinate 9,740 of JANPCI010000449.1, read as the reverse complement.
TCGAGTCGACGCCTGACAACAGCATCGCAACGCGGTCCATGCCGATGCCGAGCCCACCAGTCGGTGGCATGCCGTACTCGAGCGCGCGGATGTAGTCCTCGTCGACGGTGCCGGCCTCGTGGTCTCCTGCGTCCTTGGCCACCTGCTCCTCCTCGAATCGGAGCCGCTGCTCGACCGGATCGTTCAGCTCGGAGTAGCCGTTGCCGAGTTCTCGCGAGTCGACGAAGATCTCGAACCGCTCGGTGAGCCACGGGTCGTCACGATCGGCGCGGGCAAGCGGCGAGATCTCCTTCGGGTGTCCGGTCACGAACGTCGGCCGCACGATGTCGGCCTCGCACAGCGCCTCGAACAGCTCCTCCACAAGCTTGCCGCCGCCCCAACGAGCTTCCCACCGCACACCGTGCTCCTCGGCGAGCGCCCGCAGTTCCTCGATCGGTTGGCTCGGATGCACCGTGCGCCCGGCCTTCTGCGAGACCGCATCGACCATCCGGATGCGGGGCCACGGCTCGGCGAGGTCGATCTGCTCGCCACGGATCTCGATGATCGTTGTACCGATTGCGTCGCGGGCGGCCTGGGTGACGAGCACCTCGCTGATGTCCATCACGTCGTTCCAGTCGCCGAACGCCTGGTAGAGCTCCATCATCGTGAACTCGGGGTTGTGGCGGGTGGAGATGCCCTCGTTGCGGAAGATCCGCCCGATCTCGAACACCCGCTCCATGCCGCCGACGATCAGCCGCTTGAGGTGCAATTCGAGCGCGATGCGCAGGTACAGCTGCATGTCGAGAGCGTTGTGGTGCGTGATGAAGGGCCGCGCGTGTGCGCCACCGGCCTCGACGTGCAACACGGGCGTCTCCACCTCGATGAAGCCGCGCTCGTGCAGGGTGTGGCGGAAGCTGGCGATGATCGCATGGCGGATCTCGAAGGCCCGCTGCGCCTCCACGTTGACGATCAGGTCGGCATAGCGCTGACGGAATCGTGTGTCGACATCGGTGAGGCCGTGCCACTTGTCCGGCAGTGGCCGCACCGCCTTCGCGAGCAGTTCGACCCGAACGGTCTTCACCGAGAGCTCGCCCTTGCGGGTGGTCATCACCGTGCCGTGCACGCCGACCCAATCGCCGAGGTCGAGTTGTTTGATGGCGCTGAAGGCGTCGTCGCCGACGACCGACTTCGACACGAATAGCTGGATGTCACCGGATCGATCGCGAACCGTCGCGAAGATGAGTTTGCCCGAGTCGCGTAGCAGCATGATCCGTCCGGCAACCGCAATGGCGTCGTCGGTTTCGACACCTGGTTCCAACTCGCCCCACAACGCACGAACCTGGGCGACAGTGTGGGTGCGGTCGAATCGGTAGGGATAGGGAGTTCCGCCCGCTGCTCTGATGTCGTCGATCTGTGCAAGACGCCGGGCCTTCTCGGCGGCCAGTCCGCTCCCCGTGTGGGTCGATGGCGGGGCGCTGTCGGCGCTGCTGTTGGCGCTGGGATCGCTGGCGGTCGGCATGTCGGCACTCACGGTGCTGCGACGGTATCGAAACCTGCAGCCATGTGCGCGGTCGTTTCAGTCGTGGTGCCGGTCCGGCCGTCGCAGACCGTACAGTTCTCGGTCGTGCGTCCCCGCTCCATCCTCGGTCTCGCGGCGCTTCTCGTGGCGACCGTCGGGCTTCCAGTCGCGGCTCTCGGTGGTGCGATCGATGGCCCTGCCGCGTCGACCATGCAGGCACAACGCATCGCACCCGTCGCGACCGACGTGGTCAGCGTCTACAACTCGGGTGACCTCCGAGCTGAAGTTGCCAGCGCGGCAGTTGCCGCTGCCCGTCAGGCGGGTGCCACGATTGCATTTGGGCGTTCAGCGAGCGTCGGCATGGTCGGGGTGTACCGGGGGAGCACGCCTGTGCAGCTCCCCCAACCGGGGTTCGCCTACCCGATGGGCACCACGGTTCTTCCCCACGAAGCAGTCGGCGGCGCAATGGGCCGCGATGTCTCGGCTCTGCTCACCCCCGATGCGTTGGTGATGGGCGCAACGACAGCTGGTCTACGCGGAGCGCAGGCCGGCGATGTGCTCCAGCTGGTTGCCGATGGCGGCGGCATCGTCGTCTTTTCGATCGCGGCGGTTCTTCCCGATGCACGAATCGGCGGCACCGAACTGCTGATGTCGCCGCAGGCGGCCGACCGCCTTGGCATCGTCAATCTGAGCCGGGCGCTGTTGTGGAATCCAGCATCGCAGGCAGCGATGGACGCCGCCCTTTCAAACAACGGACTGGTGACGACATCGATCAGGATCCGCCGGAGCTGGGATCCGCCGGATCCCGACGACACGATCGGCATGGCCCGCACCAAAGCATTGCTGGGCGAATTCACCTACCAGGTCAACGCAAACGGATCGGTGACCCAGGAGGCGGCCTGGCAGGCTGCCAACCTGCCGGGTGGTCGCCGACCGCTCGGTCTGGGAATCGACGCCCGCTGCCATCTCGTCATCGAGCCCGCCATCAGTGCCGCCCTTGCAGAGGTGGAGGCCGCGGGGCTCGGGAGCACGATCGACGTTGGCAACACCAACACGGCCGGCGGCTGTCACAATCCGCGCTTCAACCGGCTGACACCGAGCGGAACACTCGGGTTCCTCTCACGGCACTCGTGGGCGGCCGCCATCGATATGAACACGGTCGGCTCGTGCCAAGGGTGTGCCCCGCCCGACTTCGCTACACGACCGGGCGGATGCACCACGGTGCAGATCTTCCGCAAGTACGGCTTCGCCTGGGGAGGCAATTTCCTGACCCCTGACGGCATGCACTTCGAGTACGTCGGTGAGCGCCGCGATTTGCTCACGTACCCGTCGAGATGGTGCCAGAACAGCGGCGCAGGTGCGCTCACCGATGCTGAAGCAGGCATCGACACGTTCTTCGCAAGCGACGGCATGGTCGTGGGCGAGGCCTGATGAGCACTCGGTTCGTGATTCTCGGTGGCGGACCGGCCGGCAACATTGCCGCCACCACGGCCGCTCGTCTCGGCGCAGAGGTGACGATGATCGAACGTGACGTCGTCGGTGGCGCGGCGCACCTCTGGGACTGCATCCCGTCGAAATCGATGATTGCCACCGGGCGCGCCATCAGCCGTACCCGCGCCATCGGCGGCATGGGCCTCGCCAACGTCGACACTGCCGTCGATGTCGACACACTCACCAATCGCATCGAGTGGGTGAAGAACACGATGAGCGACAACACGACCCGGCTCCTCGGGAGTCAGGGCGTGCGGATGGTGCGCGGCACCGGCCGGTTCGCAAGCGCACACTCCGTTGTCGTTGAAACCCCCGACGGCCTCGAGACCATCGAGTTCGACGCGGCGCTCGTGTCGACCGGGTCGCGTCCGCGGATTCCCGACTGGTGCGAGCCCGACGGCGACCGCATCCTCACCACGCGTGATTGCTATCCGCCCAAGATCTTTCCCGAGAGTGTCACGGTCGTGGGCTCTGGCGTGACCGGCGTCGAGTTCGTCCACATGTTCTCGTCGTTCGGTGCCAAGGTGACCCTCGTGGTCAGTCGTCAGCAGGTGCTCCCTGGCAAGGACCCCGAGGTCGCTGCGGTGCTCGAAGAGGAGTTCATGCGGCGTGGGGTGAAGTTGTTGATGGGCGCCCGTGCGGAGTCGATGGAGCGCACCGACGATGAAGTCGTCGTGCATTGCGACGATGGTCGTTCGGTTCGCTCGACGCACGCCGTTCTGGCCATCGGGTCGATCCCGAACACCGAGGACGTCGGCCTCGCGGCTGCCGGTGTCGAGGTCGACCAGTGGGGCTATGTCGGCATCAACCAGCACTGCGTGACCAACGTCGACCACATCTATGCTGCCGGCGATATCAGTGGCAAGTTGCCACTGTCGTCGGTGGCGTCGATGCAGGGTCGCAAGGTCGCCGAGCACGTGATGGGCGGTCATACCCGCAGCCATCGCCACCTCGACTACGACAAGGCGGCTTCGGCGATCTTCACCGAGCCTGAGATCGCCGACGTCGGCCTGGCCGAGGCAGAGGCGTTCAGCTCCGGTCGAAAGATCCGCGTGACCAAGGTGCCGTTCTCGTCGACTGCCAAGGCGATGATCAACAACGACACGAAAGGCTTCGTCAAGATCATCTCCGACCCGGCGACGGGCGAGGTGCTCGGCGGATCGATCGTGGGGCGTCAGGCAGCCGAGCTGATCTCGGTCATCGCCGTGGCCGTGACAGCGGGTCTGACCGTCACCGATCTCGCCGAGAGCATCCTCGTGCACCCCGCCCTCAGCGAAGCCCTCTCCGAAGCCGCCGAATAGCCCCACGCGCGGCGAGGGAAGCGCCAGCGACGAGCCGCAGTCGGGCCGACCGGACGATCCCGACCACCGGATCTCGGTGAGGCCCGACTATTCAATAATGGCGAGGACGTCGCCACTCCCGACGGTGTCGCCGGCGGTGACCCTGATCTCCTTGACGGTTCCGGCCTTCTCGGCGTTGATCTGGTTCTCCATCTTCATCGCCTCGAGCACGACGATTCCGGCGCCGACTTCGACCGCCTGACCGACCTCGACGAGCACCTTCACGATCGTGCCCTGCATGGGCGCCTCGACTGACCCGGAGGCGACTCCGCCGCCCCCGCCGCTGCCCGCGCTGCGCTTCTTCTTCGTGGCCGCGGGCGCACCGGTGGCCACGATGGGCGTCTCGGGCACCCACATGTTGACATCGAACCGCTTGCCGTTCACTTCGACAGTCGTTGATCGCTTCACCAACGGCTCGGCGTTCTCGTCGGTTTCGGGAGCCACTGATTCGGCCTTGCCGCCGATGCCGGTCAGGTCGAGGGTTTGCTCGACCCACTTGGTCGAATGCTCGATCGCGACGAAGTCCGGATGACGCAGGATGGCCAGGTCGGCGGGGATGGTTGTGGCAACACCCTCGACGACCAGCTCTTCGAGAGCGCGGATCGTGCGAGCAATGGCGACCTCACGGTTACGGCCCCACACCACGAGCTTGCCGACGAGGTTGTCGTAGTACTGGCTGATCTCGTCGCCTGAGAGGTAGCCGGAGTCGAATCGGACCCCGAACCCATCGGGCGCGACGAGGCGCGTGATCGGGCCGGGCGACGGGAGGAACTTGCCTTCCGCGACATCTTCGGCGTTGATACGGATCTCGATGGAGTGACCCCGCCGGGCGGCGTCGACCTCGGCCTGCGTCATCGGCAGCTCCTCACCGGCAGCGACGCGGATCTGCCACTCGACCAGATCGATGTCGGTGATCATCTCGCTGACGGGGTGCTCGACCTGCAGACGCGTATTCATCTCGAGGAAGAAGAACTCGCCGTCCTGGAAGATGAACTCGACGGTGCCGGCGCCGTAGTAGCCGACGGCCTTGGCGGCCTTGACCGCCGCATCGCCCATTGCTTCCTCGACGCCGGCGGGCAGCCCCGGAGCCGGCGCCTCCTCGACGAGTTTCTGGTGACGTCGTTGGGCCGAGCAGTCACGAGACGAGATCCACACGCAGTTGCCGTGCTTGTCGCCCACGAGCTGGATCTCGACGTGGCGCGGCCAGGTGAGGTACCGCTCGACGTACACCTCGTCGCGTCCGAAGAAGCTCTTGGCTTCGCGCTGGGCGCTCGCCATCGCGTCGTCGACCTCGGCTTCGGTGTGCACGACCTTCATCCCGCGACCGCCGCCGCCGTACGCGGCCTTGATGCAGACCGGCCAACCGAACTCGTTGCCGAACGCCTTGATGTCGTCGGGCCCCTTGGCGAACTCGGTGGTGCCGGGAACGATCGGTACGTCACCGCGAATGGCGGCAAGGCGGCTCGACACCTTGTCGGACATCTCGTCCATCGCAGTTGCCGGTGGGCCGATGAACTCGACACCCATCGCGGCGATCGCGCGGGCGAAGTCGGCGTTCTCCGAGAAGAACCCGTAACCGGGATGCACCGAGTCGGCACCGCTGCGCTTGATGACATCGAGCATGACGTCGGTGTTGATGTAGCTCTCCGCTGCGGTCTGTCCGCCCAGGGCGTAGGCCTCGTCGGCGAGACGTACGTGGAGCGAATCTCGATCGAGTTCGGAATACACCGCCACCGTGGGAATGCCCATCTCTCGGGCAGCACGGATGACACGGACGGCAATTTCGCCACGGTTGGCGATCAGGATCTTCTGGAGCACGACTGCCAATGTAGGGGCCATGAGCGTGCACGGAGACATCTGGGATGCAGCCAGGTGGTCGAGCGGTTGGCAGGTCCGGCATCTGAGGGAGACGGGGAGCACCAACGCCGATCTCCTCGCCGACCTCGATGCGGGCCTCGCAGGTGATCGCAGCGTTCTCGTGACCGATCATCAAACCGCCGGACGGGGCCGCCTCGACCGGCGGTGGGACGCGCCGGCGGGCACGAACCTCCTCGTGTCGATCGCGGTGTCGCCGGTGCCGGCAGTGCCATCGGAGGCCACGCACCGCGTCGGGCTCGCCGCGCTGTTGGCCGCCCGAGACGTACGACCCGATGTGGCCCTGACGCTCAAGTGGCCGAACGACCTGCTCCTCGACGGAGCGAAGGTGGCCGGAATCCTCGCCCAGCGGTCGGCGAGTACCGATGCGCTCGTGGTGGGCCTCGGTCTCAATGTCGGGTGGGCTCCCGACGACGCGGCGAGGCTCGGGCCGTCTGTCTCGCCGGCCGAGCTGCTCGCCTCGATCTTGTCGAATCTCGACCAGTTGCCCTCCGACATCGGCCCGACGTACCGGTCGGAGCTCTCGACGATCGGATGTCGAGTCCGTCTCGAGGTTCCCGGTCGTACCGGCAATCGGTTCGTTGAGGGTGACGCGGTCGATGTCGACGATCAGGGGCGACTGCTGGTCGAAACCGACAGCGGCGACGTGGTCGCCTATGACGCGGGTGATGTCGTCCACGTCCGACCGCTCGGGTGAACACGCCCGGACCGCTCGGGTGAGAACTGGCGGTAGTGAGAAACAGGTGTGAGACGAACGTCTCGGGTGCACTGCCGTCGTGGGCGTGAACGCCGGCAGTAACGTCGTTGGCATGTCTGAGTCACGGCGTCGTCGACGCAGTTCCGCGCCCCTGGCGCTGGTACTCGCCGTGATGGTGGCCGGATTCGGTGCGTTCGGCGTGATCTCGGCCGCGAATGCCCGCTCCGATGACGTGCAACGCATCGAGGGGCTCGAGCTCGTTCTCACCGCGCAGGACGGCCCGGCCCAGAACTACCTCCTCATCGGCTCCGACAGCCGTGAGAACGCCGACCCCGACGACGCCGACTTCGGCGGGATCGGCGACACCAACCAAGTGTCGGGCCGGCGGTCCGACACGATCATGATCCTGCGCCACGAAGCCGACGGCAACGGTGCCTCGATCGTGAGCCTGCCGCGTGACCTGTGGGTGAACATCGCCGGTCGCGACGGTGCGAACCGGATCAACTCCGCCTACAGCGACGGCACCGACGTGCTTGCAGCAACGATCACCCAAGAGTTGGGCATCCCGATCAATCACGTCGTCGACATCGACTTCAGCGGATTCAAGGACATCGTCGACGCCATGGGGGGAACCCAGGTCTGCTTCTGGTTCGCCACCCGCGACAAGAACACCGGTCTTGACCAGCAACCCGGCTGTAACACGCTCACCGGGCTCGAGGCACTCCAGTACGCCCGCAGCCGCTACTACGAGGAGTTTCGAGATGGCAGCTGGCAGACCGATCCGCGCTCCGATCTCGGGCGGATCGAGCGACAGCAGAGCTTCCTCGAACAGACCGCGGATGCAACGATCGATCGGCTCCAATCCGATCCGTTCCTCGCCTCGAAGCTGATCAGCGCCGGTACGGCGGCGGTCCGGATGGATCCGGGCCTCGATCCGGTGGCAGCAGCAGGAACGCTTCGCAAGGCGTTCTCGGCCGGGTTGAACAAGTATCAACTCCCCGTGACAGGCGTGACCAAGGATGGCAACGCCGTGCTCGTCCTCGACGACGGCGCCGAACCGATCCTCGACTATTTCCGTGGCGTCGGGCCGCCACCGCCGGTCGCACCCGTGACCACGGACTGACCTCACCGCCGCCCTACACTCCAGGCCGTCATGAAGGCGCTCATCCTCGCCGGCGGTGCCGGCACGCGGCTGCGGCCGATCACGCACACCAGAGCCAAGCAACTGGTGCCGGTGGCCAATACCCCGATCCTGCATTACGGCATCCGCTCGATGGTTGCGGCGGGTATCACCGAACTCGGCGTGATCGTCGGCGACACGCGTGACGAGGTGATGGCCGACCTGGGCGACGGTTCGCAGTTCGGTGCACGGATCACGTTCATCCCGCAGGACGAGCCGCTCGGCCTGGCGCACTGCGTGCTCATCGCGCGCGACTTCCTGGGCGACGACGACTTCATCATGTATCTCGGCGACAACCTGCTGGAACAGGATCTCGAGGCGTTCGTCGACGCGTTCGACGCGGAGCGCACGAGCGAGCACCCACCGTCGGCGCAGATCCTGCTCAAGGAGGTGTCGGATCCGCAACGGTTCGGCATTGCCTCACTCGACGAGGTTGGCAACGTCGTGCACCTGGTCGAGAAGCCGGCTGATCCGCCGTCGAACCTGGCGCTCGTCGGGGTCTACCTGTTCGATCGTGAGATCCACGAAGCGGTCGCGGCCATCGATCCGTCCGAGCGTGGTGAACTCGAGATCACCGATGCCATCCAATGGCTCATCGATCACGGTCGGCGAGTTCGGATGGAGATCCTCACTGGCTGGTGGATCGACACGGGCAAGTTGACGCCGCTGCTGGAGGCAAACCGTCTGATCCTCGAAACCATCGAACGGCGTATCGACGGTGAGGTCGACGCCGACTCGTTCATCGACGGCCGCGTCGTGATCGAGGCCGGCGCGCAGATCGTCAACTCCACCATCCGCGGTCCGGTGGCGATCGGCCCCGGAACGAAGATCATCGACAGCTTCATCGGGCCGTTCAGCGCGATCGGTGCCGACTGTGAGGTTCGACACTCGGAGATCGAGCACTCGGTGGTCATGGAGCGCAGCCAAGTCATCGACATCCCGCGCCTCGAGGACAGTCTCATCGGGAGTGATGCCGTCGTTTCGCGCACCAAACGCAAGCCCCGCGCCATCCGCTTGATGGTGGGCGACCACTGTCAGATCGACGTCGAATGAAGGTCGTCGACTTCGGATCGCGACGTGGAGCGATCGACGGGTTGGTGATCGTCACCATGAAGCAGGTCACCGACGAGCGCGGGACGGTGCGCGAGCTGTTCCGCCGGTCGGCGTTCGCTGACGCTGGGACGCCGTTCGGGCGGATCGATCAGATCAATGTCACCATGACACACCTTGGAGGTGTGCGGGGCATGCATGCCGAGCAGACGACCAAGCTCGTCGGGGTCGCCCACGGGCGCGCCCGTGGTGTCTACGTCGACGTTCGTGACGGCTCGCCGACCTTCGGACTGGTCGACGAGGTCGACCTTGGGCTCGGCGTCCAGGTCCTCGTTCCGAGCGGCGTGGCCAACGGCTTCCAGGCGCTCGCTCCAGTCACGCAATACGCCTATTGCTTCGACCACGAGTGGGCACCGGGCATGCCCGGTTCGGCGTTCACTCCGCTCGATCCGCTCGTCGTTGACCGGTGGCCACTGCCGATCGACCCCGACGATGAGGCGCAGATCTCGGCCAAGGACCGTTCGGCCCTCACGTTCGCCCAACTCAGTCAGGGAGTGCAGTCATGAAACTCTTCGTCACCGGCGCCGCCGGATTCATCGGGTCGAACTA
>JANPCI010000448.1:0-3463 GCA_031430875.1 Actinomycetes bacterium | reverse complement strand
AACACCGCAGGAACCACGAGGCCGCCCATGCCGTTGGCCGTGTCGGCGACAACCCTCATGGTGCCGATGTCGGCCGGGTCGATGAAGCTCACGACATGATCGGCGAAGGCATCGAGGAGATTCCGTTCGGTGCGTCGCCCCGCCGATGCGGCCCGGGCCGGCCGGTCGCCGTCGAGCACCCGCTCGGCAACGGCCTGCACATCGGTGAGGCCGGTGTCGACACCGATCGGCCGGGCACCCGCGAGACACAGCTTGACGCCGTTGTAGCCCGCCGGATTGTGCGATGCAGTGAACATGGCACCGGGCATGTCGAGCACGCCCGAGGCGTAGTACATGAGGTCGGTCGACGCGAGACCGATGTCGATGACGTCGACACCCTGCTCCATCACACCCCGAGCGAAGGCCTCGACGAGCTCGGGCCCCGACGGACGCATGTCGCGTGCAATCACCACCTCGTCGGCGGAGGCGAAGGTGGCGAATCCGACACCGAGTGCGTACGCGACCTCAGCATTGAGCTGGTCGGGAACGGTCCCTCGGATGTCGTACGCCTTGACGATCTGGTCGAGGACTGACATGAGCCGCTGAGGCTACAGCCCGGAGTCGGACGCGTCGGCCACAACCGGGGCAACTGGGGCGACCGGGCGACCCCACGACGGGCGATCGCTGTCGTAGTGGACGTCACCGCGGCGACGCCAGTAGACGCACAGGGCGATACCGATGAACGTCAGGCTGTAGAAGAACCAGTCGAGCGGCGTCTTCGAGTAGGTCAGCGTGACTTCGTTACTCGTCGGAACCACCACCATGAAGTTCGGTGCGACCCGGTACGGGCCGTCGGCGCCTTCGACCTTCCAGGTCGGGAAGTAGCTCACCCGAACCAGCACCGGCACACCGATCTGATCGACCTCGAAACTGATCGACTGATCCTCCACGTCGACGTTGCTCACAGTGACCGGATCGAGCGGCACGGCCACGATGGGCTCGGCCGGCACCACGTAGTCGACGTTGCGACTGCGATCACCCGGCTCGCCGACGCGCGCATCGAGATCGATTTCGACCGGGATGCGTTGCCACTCGGCGGGACCGTCGTCGGCAGGAATCGCTGCCCAGTCGTCCTGGCGCTGGAACCAACTCGTTCCGACCTCCAAGTTGCGTTCGCGCTGGTCGCCGCTTCGTTCCTCGACGACGACGGGTTGTACCGCCAGCGCTTCGACGATGCTGGCGTTACGAAGCTCGAAGATCTCCCACGGGCCCGACGTCGTGATCAGCTCGAGGTCGGCCTGGGCTCGAGCCTCGGCTTTGGCCTTGTCGGTGCGAACCATGAGGTACTTCACCCCGAGGTCGTGCATGTGCTGCACCCCGACTGCGCCATCGTTGTTGACATATCGCAGCTGGCGCACCGGATTCGACGAACTCTCCGACATCGCCGCCGCCGTCAGGAAGTGGTACGGCGTGGTGCCCGACGCCTCGAAGAACAAGCCCTCCATCGACGCGATGCAGCCGTTGGTCCAGTGCGGAAGCAGCATCAGCGACATCGTGGTGCCGTACTCGCCGTTGGCGCTGTTGTTCTCCCAGAGCGCCCGACCGCAACCGTTCTCCTCACCGATGTCACCCATTGTCGTGACGAGTTCGTTGTACTCGGGATACTTCGGTCGCCCCTCGTAGCCGAGCATGTTGTACCGGGTCCAACCATCGGCGACCGCTCGGCCCGACTCGGTCCCCTTGCGAAATGGCCCCCAGGCATACACCGAACTGTCGCCCTTCGCAGCAGTTCCGTCGAAGGGCAGCGACTCGTACATCCAGCCGAACACGAGCAGGCACGACATGGTGATCGCCACCGCTGCACCGGACCCGCCGTATGCGCCCAACTCCGTCGAGGCTCGGCGGTCCTTGGCTGCGTTGACCAACCAGGTGATGAGCTCCAACGCCCCGATCACCATCAGCAAGTACCGGGTGAGATACACGAACGGCAAGAGGCGCGGGTTCCACAGCAGGCCGATTCCCGGCAGGCTGTCGCGAGTCAGATACACCAACGCCACGAATGTCAAGCTGGTCAAACCAATGGCGGTGCCGGTCAGGTTCCGACGCAGGATCATCGCGACGAACCCAACGATGGCGAGCGTCGTGATGATGAAGTCGAGCGGCGCAGCGAGCGGGAAGAACATGTCCCAGAACGAGTCGGCCGCACCCTCGGGTCGGAACCCGTACTTCATGTCGGTCATGTATTCATGCCCGAACAGGAACGGGCCGACCCACCACGCCGACAGCAACAGCACCGTCACACCGGTTGTCAGCGCGTAGACCAGCCGCCTCCGATCGAGCCACACCAGGCACAAGATCACTGCACTGACGGCGACGAAGATCAGCACGATGCCATGAGACACGGCCGCGAGCGACAACACGACCGCAGCCCAGATCCGAAACCGCCCGGTTCGCAGACCGTTGGCAAGCAGTCCCAGCCCGAGCACGGCCAACGTGAGCGCAATCGAGAACGAATACTCCCCCGCCATCGTCGACTTCACGTTGCCGCCGTAGATCGAGAAGCTCTCGTCGAGGAGGAAACACAGCGAGGCAACGGCGAACAGTTCCGGAATCGGATGACGGAAGTTGGCGAGACGACCGAACGCCCAGCAGGCCAGCGGGAACAGCACCAATCCCGAGATGGCCACCAGCTTGAACGCCACGCCGTAGGGCAACGCCACGTCGAGCGCAACGATGGCCAGCGCCGGGATCACCATGTAGAAGCGGTACAGCGGAAGGCCGCCGTACCAGTCCATCGTCCAGCCCGAGAGCTGGAAGTTCGACAGCAGATTGTCGCGCAGATAGGCCGGCGCCCACACGTGGGCCCCCATGTCGCCGCCGGTCGGCGTGGTGCGGTCGAAGACGAGGTCGCGGCTCGGCGACAGCGGGTTCAAGTGCACCACCATCATCACGATCACGGTGGTGGTCACGAGGATGGCCGAGGTGACGAGCACCTGCACGACCCGCTGCGAGCTCCAGGGTCGTTGCCACCATGCAATCGGACGGCGGAACACGCGACGCACGAACCGCGACCCGATACCGGCTACCTCACCGTCGTGCTCGTCGTCACCGTCGGGCTCCGAGTCGACATCCAGATCGCCGGCGTCGCGAGGCGGGGCGTCGACCAGCAGCGACCCTTGCGTCTGATCCGGTTCGAACTCGCGGTCGAACCAGGTTCCAAAATCCTCGCCGGCATCCCTGCGAGCGGTTGGGTCAGACGCCGGGCCAGCAATTGGGCCAGACGCCGGATCGGACGCCGCGTCGTTTTCATCGAGATCGTCGCTCAACGGTTGTCTCCGCACCGGTACAGGATCTCGATCACGGCGCCCATCATGGCAAAGGCTGAGGCGTCGGCACCGTCACAGGGCATGCAGGATTCCCGTGGCATTGAAACCGGCGTGGATCATGATCGCCATGCCCAACCGTCCGGTCCGCAACGCTGCGA
>JANPCI010000447.1:0-3325 GCA_031430875.1 Actinomycetes bacterium | reverse complement strand
CCATCGTACTCGCCACCCCTTCGCCCACCGGGAAACCCTCAAGACATCGTCTGGAAATTGTCAAGTCATCAACAACGCCCTTTCATTCACTACGGCGGGGGGTGTACCTTTGGCGACGTAAGGACCTCACTGAACGTGAGGAGAGCGAGGCGGCAATGGAACAAGGCGTTGGGAATGAGGCGAACGAGCACACTGTCTCCGTTTCCCGCGCTCCCATCACGGCAAAGAACGTGGCCGTCATGGTTTCAGATCTACTCATCTGGCCGCTGTCGCTTGCGATCGCAACCAGTTTCTACGGGAACAGCCCAACTGAGGCGCCGATCCCGCTGCTCGCCGCAATGGCAATCGTTGCGCAACTCGTCATCGGCTTCGCCACCGGGCTCTACCGAGGCCACTTCAAGCGCTTCAGCTTCGACGAAGCCGGCGCCGTAGCGATCACCGCTGGTTCGGTCGGCGCGTTGCTGATCGCCGTCGAGTTCGTCATCGCCAACGACGGTCGCGCCGGGCAGATCCTCGTGATGGCGACATCGCTCGCCGCCTGCTTGATGTTCGGCCATCGCTACCTTCGCCGCATCCGCGCCGAACGCATCGCCTCGGCCGCCAATCTCCACAAGATGCCCGTGATCGTGTTCGGAGCCGGCGACGGCGGCTACCGGGCGATCAGCTCCATGCAGGCGGTTCGCTCCAGCCTGTATCGGCCCGTTGCACTGATCGACGACGATCCGGCAATGCGCCACCACCGCATCGGTGCGCTGCGAGTCGAAGGCACCTCCGCCGACCTCGAACGGCTCGCCACCAAGTACGGCGCCCAGGCAGTGCTGCTCGCCATGCCGTCGGCGTCGGGCGAAGAACTCCGCCACCTGAACACCGTCGTGCACGACGCCGGCCTCGAAACACTCGTCATGCCACCCGTGCAACGCCTGGTGGGTGAAGGAAGCCCCCGAGAGTTCACGCGATATCGCGACGAAGACATCCTCAATCGCCGGATCGTCGACATCGATCCCGAAGCGGTGCGCGGCCTCGTCGCCGGAAGCCGCGTCCTCGTCACCGGTGCCGGCGGCACCATCGGCTCCGAGCTCATCCGCCAGCTCGCCGAACTCGAACCCGCATCGTTGATCGCGCTCGACCGCGACGACTCGCTGCTCCACCACGTCGTCGCCTCCCTGCCCGCCGAACGACGCTCACTCTGCACGCCGGTGATCGCCGACATCCGCGACGCCGACCGGCTCGACGAGATCTGGGCCCACCATCGCCCGCAGGTCGTGTTCCACGCAGCCGCCCTCAAGCACGTTCCCGCACTGGAAGGCGCACCGAGCGAAGGCTGGAAGACCAACGTCCTCGGTACCGGCAACGTCCTCGATGTGTCGGAACGCCATCGGGTCGAGCGGGTCGTCAACATCAGCACCGACAAAGCCGCCAACCCGGAGAACGTTCTCGGCTATACCAAGCGCATCGCCGAGCGGCTCACGGCCGCCAGCGCCCGGCGCACGGGCCGCCCGTTCGTGTCGGTGCGTTTCGGCAACGTCATCGGCAGTCGCGGCTCGGCGATCGAGACCTTCGAACTGCAGATCCGCAACGGTGGCCCCGTCACGATCACCCACCCCGACGTCACCCGCTACTTCATGGCGGTTCGCGAGGCGGTCAGGCTCACGATGCAGGCCGCCGCGATCGGACGAGCCGCCGAAGTACTGGTGCTCGACATGGGTACGCCGGTACGAGTGCTCGACGTCGCCCGCCAGCTCATCGAGCGCTCGGGAGCGAACATCGAGATCACCTACACGGGCCTGAGGCCGGGCGAGAAGATGCACGAAGTGCTCCTCGGCACCGGCGAAGCCGCTCACCGTCCCCTGCATCCGATGATCGACCACGTGTCGGTCCCGGCGCTCGATCTCGTCCACGGACTCGACGCCTGCGCGGCAGCCAAGCTCTCACCTCTCACACTCGACGGCCTTATGGCCGTTGCAAATTCCACACAGAAGAACCACACTGTCATCCTGGGAGATTCTCACCAGGCGGACACCTATGGACCTACCTCGAGGAGGACCACATGAAAAAGCTCATTCTCGCACTTGCGACCGTCGCCTTCATCGGCATCGGCGGCTCCGCCGTGTCCGCGCAGACTCCGCCCACCTTGCCCGGCGCTCCGAAACCGCTCCCCATCGAGTGTTCCGAGTCCGCTGAGAAGGGTCTGGACACCAACAAAGACGGCGTTCCGGACTCGTGCGTCAACTTCTACTTCACGCAAGCAGTCGCCGTGCTGCCGCCGGCCACGACCACGACCGTTCCCGTCACCGTTCCCGCAGGCGAATTGCCACGGACCGGTTCGGGCGTTTCGCCGATTCTCGGCATCGGTGCGCTGCTGCTCGTCGGTGGCGGAATTGTCGTCGTCGCCACTCGCAGGCGCTCGACCTCCTCGTCGCCCACCTGAGCGACCGCCGGGGCTCTCCCGGCGAATCGGGCGCGCGATGTCCTCGAGCATCGCGTGCCGACGGAGAGACTCGAACTCTCACTGACGGCGCCCTAAACGCCGTGCCTCTGCCAATTGGGCTACGTCGGCCGGTGATGGCCCACTCTACGGTTCGCGTCGTACCCTGCGTCGGTGCGATCACGGGCGTGGATGCTGGAACTGATCGGCTGGGCGATCGTTGCACTCGTCGGCGCCGTCGCATTGACCCAGGCTCTCGGGTGGACAGCAACCCGCAACGTGGCAATCGTCCTGTCGCTCACCCCCTACCTCGGCTTGCTCCTCGTCCCTGTTGCGCTCATCGCGCTGCGGCAGCGTTGGCTGTACCTCGCCACTACCTGTGCCACGGTCGGCGTCGGGATCCTCATCCTCGCCGCTCCGGCCGCCTTCCCCGGCGACCGACCCGACCCGATCGCCGATGCCGTCGGTCTGCGGGTCGCTTCGGTCAACCTCCTCTACAGCAACGAGCGCATCGACGACGTCGTGGCTACCCTCCACGACCTCGCCCCCGATGTCATCGTGTTCAACGAGTACACCGCCGAGCACCAGTCGACCCTTCGAGCCTCGACGCTCGCAGATGACTACCCGTACCGAATCGATCGCACCGATCGGTACGCGGGCGGGATCGCGCTCTGGAGTCGCGAGCCGGTGATCAACGGTGAGTACCCCGACACGTACAACCACAGCCTCGACGTCAGCGTCGACGGCCCCGACGGCGACGTGCGCGTGGTGGCGATGCACGTGCCGACGCCATTGATCAGCTTCGAAGACTGGCAGCGCGATCTCGCCACAGCGGCTCAGATCGGGAGCGACGCGACATCACCGACACTGGTGGTGGGCGACCTCAACGCCTCGTACTGG
>JANPCI010000446.1:0-15099 GCA_031430875.1 Actinomycetes bacterium | reverse complement strand
GGCCGGACCGGTCGAGGGCGCCGGCGCCGACGCCTACCTGCGGCCAGAAACGGCCCAGGGCATGTTCACCAACTTCAACCAGGTACTGCAGACGTCGCGCAAGAAGCCACCCTTCGGCATCGCCCAGGTCGGCAAGAGCTTCCGCAATGAGATCACACCGCAGAACTGGATCTTTCGTACCCGCGAGTTCGAGCAGATGGAGCTGGAATTCTTCGTGCCTCCCGAGACCAGCTCGTACTGGTACGAGTATTGGTGCAAGGTCCGTCTCGATTGGTACATCGAGCACGGCATCCCCGCCGACATGCTGCGCCTGCGGCCGCACGACGACGACGAACTGTCGCACTATTCCTCGGGCACGTCCGACGTCGAGTTCGCGTTCCCGTGGGGCTTCGACGAATTGGAGGGCATCGCTCAGCGGTCCGACTACGACCTCAAGCAGCATGCCGAACACTCGGGGGAGAAGCTCGACTACTTCGACCCGCAGACCAACGAGCGCTACGTGCCGTATGTGATCGAACCGGCGGCCGGTGCGACTCGCACGATGGCCGCCTTCCTGCTTGCCGCCTACGACGAGGACGTGGTCAACGACGAGATCCGTACGGTGCTGCGGTTGCACCCGCGGCTGGCGCCGTACAATGTCGCGGTGCTTCCGCTGTCGAGGAAGGACACGCTCACGCCGCTCGCGCACGAGATTCGTCTGATGCTTGCCGACCGCTACATGGTCGACTACGACGAGACCCAGAACATCGGCAAGAGGTATCGGCGACAGGACGAGATCGGCACGCCGCTCGCTGTCACGGTCGATTTCGATTCGCTGGAGGATCGGGCGGTGACGATTCGCGATCGTGACACCACCGAGCAGGTGCGGGTGCCGATCGAGGAACTGCTCGCGACGATCAGTGATCGGCTGGGGTTCTGAGCCGTTCGAGCCGCTACGGTCGGCGCTCATGAGTCAAGTTGCCATGATCGCCAAGTTCACGTGCGTCGACGGAAAGCGCGACGACCTGTACGCCGGTCTCGCCCCGATGATGGACCACGTCGGGTCGGAGGAGGGCACGCTGCTGTACCAGCTGCTCGAAGACCCCAATGATGCCAACGTCGCCTTCATGTACGAGCTGTACGCCGACGGCGATGCGCTGCAGGCGCACAGCACGAGCGACATGATGAAGCAGATCATGAACGCGTTCGGCGGGATTCTTGCCGGGCGTCCCGAGCTCACGATGCTCACGCCGGTTCGCGGCAAGGGTCTCTGACCCGATCCAGCTCCATGGCGGCCACCTATCTCGATCGCATCCTCGAACGCCATCGCGAGGTCGCCGCCGCCGATGCCCGCCCGTTCGAACAGCTCCTCGACGAGGCGCGGTCGATGCCGCCGACCCGCGGCTTCCGATCGGCCCTCGCCGATCGTGGGCAACTTCGGGTCATCGCGGAAATCAAACGGCGCTCGCCGTCGAAGGGTGATCTCAACGCAGATCTCGATCCTGCTGAGATGTCTGTCGCGTACGAACGAGGGGGAGCGGCGTGCCTGTCGGTGCTGACCGACGTGGAGCACTTCGGCGGATCCGTCGCCGACCTGCAAGTCGCTCGCGCGGCGTGTTCGCTGCCCGTGATCCGAAAGGACTTCACGGTCAGCGAACGTGACGTCCTCGACACCCGCATCATGGGCGCCGACTGCCTGCTGCTGATCGCCGCCGCACTCGAACCGGCCGAGTTGGTGGCGTTGCACCGACTCGCCCGAGATGTCGGCCTCGACGTGCTCGTCGAGATCCACGACGAAGCCGAACTCGAACACGCCCTTGCGGCCGATGCAACGCTGATCGGGGTGAACCAGCGCGACCTCGTGACGTTCGAGGTCGACCATGCCCGTGCGGTCCGAATGGCCGGCGTGATCCCCGACCGGGCGACCAAGGTCGCGGAGTCGGGTGTCCGTGGCGCCGATGATGCCCGATCACTGCGAGCGGCCGGCTACGACGCCGTGCTGGTCGGCGAGACCCTCGTCACGAGCGGCGATCCGGCGGCGACGATCGCAGCGCTCATCGGCTGACGGTTCGCTGACTCGGTTCTGCAACATGAACCGTCGCCGGGTGTTGTTCGTCGGCCTGCTGGCCCTGGCTGCGTGCGGGGGCAGCGACGACACGGTGACGGTGTCCGACACGGTCGAGACCGTGCCGACGGTTCCGGAGGTGTCCGAGACCGTCGAGACCGTGCCGCCACCAGCGACCCCGACGTTCGACGAGCTGGCACAGTTCACCTGGCAGCAGGTGAACCCGACGGCGCCCTGGGCGGCGCGTGCCGGGCTGCGCGTGGTCGAACTCGATGGTCGCCTCCTGCTGATGGGCGGTCGCACACCGAACCAGTCGACGACACCGGGCGACAGCACGCTGTGGGCCGACGTGTGGGCATCCGACGATGAAGGGCTCACCTGGACCCAGCTCATGACGGGCGAGGAACCGGGCATGTGGCCTGCTCGTGCGTACTTCCAGGCGGTCGTGAAGGACGATGCTGTCTACGTCATCGGTGGTCAGGATTTCGGGCTCCAGAAGAATCCATTCTGCGCACTCCTCGAACAGGGGCTCGAACCCCCTCCGGGACTTGGCATCGACCCCGATGCGCCATGTCCCGAGTTCCTTCCCATGTCGCAGTTCTTCAACGACGTGTGGCGCAGCGCCGACGGTGTCGACTGGGAAGAGATGACCGATGCGGCCCCGTGGGAACCCCGAGCCGGAGCGACCACGGTCGTCCAGAACGACCGGCTGCTGCTCCTCGGTGGCGAGGCTGGCTTCGTCTGCGACCCGCTGCCCGATTGCGTGCCGCCGTACTTCAACGACGTGTGGAGCACGACAGACGGCGCTACCTGGGATCTCGTGACCGAGTCGGCCGGCTGGAGTCCGCGACCCGGACACGCCTGCGAGCTCATGGGTGATCAGATCGTCTGCTTCGGTGGCTTCGGGCTCGAGGTGAACCCGAACGACATGTGGAGCAGCCCGGACGGCGCCGAGTGGACCGAACTCCCAGGCTCACCATGGGACGCAACCGATCCGCTCGCGGTCAAATACGACTTCGACGCCGTTGCGCTCGGCGACGAGCAGACCGGATTCCGGATTCTCACCGTGGGTGGAGATCGCGAGACCTTCGACTTCACCGACCCGGAGAACTTCCGACGGGTCGACAACGACGTGTGGGTCTTCAAGCTCCCGAGCTGACCTGCTCGGTTGTCAATTCACGGGGGTGTTGAGGATCTCCCATCGGGAGATGCCCTCCTCGATTCGCTGATTGAGCGTTTCGAGGATCGTCACGCGGGCCCACTTCTTGTTCTCGCCCGACACGACATCCCAGGGAGCGAGTTCGTGGTCGGTGCGCGCGAACATGTCCTCGGCAGCCTCGATGTACTGGGGCCACTTCTGGCGATTGCGCCAGTCCTCGTCGTTCAGTTTCCAGTTGCGCAGCGGATCGTCCCGACGGCTCTCGAATCGACGCCCCTGCTCGTCCTCGCTGATGTGGAGGTAGAACTTCACGAGGATCACACCTTCGAGAACCAAGCTGCGCTCGAACTCGACGATCTCGTCGTAGGCCCTCGTCCACTGCTCGGTCGTGGCGAAGTTCTCGATGCGCTCCACGAGCAGGCGGCCGTACCAGCTGCGGTCGAACACGCACATCCCGCCGAAACCGGGAATCTTGGTCCAGAAGCGCCAGAGGAAGTGATGACGTTTCTCGCGTTCGTCGGGCTTGGCGTAGGCGTACACGCTGAAGTGACGTGGGTCGAGCCGCTCGACGATTCGGCGGGTTGCCCCACCCTTGCCGCCGGCATCGGCGCCCTCCATGACCACGAGCAGGCCGGGACCGATGCGCTTTTCGCCGATCTGGCCACCGAGCGTGAGTCGGAGTTCGACAAATCGCTCCTGCGCCGCCGCCAGCCGCTTGTCGTACTCGTCCGTTCCGAGCCGTGCCGTCAGGTCGATGTCATCCAGTCGTCCCATGTCCTGTCGACGATAGGCGCGGGAGGTTCTCGGCAATGAATCTCTCGCTGGCGCGCGTCGGCCGGTACCGTGATCGCTGCATGTTCGTCAAGATCTGTGGGATCACCAACGAAGACGATGCCCTGTTGGCCGTCGCCATGGGAGCGGATGCTGTTGGTTTCGTGTTCGCGCCATCGACGCGACAGATCGCCGCACAGGTCGCTTACGACATCACGCGTCGTCTGCCCGCCGAGATCCTGACCGTCGGGGTGTTCCGCGACGAGCTTCCGTCGCGGGTGGTCGCTGTTGCCCACAAGGCCGGTGTCAAGGCCGTCCAGTTGCACGGGCGCGAAACGCCGGCGCAGACCATCGAGGTGGCCAAGCAGATCCGCTGGGTCATCAAGGCGTTCGGGGCCAATGATCCCAATCTGCCGCGGGCGGATCAGTACGGCACCGACATGATCCTCATGGATGCGCCCGAGCCGGGCTCCGGCAAGGTGTTCGACTGGTCGCTCGTCGGCGATGCCCCCGATTCGATGAAGCTGATCCTGGCCGGCGGCCTGACCCCGGACAACGTGGGCGCCGCCGTCAGTGAGGTCCAGCCATGGGGCGTCGATGTCTCCAGCGGCGTCGAGCGCTCACCTGGGAAGAAGGATGCGCTCGCCGTGAAGCGTTTCATCGAGAATGCCCGTGCCCACGCGTCAACGCCATATCTCGGCGACGACAACACCCCCTACGACTGGGACTTCGAATGACTGCGCTTGACGACACACCCCTCAACGACACGCCCCTCAACGACAGGGCGGCAACCCTGACCGCCCCACCCGATGCAACCGGGCGCTTCGGTGAGTTCGGCGGACGATTCGTCCCCGAGACCCTGGTGCCCGCCTGCCAGGAACTCGAGGTGGCCTTCGAGGACGCCTGGAATGATCCGACGTTCCGCGCCGAGCTGAGCCGGGTGCACACGCAGTACTCGGGCCGCCCGTCGATCATGACCGAGTGCCACAATCTGGGGGCCAAACTCGGCATCCGGCTGATCCTCAAGCGCGAAGACCTCAACCACACCGGTTCGCACAAGATCAACAACGTCATCGGCCAGACGTTGCTCGCCAAACGGATGGGCAAGAAGCGGATCGTGGCCGACACCGGCGCCGGCCAGCACGGGGTGGCCAGCGCCACGGCCGCCGCGCTCATGGGCCTGGAGTGCAAGGTGTACATGGGGGCGGTCGACGTCGAGCGCCAGGAGCTCAACGTGTTCCGTATGAAGCTGCTCGGTGCCGAGGTCGAGGCCGTGCACAGTGGGAGTCGCACGCTCAAGGACGCTGTCAACGAAGCGATGCGGCACTGGGTGGCCAACGTGTCCGACACCTACTTCTGCCTCGGGTCGGTTGTCGGTCCGCACCCGTACCCGTACATGGTGCGCCAGTTTCAGTCGATCATCGGCGACGAGGCCCGTGTCCAGATCGTCGACATGACCGGTGCCATGCCCGACGTCGTGGTCGCCTGCGTCGGAGGCGGCTCGAATGCGATGGGGATATTCAGTGGGTTCGTCGACGAGGCTGCCACACGCCTCGTCGGGGTCGAACCCGCCGGGGGAGCGGCGATCGGCCGTGGTGTGCCCGGGGTCGTGCACGGGATGCGCAGCAATCTCATGCAGGACGAGGTCGGCCAGGTCGAGGAGGCCGTGTCGATCTCGGCCGGTCTCGACTACCCGGGAGTCGGCCCCGAGCATTCCTACCTCGCATCGATCGGTCGGGCCGAGTATCCGTCGGTCACCGACTCCGAGGTGATCGACGGTTTCCAACTGCTGTCGCAGACCGAAGGGATCATCCCGGCACTCGAATGCGCGCACGCCGTGGCGTGGATCACCCGGGAGGCGCCGAACATGCAGGGGCAGACCGTGCTGATGAATCTCTCGGGCCGCGGCGACAAGGACGTCGCCCAGATGATGGACATCCTCGCGGACCGCCTGTGATGTCTGGGCAGGCTGCGACAGCAGGGGCGACCTACGGCCGATTGGAAACCGAGTTCCGCACCAAGCGTGATGCAGGTCGAAAGCTGCTGGTGCCGTACATCACCGGCGGGTACCCGGGCTGGCAGGCCGCGATCCGGGCGTGTGCCGCCAATGGCGCCGACGCTGTCGAGATCGGAATCCCCTTCTCCGACCCCGTGATGGACGGGCCGGTGATCCAGCAGGCGTCACAGGCCGCGCTGGAACTGGGTGCCACGCCGACATCGATCCTCGACGAGGTGCCGAGTCTCGACGTCGACATTCCGCTCGCCGTCATGACGTACTACAACCTCGTACACCATCCGGGGCCGACACGTTTCGCCTCGCAGCTGAAGCGGGCGGGGATCAGCGCCGCGATCCTTCCCGACCTTCCACTGGAGGAGTCCGGGTCATGGTGCGCAGCTGCCGATGCGGAGGGCATCGAAACGATCATGCTCGCCGCGCCCACCGCCCCCGACGAGCGCTTGCCCCGCGTTGCGGCGCGGTCGCGTGGGTTCATCTACTCGGTGGGGCTGCTCGGCGTGACCGGCGAACGCGACTCGTTGGCCGACACGGCGACCGCGCTCGCGGCGCGGCTCAAAGCGATCACTGACACGCCGGTGCTGGTCGGCGTCGGCGTGTCGAATGCGCAGCAGGCATACCAGGCCACCCGCGTGGCCGACGGCGTCATCCAGGGTGCCAGCGTCGTCCGTCGCCTGATGGACGCTGGTCCTGATGCGGTCGGTGACTACGTCGCGGAAGTCCGCGCCGCCATCGACGCCGTCTGATCTCGGTGTTACATCCGGGGTCAGACCCCAGATGTAACACCTACGAACCGAAGGCTGGACCGTCGAAGCGGTCGGTCGTGGCGAACGACTCGACGGGATTCCGCTTGAGCTTCGTCGGTTGGTGCACCGGGTGGCCGAGGAAGATCGTGGTCACGAGCGCATGGTGTTCCGGCAGGCCGAGTGCGGGTGCGGCGGCCGGCTCGACCCGGGTGAGGAACGTGGTCATGACACCCCCGAGTCCATGGGCTCGTGCCGACAGCATCAGGTTCCAGCAGAACGGGTAGATCGAGGCGCCACCGGTCACCGGCTCGCGGGCGAGTTCGCTGTCCATCATCGCCACGTTCGACAGGTCGACGGCAACGGCGAGCACCACCGGGATGGTCTCGATGCTGGCCAACAGTGCGTTGGCCTTGTTCGGGCTGATGTCGGTCGGCGTCACGTAGTCGACCACGTTGAACGGTGTGCCTCCCACCATTGCCGTCTCCATGTACTCGTCCCATACGGGTTGCATGAGTGTCGCCAGTTCGCGGCGCAGCATCGGATCGCTCACGACCGCGACCCGCCATGGCTGGCGGTTCCCGCCAGAGGGCGCGAACCGTGCGTCGTCGAGAACGCTCGCAATCGTCGAGTCGTCGACCGGCTCGTCGGTGAAGTCCCGAACGCTCCCGTTGGTACGAATCGCCTCGCGTATCTCCATGCCGAGCACGGTAACCGTTACATCTGGGGTCTGACCCCGGATGTAACGGTCAGCCGTTTGCGGCGACCTTCTGGCGAACGATGTTGAGGGCGGATCCGGCCTTGAACCACTCGACCTGTTCGGGGCTGAAGGTGTGGACGGCCTCGAAGTCGATGGTGGTGCCGTCGGGCTTCACGATCTGGCACGTCACGTTCTGGCCCGGCACCGGTGGCAGCCCGAGGACGTTGATGCGATCGTCTTCGCCGATGAGGTCGTAGGTGTCGGGGTCGGCGAAGGTCAGCGGCAGTAGACCCTGCTTCTTGGCGTTGGTCTCGTGGATGCGGGCGAACGAGCGGGTCAGGATCACGAGGCCGCCACGGAACCGGGGCTCCATCGCCGCATGCTCGCGCGACGACCCCTCGCCGTAGTTGCGGTCGCCGATGGCCACCCAGTTGATGCCGGCCTCGTGGTAACGCGTGGCGATCTCCGGGTACGTGCGGGTTTGGCCGTCGGTGACGTCCTTGCCAGTTCCCGCTTCATCGGTGAAGGCGTTGATCGCCCCGGCGAAGAGGTTGCCCGAGATGTTCTCGAGATGGCCGCGGTACTTCAGCCACGGTCCGGCTGCCGAGATGTGGTCGGTGGTGCACTTGCCCTGCGCCTTCATGAGCACCGGCAGGCCCTGATAGTCGTTGCCGTCCCACGCCAGGAACGGCGCGAGCAACTGCAGCCGGTCGCTGGTGGGCGAGACCGCCACCTCGACGCCCGAACCATCGGCCGGAGGAGCGGTGAAGGTGTCGACGCCAGGGTCGAAGCCCGCATCGGGGAGTACTTGGCCGATCGGCTCGTCGAGGGTGATCTCGGTGCCATCGGGTGCAGTGATCGTGTCGACCGTGGGGTCGAAGTCGAGTCGGCCCGACAGCGCGATAGCGAGCACGGTGTCGGGCGAGGTGACGAAGCTGAGCGTCTTGGCCGAGCCGTCGTTGCGCTTGGGGAAGTTGCGGTTGAACGAGTTGACGATCGTGTTCGGTTGCCCGGTGATCGACTCGGGTCGCGACCACTGGCCGATGCACGGTCCGCATGCGTTCGCCAGCACCGTTGCGCCGATTGCTTCGAGGTCGGCGAGGAGGCCATCACGCTCGATCGTTGCTCGAACCTGTTCGGAGCCGGGGGTGATCAGCAGTTCGCACTTGGCCATGAGGCCGGCCGCGGCGGCTTGACGTGCGATGGAGGCGACTCGAGTGATGTCCTCGTAGGACGAGTTCGTGCACGATCCGATCAGGCACGCCGACGGCTCGAGCGGCCAGTCGTTCTCGCGGGCGGCGGCACCCACGCCGGCGGCGCCGACCCTGTGGGCGCGGTCGGGGGAGTGGGGGCCGTTGATCAAGGGCTTGAGTTCGTCGAGGTCGATCTCGATGAGTTGGTCGTACAGCGCACCGGCGTCGGCTCGCAGGTCATCGGCAACCTTGTCGGCGGCATCGGCGATTGCTTCGCGGCCGGTGGACTTCAAGTAGGCGGCCATGTTGGCGTCGTACGGGAAATGCGAGGTGGTCGCGCCGATCTCGGCACCCATGTTGCAGATCGTGGCCTTGCCGGTTGCCGAGATCGAGTCGGCACCGGGGCCGAAGTATTCGACGATGGCACCGGTGCCACCCTCGACGGTGAGGACGCGGGCGACTTCGAGGATGACGTCCTTCGGGCTCGACCAGCCGCTGAGCGTGCCGGTCAACTTGACACCGATGACCTTCGGCCAACGAACGTTGAACGGGAAGCCGGTCATCACGTCGACGGCATCGGCGCCACCGACGCCGATGGCGATCATGCCCAGGCCGCCGGCGTTGGGAGTGTGGCTGTCGGTCCCGATCATCATGCCGCCGGGGAAGGCGTAGTTCTCGAGCACGACCTGGTGGATGATGCCCGAGCCCGGGCCCCAGAATCCGATGCCGTACTTGGCCGACACCGACCGGAGGAAGTCGTAGACCTCCTTGTTGGTGTCGACGGCGACACCGAGGTCGATCGTGGCGCCGGCCTTGGCTTGGATGAGGTGGTCGCAGTGGACCGTCGACGGCACAGCCGCCTCGGAGAGACCGGCGGTCATGAACTGCAGGAGGGCCATCTGTGCAGTGGCGTCCTGCATGGCGACGCGATCGGGATGGAAGTCGTTGTAGGTGACGCCGCGTTCGATGGCCTCGCTCGGATCGCCGAGGTGGTTCACGAGGATCTTCTCGGTCAGTGTCAGCGGGCGCCCGAGGCGCTTGCGGCCATCGGCGACGCGCCCTGGCAGGCTGGCGTAGACGCTCTCGACGAGTTCGATGGGGGTGGTGGCGCCGTTCTGAGTCATGTAGACAACTATAATACAAGTTGGCAACTCCGCAACCAGCAATGGAAGCACGTCATGGAGCACCCGGGGAGATCGCATGAGGCACATCCGCTACCAGGAGATCGCCGACGAGTTGCGCGAACGCGTGCTGGTTGCACCGGCTGGCTCGGTGCTGCCCTCCGAGGCCGAAATGTCCCAGGAGTTCGGGGCATCGCGAGTCACGATCCGGCGTGCTCTCGAGCTGCTGCGAGAGGAGGGGCTCGTGGCGGCCCGCCAGGGTTTCGGCTGGTTCGTCGCGACCGAACCGGTTCCCCAGACCCTGGAATCGCTGGCGACGATCGAGTCGCACATCGAAGGTGTCGGCAAGCTGTCGGAGCGCAAGATCGAAGAGTTCGCGTACGAGTCGGCGCCCGAACTCGTCCGCCGTGTCCTGGGTGTTGATCAGGTGTTGCGGGTGAAGCGCGTCAATCTCGCCGACGGCGAGCCCTTCGCCGTAGTCACGGTGTGGTGTCCGGTCGAACTCGGCTCACACCTCTCTCGCAAGGATGTCGAGCGGCGCCCGTTCTACGAGTTGCTCGACGTGGATCTCCGTGGCGCCACGCAGACCATCGGCGCCGATCTCGTCGACGCTGACGACGCTCGGCTGCTCGGCGTTCCGACGGGGTCACCGGTCCTGCGGTGTCGGCGCGTGACGACCGATCGCTCGGGCAGCCCGGTCCTCATGAGCGAGCACATCTTTCCGGCCCATCGCACCGAGTTCGTGGTCGACCTGCCACAGGCCGAACCATCGATGACACCCAGCGGCCTCCGCATCGTCGAGTAGCGACGCCAGGTTCGTCGTACGATCGACGGCGTGGGGATGATCAACACCTTCCGGTCGGTCGTGCAGTTCGAGAAGCTCACGCTCGACCCGGTCGAACGTCGGCTCCGCAAGGCGGCATCGGTCGAGGACTTCCGGCGCATCGCGAAGCGGCGGCTTCCGCACGGTGTGTTCGACTACATCGACGGTGGCGCAGAGGACGAACGCTCGCTCGCGAACAACTCGCAGGCGTTCGGGCGCTACGAGTTCCAGCCGCGCATCTTGCGTGACGTCAGCCACCTCGACACGTCGACGACGATCTTCGGACGCCCGATGGCGATGCCGCTGATCCTTGCGCCGACCGGCTTCACGCGCATTGCTCAATCGCAAGGTGAACTCGCGGTCACCAGGGCGGCCGAGCGCGCCGGGATTCCGTGTTCGCTGTCGACCATGGGCACCCGGTCGATCGAGGAGCTTGCCGCGGTGAGCGATGGCGACAAGTGGTTCCAGATCTACACCTGGCGCGACCGTGGGCTCGTGAAGGAACTCGTCGATCGGTCGAAGCGAGCCGGGTTCACTGCCGTCTGGCTGACGGTCGACACCGCGGTGCTCGGGCGGCGCGAACGTGATGTGCGCCGAGGGATGACCCTGCCTCCGAAGATCGGCCCTGGCACAATCGTCGACGGGGCGATCCATCCGGGGTGGACCTGGGATTTCCTGCGCAGCGAACCGATCACGTTCGCCAACGTCGTCGGTCTCAGCGACGACGACGGGAGTACGGCAGTGAATCTCGCCGAGCACATGGCTCGCCAGTTCGATCCGGCGCTCTCGTGGGACGACGTCGACTGGCTCCGTTCGATCTGGGACGGCCCCATCGTCCTGAAGGGGATCCAGACGGTCGCTGACGCGAAGCAGGCCGTTGCCATGGGGGTTGATGGCCTCGGCCTCTCCAACCACGGTGGCCGCCAGCTCGACGACGCCCCCGCGCCGATCGAGCTCGTCGAGCCCGTTCGTGATGAGGTCGGCGACCGCGCCACGATCATCTGCGACGGTGGCGTTCGGCGGGGGAGCGACATCGTCAAGGCACTCGCACTCGGCGCTGACGCCGTGTCGATGGGCCGGCCGTACCTCTATGCGCTCGGCGCGGCGGGCGAGCGAGGAGTTGACCAGCTGCTCGGGTTCATGCGCGAGGGGATGGAGCGGACCATGGCGCTCACCGGTCGGCGCAGCGTTGCCGAAATCGACCGATCTCTGGTTCGGCGTCGCACATAGGGGAACTGCCAGACTCGCAACATGTCCGACCGCGTACTCATCTCCATCACCGACGGCGTCGCCGACGTCACCTTCAATCGTGCCGACAAGCGCAATGCACTCGACAACGCCATGTTCACGGCGATTGCCGAGGCCGGCGAGCATCTGAAGTCGGAGCCGGGCGTTCGCGCCGTCGTGCTCTCGGGCGATGGAGCGTCGTTCTGTGCCGGTCTCGACTTCTCGTCGTTCCAGGCAATGGCCGGTGGCGACGGTGTGACCAGCGAAGCAGCGAGCGCCGAGGGCAGCCCTGGCTCGATGAAGGGTGACCGGATCACCCACCTCGGCCAGCAGGTCTGTTGGGTCTGGCAGGAGCTGGAGGTGCCGGTGATCGCGGCGGTGCACGGCCATGCGCTCGGCGGCGGGCTGCAGATCGCGCTCGGTGCCGACATCCGGATCGTGCACCCGGACACGAAGATGTCGGTCCGTGAGGTCTACTGGGGTCTGGTTCCCGACATGACCGGCACGTTCATCCTGTCGAAGCTCGTCCGCCCCGACATCGCCAAGGAACTCACCTTCACCGCTCGAGTGTTCTCGGGAACCGAGGCCGCTGAGATGGGCCTGGTGACGCGGCTGAGCGACACACCCAAGGACGATGCACTGGCGTTGGCTCGCGAGATCGCTTCGATGAGTCCCGGCGCTGTGCGCGGCTCGAAGGCCCTGTTCAATCGGATCGCCAACGACGGCGCTGCTGAGCAGTTCGCCGCCGAGCGCCGCACGATCGGTGCCCAGATCGGCACGCCGAACCAGGTCGAGGCCGTGATGGCCGGCTTCGAGAAGCGCCCGGCGGTCTACGCCGAGGTCTGAGCGGGCACCGTCAGCCAGAAGTCGCGGAGCCGGGCGACGAATCGGTCTGGGTCGACGAGGTGTGGGTAGTGGCCGAAGTCGGGCCAGTATTCGACCGTGCTGTTCGAGATCCGCTCGGCGAGCCACTCGGCGTACCCGACGCCGGGGTCGAGCCCGAACAGACCGAGGTACGCCAGGTCACGACCGGCGTAGCCGGCCAGCGCGGCGTCGACCGTGGCGGCGATGGCCTCGACCGGCTGGGTGAGTAGCAACTCCCAGACGCCGAACACCACTGCGTGGTCGGCGCGGCGCAGCCCGTTGATCCGTGCTTGTTCGTCGGCGGGCAGCATCTGGCCCATCATCATCTCGAACATCGCGTCGACGACGAGTTGGTACTGGGCAGGGTCACGCAGCATGGGCTCGGCGGGCATCAACTGGGCCTTGAACGAATCGAGCTGGAGTGACTGGTCGATGTCGACGACCGACGCCACGTCGAGCATCGATCCGGCGGCGGTGACCACGGCGCCGCCGAGCGAATGCCCCACCAGATGCGGTCGCACGATTTGGGCTGTGCCGATCACGGCCGCAACGTCGCCGGCCATGGCTCCGAGATCGTACGACGACGCCGCGGCCGATTCGCCGTGGCCACGCAGGTCGAGCGTGATCACCGCGTTGGTCGAGCGGAGTCGGTCAACGATCGGGGCAAAAGTTGCCGCCGATTCGGTGATGCCGTGCACGAGCACCACGGGCTCACCCGAACCGACTCGACTCCAGGCGATCGCGGTTCCGTCGGTTGCTTCGACGGTGTGTTGATGACTCATGTCGCAAGTGTCGCGCAGCGTTGAGGCGACGGAACGGCTCGTTGACGCTTGTGGCAGGCTGGATGGATGCTCGATCATCTCGGAATTCAGTGCACAGACATGGATGCCAGCAAGGCGTTCTACGACGCCGTGCTCGCGCCGCTCGGGGCAACTCGCCAGATGGACTTTGGCGTCGCCATCGGATACGGGACCCCGGAGAAGCCCGACTTCTGGCTCGGCGTGTTCGACTCGGGAGAGGGGTTCAGGGAATCGCACATTGCGTTTGCCGCGCCCGACCGAGCTGCGGTTCGCGCGTTCTTCGATGTAGCCGTCGCCGCCGGTGCCGAGGTGTTGCACGAGCCTCGGGTTTGGCCGGAGTACCACGCCAACTACTACGGAGCGTTCGTGCGCGACCCCGACGGGAACAACGTCGAGGCGGTCTGCCATCTCCCTGCGGACTGACGGTCGAGCGGGTTACCTGCTGGCGAGTTCGAGGCCGGTCAGGCCGCGGATCACGAAGTTCGGGTGGTAGGTCGGTTCGGCCCGCAACTCCAGGTGAGGGAAGCGTCGTACGAGGCCCGCGAGTGACACCTCGATCTCCTGGCGGGCGAGCGGCGCGCCGACACAGAAATGGATGCCGCCGCCGAAGGCGATGTGGGCCGGATCGTTGCGTCCCACATCGAGGCGGTCGGGTTCGTCGAACCGCCGAGGGTCGCGTTCGGCCGAACCGAAGAGCATGGCGACCTCGTGACCCACCTCGAGCTTCTCGCCGGCGATCACGACACCAGGCTCGAGCACCCACCGCTCGAACAACTGCAGCGGCGCGTCCCAGCGCAGCAATTCCTCGACTGCGGCCCTGGCGGGCACCTCGCCGCGCACGAGGCGCTGCCACTCGCCGGGGTGAAGCATCAGCGCGCGAAGGCCGTTGCCGAGCGTATTCACCGTTGCCTCGTGACCGGCCTCGAGCAGCACCATGGTCGTCGAGATGATCTCTGCTTCGGTCAGCACGTCGCCCTCGTCTTCGACGCGAACGAGTTCGGAGACCAGGAGTGAGTCGGGTTCGCGCCGCTTGGCGGCGATCAGCGCCTTCGTGTAGTCGATGTACTCGGCTGCTGCCTGGTTCGCAGCGACCATGACGTCCTCGCTCGGCGCCAGTTCGTACATCTTGACGATCGTGTGCGACCAGTCGAGCAGTGCCCGGGTGTCCTCGCGCGGGACGCCGAGCATCGCGCAGATGACCGCCACCGAGAAGGGCTGCGCATAGTCGGCGAGCAACTCGAACTGTCCGTTCTCCCGACAGACATCGAGGAGCTCGTCCGACCACCGTTCGATCTCCGGTCGCATCGCGGTCACCGCCCGAGGGGTGAACACCTTGGCCACCAATCGGCGGATGCGGGTGTGGTCAGGCGGCTCCAGACACAGCAGCGACCACGCCTCGTGCTGGTGGAATGCCGCCCACCTCGTGTCGGGCTCCGACCGGCCGAACTGGGCGTGGGTGTAACGCGGCGTGTACGACCGCCCGAGCCGCCGGTCGCGTAGCGCCTCGTGGACGTCGGAGAACCGGGTGATCGTCCACTGCCCGGTCTGCTCGTTCCAGAAGCCCGGCGTCGCCTCCCGCAGGGCGTTGAGTGCGGGATACGGATCGGCGAGAAACACCGGATCGTGTGGGGTGAACAATC
>JANPCI010000445.1:0-3422 GCA_031430875.1 Actinomycetes bacterium | reverse complement strand
CTGAAGAGCAGGCGGCATCCGACGTGACGCCGGGCCTCGTTCGGTTGAGCGTGGGCCTCGAGTCGATCGCCGACATCATTGCCGACCTCGAGCAGGCCTTCGCCGCCGCCAAAGCCTGACGATTCTTGCAAGAGGGGTCTGACCCCTGTTGCAAGAATCAGTCGTCGCGTTGGTTGCGGAGGAACTCTTCGAACTCTGCTCCGAGGTCGTCGGCCGTCGGGATCTGCGCCTCGGCGCGGCGGTCGAATTCGGCTTCGAGCAGATTGACGTACATCCGTAGCTGTTCGTCGTTGGCGACCAGTTCGTCGTGGACATCGCGCCAACCGTCGATCTGATCGCTGAGGTCGGTCGTGTTCGGCACGTCGAGTACGTGGCTCAGATGACGCACGAGTGCCTGCACCGCCTGCGGATGTTCGGCGTTCATCAAGTAGTGCGGGATGCCGACCCGCAACGAGATCGACGGGATGTCGCGGGCCTCGAGTTCGGCCTGGAGCACGCCCACGACACCGGTCATGCCCTGATACGACGGGGCCACCAGCCCGAGCCGACGCGCCAGTTCGGCGTTGGCGGTGCTCCCGGTGACCGGTGGGGTGCGGGAGTGAGGAATCGCCTCTGCACCCGATCCGACGGTGACGATCGCCTCACAGCCGAGTGCCTCGGCGACGACGGTGATCGCACCCGTGTAGGTGCGCCAGGCCATGTGGGGCTCGACGCCGATCAGAGCGACGACGTCGCGGTGGCCGGGATTGCGCTGGAGGACGAACTCGTTCGACGGCCAGACGATCTCGCGGATGTCGTCGTCGATCGACACGTGCGGCCGCTGCTGGGTGAAGTCGTAGAAGGGGTCGGGATCGATCTGGCCAACGGTCACTGCGCGCTCGGCGCTGACGAATGCGTTGACCGCCTGGGTGGCGGCCCCGCCGACGTCGAACCAGCCTTCGAGCCCGACGAGCATGACCGGACGTTCGAGCGCGCCGATGTCGCCGGTGTCGAACTCGAGGACGTCGGTGGGCTGCATCAGATCGCCGTGCTCAGCTCAGTGCACCGACGACGTGGTCGATGCACCGGGTGAGTGCCTCGACGTCGGATGGGTCGATCGCCGGGAACATGCCGACGCGGAGCTGGTTGCGTCCGAGCTTGCGGTACGAGTCGGTGTCGAGCACACCGTTTGCTCGCAGCGCTGCGTTGACTGCCGTGGCATCGACAGCGTCGTCGAGGTCGATCGTGCCGACGACGTTCGAACGGTGTGCCGGCTCGGCCACGAATGGTGTTGCGTAGCTGCTGGCGTCGGCCCATCCGTAGAGCTTGGCCGCCGACTGAGCACTCCGGCCGGCGGCGAAGGCCAGACCGCCGTTGTCGTTCATCCACTGCACCTGGGCGTCGAGCATCACGAGCGTGGCGAGTGCCGGGGTGTTGTAGGTCTGGTTCAGTTTCGAGTTGTCGAGCGCGATCTTGAGGTCGAGCGATGCGGGCCGCCAACGGTTGCTCGATCCGATTGTCTCGATGCGTTCGACGGCGGCCGGGGAGCACGCTGCAAGCCACAGCCCGCCATCGGAGGCGAAACACTTCTGCGGCGCGAAGTAGTACACGTCGACTTCGGACGGGTCCCACGTCAGGCCACCAGCGGCCGATGTGGCGTCGACGGCGACGAGCGCGGTGTCGGCGCTCGTACCCGCCGGTCGCGTCAGCTGCATGGCGACGCCGGTCGAGGTCTCGTTGTGGGTGAGTGCGTAGAGATCGACGCCCTCCTCAGCGACGGCCTCGGGGTGGGAGCCGGTGTCGGACGTGACGATTGTCGGCTCGCCCAAGTGGGGTGCGGCTGCGGCAGCTTCGGCGAACTTCGACGAGAACTCGCCGAACACCAGGTGCTGGCTGCGTACATCGATCAACCCGAAGGTGGCGACGTCCCAGAAAACCGTGGAGCCGCCGTTGCCGAGCACGATCTCCCATCCGTCCGGCAGGCCGAACAGCGTGGCGAGCCCGGAGCGGACGGAACTCACGACGTCCTTCACGGCGGGCTGGCGGTGCGACGTACCGAGCACGGTGCTACCGGCGGCGACGAGCGCATCGATCTGCTCGGGGCGGATCTTGGAAGGCCCGCAGCCGAAGCGTCCATCGGCTGGCAGGAGGTCGGCGGGAATCACGATGCTCGAGGGGTCGATGCTCACGCCCCAAGCATGGCGGACGGCGCATCGGTTGCCACTTCCCATCCCGTGCGATGAGTCTCGGCGCGGCCCGTGCGCGCTGAGACTCATTGGAGGCGTTGTGGCGAATCCGTCGTTGGGAACGTTCGGTTGCTGTGGCAGGCTGGCGGCCGTGAAGCGCACCTCCGAACGACTCGCCGCGATCGCCCCCTCCGCCACCCTCGCCGTCGACGCCAAGGCCAAGGCCCTGCAGGCCGCCGGCGAGAACGTCATCGGCTTCGGTGCCGGCGAACCGGACTTCCCGACGCCCGCTCACATCGTCGAGGCGGCCGTCGAGGCGTGTCGCGATCCGAAGAACCACCGCTACACACCGGCTGGCGGATTGCCCGAGCTCAAGGCTGCGATCGCCGCCAAGACGCTTCGTGATTCGGGCTTCGAGTGCGCACCAGCGCAGGTGCTCGTCACCAACGGAGGCAAGCACGCCGTCTACACCGCCTTTGCCGCCCTGTGCGATCCGGGTGATGAGGTCATCTGCCCGGCGCCGTTCTGGACCACCTATCCAGAAGCGATCACCCTTGCGGGCGGTGTGCCGGTCATCATCGACACCGACGCGGCGAGCGGATTCCAGGTCACCATCGAGCAGCTCGATGCTGCGTACACCGAACGCACCAAAGTGCTGCTGTTCGTGAGCCCCGACAACCCGTCGGGCTCCGTGTGCCCGCCCGACATGGTCAAGGCAATCGGCGAGTGGGCGCTCGATCACGGCGTGTGGGTGATCACCGACGAGATCTACGAACACCTCACCTACGGCGACAACGTCTTCGCGTCGATGCCGACCCTCGTGCCCGAACTGGCCAACCAATGTGTGATCGTCAACGGTGTGGCCAAGACCTATGCGATGACCGGCTGGCGCGTCGGGTGGATGATTGGGCCCGACGACATCATCAAGGCGTCGACCAACTTCCAGAGCCACGCCACCTCGAACGTCGCCAACGTGTCGCAGCGCGCCGCCCTCGCGGCGGTGTCGGGTTCGCTCGACGACGTCGTCATGATGCGTACCGCCTTCGCGCGCCGGGCCCAGACGATGTACGTCATGCTCAACGCGATCGACGGCGTCACGTGCCTCGAGCCGCAGGGTGCCTTCTACGCCTATCCCGATCTGACGGGTCTACTGAACCGACCGATCGGCGGCGTCACCGTGTCGAGCACGCTGGAGCTCGCCGACCTGGTACTCGACAAGGCCAAGGTGGCGTTCGTGCCGGGTGAGGCATTCGGCCT
>JANPCI010000444.1:0-1589 GCA_031430875.1 Actinomycetes bacterium | reverse complement strand
CTCGCTACGCGAGCCACTGGAACTTCAGTGGGCAGGACATGACCGAGTTCGCCGAGTGCCGTGCCGTGCTGCACGAGTCGTGCGCCGCAATCGGGCGCAATCCCGCTGACATCACGTGCAGCACACTGGCGCGCTACACGGGCAACGACGAGGAACTCCGCTCCGACGTGGCGGCGATGGAGGCTGTCGGCGTCGATCTGGCGATCGTCTCCCTCCCCAAGTCGGAGCCGCCGACGGTGATCGAGCAAATCGCCGACGCCATCACCTGAAGGCCGGAGTTGGGTCAGAGAGCAGTGGTGGTGAGCGCGGCGAGCTGGCCGGTGTAGCTCGACATGTCGAAGAAGTCACGCCAGAGGCTGATCAGCCCTTGGTCGGTCACCTCAAAGAACCCGGCGACGGGGAGCTCGAGCCAGCCGTTGCCGATCTGGAACCGGTCGAGTCGCTCGTTGACCACCACGTTGCCGGCGACCACCTGGCGTGCAACCGGCCACTCGACCTGCGCAGCCGATCCGAGGAAGGCTCCGAGCGTCGCTCGCACTGCCTCCTTCCCCACGATTGGCGACATGGGAACGTTCTCGTACGACACGTCGTCGGCGAGCAACTCGATCGCCGCATCGATGTCCTTGGCTTCGATGGCTGCGATGAATGTCGCCACTACGTGCTCGGGATCCGTCATCGTCATTTCCCCAGTGTCTCGCACTTCCAACACTGCGGGAGAGTCAGGGAAGTGCGATCCGTTGCACGGCCATGATCCGGTCACTGGTGGGCAACGAACCGATGCTCACCGTGCGCCCGAGACCAACTGCATGGACCCAGCGCCGGGAATCGAGAGCGACACCGACGTGGGTGATCAGCGTCGGATCATTCACCGCGGAGGTGAACACGAGGTCGCCAGCAGCGATCGGCGCGCTCCTCCAGTCGACCGGCGTGCCCAGACGTGCCAGTGCCCGGCTCTGATGCGGCATCGACATGCCGATCTGGCGGAAGCCGGCGACGACGAGCCCCGAGCAATCGAACGTGGCCGGGCCGGCGCTGAAGAACTGGTACGGGGTACCGACCTGGGCGCTCAGGTAGGTCAGCAGCGTGTCGAGTGATCCGTTCGCCGGACTCGCCGCGATCGCATCCGTCGCGGTGACAGGAGCAGCGGCAGCAGGAGTCGGAGCAGCGGCGCCTCGAGCTGTCGGGATCGGCATCGTGGCCGGCGGAATTGTCAACGTCCGGCCCGGCATGATCACGCTCGTGACCGTGATGCCGTTGGCCTTCACCAACGCACCGAGCTTCACGCCGTTGCGCCACGCGATACTGGCGAGCGCATCGCCCGCGACGACGGTGTAGGTCGCTGCTGGCGTCGCGGAAGTGACGGCCGCTGCGGCTGGCGCGACACTCGCCGACGATACGGAAGTCGCAGCCGTGGGGATCGAAGCACCGGCGGGGATGACGAGCGTGTCGCCCGGATGGATCAACGTGGTGATCGTCATCGAGTTCGCCCGTAGGAGCGCCGACAGCCGGACCTCGTAGCGGTAGGCGATTCCCGCGAGGCTGTCGCCTCCGCTGACGGTGATCGTCGTGCTGGTCGCCGTGGTCGTCGG
>JANPCI010000443.1:0-4257 GCA_031430875.1 Actinomycetes bacterium | reverse complement strand
TGTCGCCCATCGAGGGGCCGACCTGCTCGACGCGGCCAGCGCCGACACGGGTATCGACATCCACACGGTGCGCATCGACGGCGGAATGAGCCGTAACCCGACGTTCGTGCAGGCCCTCGCCGACGCTGCGAACCGACCCGTCGAGGTCGCGCCCGTGGCCGAGTCGACGACCATCGGTGCGGCGTTCATGGCGGGCCTCGGCGTGGGCGTGTGGAACGACATTCACGACCTCGATGGGCTGTGGCAACCGTCGCACATCGTCGAACCACGCCCGGACAACGACCACACCAACCGGCGAGAGCGATGGGCGAGCGCGGTCGAACGCGCTGGCGGTTGGTACCCCGATCTCTCGGCCCTCGACTTCTGACGATGAGCAGATGACGATCACCAGATGACGACGCCGACGACCCTAGAATTGCCCGGATGCCCTCCCAGCGGGAAGGCTGTAGGACGCATGACCCCGAAAGGACACTCCCCCGTGGACCTCGAATCCGCTCAGACCGCCACGTCGCGGCGCAGCCTTGTTGGAGCGCTGGGCGTTGCCGGCCTTGCCAGTGCCGTTGCGCTCGCCGTTGCCCGGCCCGTCTCTGCCGCTCCGAACTCTCCGACCGCCGAAGATTCAACCATCCTCGAGCAGGCACTCCAGATCGAGTTGGCCGCCTTGTTGCTGTATCGCAGCGCACTGGAGGCCGGGTTGGCGGATGACGCGGCGCTCGTGGCCCAGGTGTTCGGCGTCAACCACCAGACCTACGCCAATCAGTTCGCAGCAATCACTGGTATCTCGGCAAACACCTACAACGAGGCGTTCTACGCCGAGTACAAAGACAGGTTCGCCACGAGCGACCCCACCGAGTTCGCTCTGGCTGCATGGGAATTGGAGAACAACTCCGCTGCCACGTACACCGAACTGTTCACCTCGTTGAAAGCCGTGCAATCCCAGACCGTCGTGGCCTCCATCGTGGTGATCAACGGGCGCATGGCCACGGTACTCGCCGACCTCGCCGGTGCGTCGAGCGACTTCGACCTCCTGTTCGATCCACCCGCTGAAATCATCGCCCCCTCGGAGCCGCAGTCGTCATGAACATGTTCGCGTCGAAATCCGATTCGCAGGTCACCCGACGTCAAGCGCTCAAGATCGGTGGGCTCACCGTGACATTGGCGGCGCTCGTTGCTGCCTGTGGCGAAGACATCCAGGGCGACACCTCTCCTGGACGCGTCGGCTATTTGCCGCCGATCACTGATCCGCCGGAGTACGAAGTCGACGATGCCGCGCTGCTGCGTACCGCATCGTCACTCGAGTACACCGCGATCGCGGTGTACGAGCAGGCCCTGGAAATTGGTGGGCTCGACGATTCAGGTCAAGCCCTCGTCGAGACACTGATCGCCAATCACCAGGCAGTTGCCGACGAAATGGGCGCACTCACCGAGGCCGAGGGCGGCGTTGCCTGGGAGTGTTCGAACCCGTGGCTCGTCGATCGCCTGATCACGCCCGTACTCGAAGCAATCAAGACGAGCGACGACCCGACACGCGATGTCCTCAACCTCGCCGTTGCACTCGAGAACCTCGCCGCGTCGACCCACCAGGTGCTGGCGGTCGAGTTGTCGGCACCGGAGGCCAAGACCGCCACACTCGAGGCCGCCACGCTTTCGTCGCGTCAGTCGGCAGCGATCGTCGTGCTGACCCGCGGCGCCGACGGCTACATCAGCCCAGAGGTCGTCGGCGACGGTGTCCCGACCGACCCGTCGGGTGTCCCCTACACCTATGCGATCACCAGCCGGTTCGGTTCGGTCGGCCAGGCCGAACTGATTGTCGGCAAGGCCGACGAAAACGGTGCACGAGAAACGTTCACCCTGCAGACGCCCGCCGCGAACTCGTTCATCTACAACGAGCTCGAACCGAGCTGCTGACCGGCACGCTCTGCGTGCACCTGTCGTACACTCCCCCTCGCAATGGTGAGGTGGCCGGGTGACCGCGGCGGTGCGTGCTGCACTGTCGAGGAAAGTCGGGACTCCGAAGGGCAGGGTGCTGGCGAGAGCCAGGTTGGGGCGACCTGACGGAACAGTGCAACAGAGAGAGACCGCCGATGGACCGGACCGTTTCGACGGGTCGGTCACAGGTGAGGGTGAAACGGTGCGGTAAGAGCGCACCAGCGGCGACGGTGACGTCGCCGGCTCGGTAAACCCCACCCGGAGCAAGGCCGAGCAGAGGGGCGAACGGCCCGTTCGTCCGTGACGTCGCAAGGCGCCGCGGGCACCCTCGGGTAGGCCGCACAGATGGATGGTCACCGGGCGAATCGGGCAACCGGATCGCTCACAGAATCCCGCTTACAGGCCACCTCACCATTGCCACTACCTCTGAGTAGGGGAAACGGGTCAAACGGCGCCCGCCTCGGAGGGCATCGCGCACACTCCGCGCACACCTCCACGGAGCGCCACGTCGATCGCCGACCGCAACCGGTCGTCATCTCCCGGCATGAGGTGGCCGTACGTGTCCAACGTCTCGCTCGCGTTCTTGTGGCCGAGGTACCGCTACATGCTCCGCTCGTCGGGAAACCCAACGGTCCCATCGTCGACCTCCCACCTTGCCAGAGGTCGGCGATGGGCCGTTGCGCCTCTACGCCGGCTCGCAGAAGACGCTTCGCATGATGGTTACAGCACCCGTGCTCGTCGGTGAGCCCGTGTGCACGTGGCGATGGAAGTTGTGGAACGCCTCGTGCAGGTTCGGGTTGTCGCAGACGTGCGGGCCGACCTGCACCAGATCGCCGTTGGGCTTCTGCAAGAAGTGGTCGTGCCTCTTCACGCCGTCGGCGCTCGACGAGCCGGCGCTCACGCCGACCACGGCGGCGCCACACAGCAACGCCGCGATCAATGTGTGTCTCATGATGTTCCCCAATCTGTACTCAGACGGTCCGAGCAACCCCAGTTGGCTCGACACCGTCGCCGGTCCACTCGAGCCGGTCCATCGACTTTGCGCCTCCCAGGCGTTCTGAGTCAATAGTCAGCCGACCGTCACACCCCCGAGTCACACTTGACCCGGTGAACGACGAGCCGACGCCCGAGGATCTTGAGCAGCTCGCCCGCTCCGTCGCGATGTCCGGTGTGCTCGGCGACCGTGATCGGCTCGACGTCGTGATCGCACTCCGCAGGCTCGCCGAAATCGAGAAGACGGCACGCCGGCACCCGGCGAACCGTCACCGGCCCAGCTAGGCAGTATCCCCGCGAACTATGGCGATCGCCGCGCCGACCTGGTCGATGAGCACCCGAGGGCCAGGTCCGCCGTCATGGACACGAGCCCGACATCGCCGACGTCCGTGCGAAGCTGGAGCAGCACGAGCGGAGTCGCGGTATCGGCATCCCAGCCATGCGCCACGCGCACACCGACGACCCGATCACCCTCAGCCGTCCCCGAGCCATCGATCGTCGGAGTCTCGCGCGGCGCCGACCTCGACGTCATCGGCCAGGCGTTGCCGGACGTGTTCGCCACGGTCGAGATGGCTGTGCGCGAGGCAACGATCGTTCGGGCGCCTGCGGCCAGATCGCCAGGGTCATCACGAGGACAATCGACGCCGACGCCGCGACCACCAGTTGAACCCGCCGGCTCGTGACACAGCGTGACACAAGTCGTCGAGAAATAGTGCCGAACAGCGCGACATAGTGCGGAGTTGAATTGGTCCGCACACTGGGAGAACACGAGAACCCGCAGGTCAGCGAGCTGGTGCTCTTTGTGTCCCGCTTACAGGCCACCTCACCATTCCACCACGCCTGAGCAGGTACTTCGTCGATCCTGAGCATCACCGACCGAGCCTCGTATCACGGTGATTCATCAAATCTTCCGAGCGCAGCGTCGATCGCCGGCTGGTGCCGGGCAGGGTCGGAGCGCGCCGGTTTCCGGCTGTCTGATTGAGGCAGGCAGGGCGTCGGGTTCGGTCCGCGCTCGCGCGATCCAGCGTCGTCACCCGGAGACACTCGTTGCGCTCGGATTCGTGTCTGACCCGCCGCTCAGGCGGCGTTGCGTCGGTTGGGTGGTCCGGTGTTGTGGATGGTGCCGTCGGGGAGCCGCAGGGTGAGCTGACGGTTGGGTCCGAGTTCGATGACCCAGCCGTCGTTGTGGATTCGGCTGTGATGTTTGGTGCAGACCGGGATCAAATTGTCGAGATCGGTTGTCCCGCCGTGACGCCACCAGATGATGTGATGAAGTTTGCAACGCTCGTAGCCGACGCTGCAGCCGGGGATCGCACAGCCACGGTAGAGGCCACG
>JANPCI010000442.1:0-10976 GCA_031430875.1 Actinomycetes bacterium | reverse complement strand
GTTGCCTTCGGGGTCGGCGGATCGCTGGCGTTCGGTCCGTTGATCGACGAATGACCCAGATCGAATGACCCAGATCGAAATGACCCGAAACGACAGGGATCGACGAATGACGGAACGGACATGACGACGACCGAATCGAAGGCAACCAGCGCGGGTGTCTCCACCGCGGCAGGCACCGGCACCCGCGGCACCCGAATCCTCGGGATCGCCACCATCATTGCGATGGGGTGGCTCATCGCGTTCGGATTGGGCTTCTCGCCTGAAGATCGCGATCAGGGCGAAGCCGTACGGCTTCTGTACATGCATGTTCCAACGATCTGGGTTGCGTACCTGGCGTTCATCGTGACGGCGGTGTCGTCGGCGATGTACCTCGTGCGGAAGTCGCTCGGGTGGGATCGTCTTGCAGGTGCAAGTGCCGAGGTCGGCACCATCTTCGTCGGTGTCACACTCGTGATCGGCTCGCTGTGGGGGCGGCTCACGTGGGGCGTGTTCTGGCAGTGGGATGCCCGTCTGACCACCACCGCACTGCTGTTCGTCACCTACATCGGCTACCTCGCCGTGCGTCGCTTGGAGGGCAGCCACGAACAACGTGCCCGCCGCAGCGCCGTCATCGGCCTGCTCGCGGTGTTGCTCCTCCCACTCGTGCACTTCAGCGTGGTGCTCTGGCGCAGCCTCCACCAGACGGCGACCGTCAACGACGGCGACTCCGACGTCGCGATGGATGGCCTGATGCTTTTCAGCTTGTTCGTCGGCGTCATCGCCTTCACGCTCTTCTACGTCTGGATCGTCACTCACCGCACGCGGGTGATGGCGATGGAGGATCTCATGGACGACCACGGCCTCGACGCGGCCCTCGCCGCTCGACGGGCTGAGGCGGGCGAACATCCAGGCGGTGGCCAGACCACCGATCGGGCGACTCACGCAGAAGGGACGAACTGATGGAGGACGCCGGATTCATCCTTGGCGGCTACATGCTCACGTTCGGTGTGGTCGCGCTGATGGCCTGGCGGGTGTTGCGCTCGGGCCGCAAACTCGCCGACCAGGTGCCGGACGAGGAGAAATACTGGCTCTGAGCGAGCAGAATGACACCTGACATGACCGACATGGATCTCTCCCCCCGAGCCCCCGTCGATCCCGCCGGATCGAAGCCGAAGGCCAAACGCAAGTGGCTTCCAATGGTGGTGCTCGCGCTCGTGATCGTCGCCGGTGGGGTCATCCTCACGCAGTTCCTCACGTCAGCCGTCGACTACTACTGCAACGTCGACGAGGTCGGCACCCGCGACGGCTGCGACGAGGACCGGCGTATCCGGTTGCAGGGAACTGTCGACGAGGGAACGGTCGAGAAGGTGGCCAACACCACGGTGTTCACCATCTCGTTCAACGGGGAGACGATCCCCGTCGTGTACGACGGAGATCCGGGAGGCATCTTCAAAGAATGCATTCCGGTCGTCGTGCATGGTGTGATCAGGAATGGTGAGCTGGAGGGCGACCGCGTCGAGGTGAAGCACTCCGACGAGTACGTCGCCGTGAACGACGAGCGCGTGCTCGACGCCGAACAGGCCGGCTGCCCCGATTCGTCGACCACACCGTGATGCTGGTTGCCGCGAGCGTGAACTCGGCATTGGGCCGAGCGGGGTTGCTGCTGATGCTCGCGGCATGTGTGTTCGGCGCGCTGGCGGTGCTCTACGGCATTCGCCGCAACGACGAGCGCCTTCTCAAACAGGGTCCGGTGTACGCCTTCGTTGCGCTCGGCGGGATCGTGCTCGCGGTGGTGATGATGCAGCGGGCGCTGATCACCCGTGACTTCTCGATGGCCTACATCCAGCAGGTCGGATCAGCCGACACGCCGCTGCTGTACAACATCGCCGCGATGTGGTCGGCCCTCGAAGGATCGATCCTGCTGTGGGCGTTGATGCTCGGCATCTTCACAGCAGCGGTCGCGTGGCGGTTCCGCGACCGGACCAATGACGTCCTCGTCGGCTGGGCGCTCATCGTGATGTTCGTGATTTCGGCCTTCTTCGCCATGTTGAGCTTCGGTCCCGCCGACCCGTTCGCTGCTGGAGCAGCCGGCATCACCAGCGGCCCCGGCCCCAACCCGATCCTGCAGAACCACATCCTCGTGCTGTTCCATCCGCCGATCCTGTACCTCGGCTATGTGGGTTTCACCGTGCCGTTCGCGTTCGCGATTGCGGCCTTGGTCACCGGCCGCTTGGGCGAAGGCTGGCTGATGGAGACCCGTCGCTGGGCGCTGTTCGCGTGGGCGTTCCTCACCATCGGCATCTTGCTGGGTGGATGGTGGAGCTACGAGGTACTCGGATGGTCCGGTGTCTGGGCTTGGGACCCCGTCGAGAACGCGTCGCTCCTGCCATGGCTCACCGGCGCCGCCTATATCCATTCGGTGCTCGTGCAAGAACGCCGAGGCATGCTGCGGGTCTGGAATCTGAGCCTGCTGGTGGCCACGTTTGCGCTCACGATTCTCGGGACGTTCCTCACCCGATCGGGAGTGCTCAACTCGGTGCATGCGTTCGGCGACGGCCCCGTGGGCACGTGGCTGCTCGTGTTCTTCGGCCTCATCGTGGTGGTGTCGCTCGGGCTGATCGCATGGCGCGGCGATCGGCTGCGCTCACCTGGCACCATCGATTCGCCGCTGTCTCGTGAAGGGGCGTTCCTCGCCAACAACGTGCTCTTCACGGTCTGGGCGTTCATCATCCTGCTCGGCACCCTGTTCCCACTGTTGGTCGAGGCGCTGCAGGACCGCCAGACGCTTGTCGGCGCTCCGTACTTCGATCGACTCTCGCAGCCGATCGGTTTGATGCTGTTGTTCCTGATGGGTGTGGCGCCGGTGCTGCCGTGGCGCAAGGCGTCGGGCGAACTGCTGCGTGCACGATTGTTCTGGCCGGCTTGGTGCGGTGCGGGAGCACTGGTGATCGCCGTATTCGTCGGCGCCGACGGCTGGGCGCCGCTCGTGGCATTCGGCCTCGCCGGTTTCGCGGCTGGGTCCGCGGGCAGACAGCTCGCGCTCGCCACGCGGCGTCAGGGTTGGCGGGGCCTCGTCGGGCGGGCCAACGGCGGCATGGTCGTGCACATCGGTGTCATCGTCATCGCAGTTGCGCTTGCTGCCTCGAACAGCTTCACGCACTCGGCGACGCTCGATCTGAGTCAGGGCGACGTTGTCGAGTGGGGCGGTCACACGTTCGAGCTCGTGTCGGTCGACGAGCGCGCCAACGATCGTGAGAGCCGGATCGCGGCAAACGTCATCCTCGACGGAGCCACCACCTACCGCCCGGCCATCACGACGTACCTCAACATGGGTGCCGACGTCGGCACACCGTCGGTGCGCACCGGGTTCACCGAGGACATCTATCTCACGCTCGGCCAGGGCGCCGCGCCGGGTGACACGTCGGTCACCGTGAGAGTGTTCGTCAAGCCGATGATCCTCTGGCTGTGGATCGGCGG
Organism: Actinomycetes bacterium; assembly: GCA_031430875.1. GTDB lineage: Bacteria > Actinomycetota > Acidimicrobiia > Acidimicrobiales > Ilumatobacteraceae > Sva-07. Next base: position 7,520 of record JANPCI010000442.1, on the reverse strand, counting down.
CGCGATCATGGCCGTCGGCACCGTGCTCGCCGCCTTCCCCGGATCGCGGCGGCGTCTCGCCATCGATCCGGTCTCTGCGCCGATCGTCACCAGTGGGCCACCACCCGACGACGACGCAGCGGGCGACCCAACGGATGCCTTCGACGACGATGTCGACACGCGCACTGGAGCGCCGGTGTGAGCGAGGTCGTCGACGAGCTGTCTCCTGCCGACCTGGAGGGTGACGACGGTGAGCGTTCGAGCCGGCGCCGGCGTGTCGCGCCGCTGATCGTCGGCGCGATCGCGCTCGTGATGGTGGGGCTGTTCGTCGTACTGGCCGGCGCCGACGCCAATCGTGAGGAGTCGGCCGACTCGCCGTTGATCGGGCGACCCGCTCCAGAGGCAACGGGCACGCTCGGCGACGGAACGTCGTTCGACCTGTCACGGCGCAAGGGGAGTTGGGTGGTGCTCAACTTCTTCGATCCCACCTGCATCCCATGCATCCAGGAGCATCCTGAACTCGTCACGTTCTCCGACGATCAGGCGACGCTCGGTACCGATGGCGCCGAGTTGTACTCGGTGATCACTCGAGGCGAGCAGGCCGAGATCGACGAGTTCTTCGCCGACAACGGCGGCGACTGGCCGGCCATCTACTCCAAGGCCGACGAGTTCCCCGTGGCGTTCGGCGTGTCGCAGGTGCCCGAGACCTGGATCATCGATCCGAGCGGGGTGGTGCAGTTGCGTCTCATCTCGAAGGTCACCGCCGATCAGCTCAACACCATCCTCCAGCAGTTCCGCGAGCAGTACTGATGGCCAGCGAGCTGAACACCAAACTCAAGCATTGGCCAGGGTGGATGCTGCTGGTTCTGGTGATCGCCGGTTTCCTCGCCGTCGGCGCGACACGCTCGACCGGGCCGGAGAGCCAGGAGGATCGTGTCGACGCGATCGCTCGTCGGGTCGCGTGTCCGATCTGCGACGGCGAGAGTGTCTTCGAGTCGCAGAACAACTCGTCGCAGGCGATCCGCAACCAGGTGCAGCAGCTCGTCGCCGACAACGACCTGAGCGACGCCGAAATCGTTGCGTTCATCGAGACGCGCTACGGCGCCCAGGTGCTCCTCGTGCCGAAGGCGAGCGGGTTCGATGCGCTCGTCTGGGTACTCCCGGCGGTTGCGTTCGTGTGTGGGTTCGCCGCGCTCGTGGTGGTCTTCCGCCGATGGAAACGTGAAGCGGGCGAGATGCGCGAACCAACCGACGACGACCGGGCTCTCGTCGACGCAGCGTTGCTCGCTGACCTCGACGACCAGGACACCGGCAAGTGACTGCCAGCGGGCAACGGCTCGACCGGCTCGCCGAGTTGGAGGAGGAGCGTCGGTACCTGTTGCGTTCGCTGACCGATCTGGAGAAGGAACACGCGGCCGGCGACGTGGATGATCTCGACTACCAGACCCTGAAGGACGGCTACACCGTTCGGGCCGCCGACGTGCTGCGCCAGATCGACCGGGGCCGCGGCGAACTTCCGCTGCGCCCCCCTCGCCGTTGGAGTCGGACCATCGCCGTCACCGCTGCGGTGGTCGTGGGGTCGGTGGCAGTCGGCTTCATCCTCGCCGGAGCGTGGGGCGAACGATCGACGGGCCAGGAGATGACCGGCCTGACTCCGGGCGACGAATCGCGGATCCTGCTCACCAACGCCCGCGAGGCGATGGGTCAGGGTGATTTCCAACTCGCCAATTCGCTGTTCGGACGCGTGATCGAGATGGAACGCGATCGGGGCCGTGACAGCGCCGAGGCGTTGGCGTACTTCGGCTGGACGCTCGCTCTACTCACCCGACAGAGCCCGGATCAGGCCAACGCGGAGGATCGGCTCGACGCCGCCCGGTTGGCGCTGGCACAGGCAACCGAGATCGAACCCGACTACGCCGATCCGCAGTGCTTCCTGGCGATCATCGAGTTCCAGTTCCGCAACGACGCCGAGGCTGCGTTGCCCTACATCGACAAGTGCGAAGCAAGTAGCCCCCCTGCGGAAGTCGGCGCTCTCGTGTCGAACTTCGCTGACGAGATCCGCGCCGCCAACAACTGACCGGTCTTTCCGGACCCGACCCCAACAGACCGCCCCGGTCTTTCCGGACCCGACCCCAACAGACCGCCCCGGTCTTTCCGGACCCGACCCCAACAGACCGGCCGGCTCAGGTGGGAGGGGGCCAGACCTTTCCCTTGGTGATCCGGTCGCCCTTGCGCCGAAGGACCCAGACGGTGGCTTTGCGCCAGTCGACACCCGACTGGACCTCCATGCCGCGGCGTACGAGTGCCTCGATCGTTGCAGGGACGACGTCGCCATGGCTGCACAGCACCGCCCCACTCTCGACGCTGGCGAGGAGGTCGAGGACCGGTTCGAACGGTGAGTCCTCGGCGAGTCGGTCGTCGATCGTGATCTCGAGATCGAGGACTTCGGCGAGGGGTTCGACAGTTTGAACACAGCGGACGTACGGGCTCGAATGGATCGTCGACACACCCTTTCCGGCGAGTCGTTGGGACACTGCGTGGGCCTGCTTCCAGCCCTGCCTGCTCAGGGGCCTCGCGACGTCGTCGCCGGTCCACACGCGCCGCTCGCCGGCCTTCGCGTGGCGCACCAGGTAGATGACGTCGGACGTGGTCATCGGCTACGTCGACTCGTTCGTCAGAGCGATGTGTCGTCGGGTCAACTGGCGAACGAACATGATCCAGAACGTGGCGGCGCCGACTACGGACACGGCTGACAGGAAGGTGAGGGCGCCGACCTGGTCGAGTGATTCGGCAAGGTCTCTGTTGTTGCTGGTTCCGAGTCCGCCGCTCGCGACCGAACCGATCTGCGCGACGAACAGCACCAACGGGAGCAGGCCGTAGAACGTGAACCAGCCCCACAACGAGCGGTTGTCAGCGTTGGCCTTCCAACTCTCGGTCTCGTCGACGGTGGGATCGGAGCCCTTCCACTGCTCACGCAGGACGAGGAAGGGGATCACGTACAGGAAGAATGGTGGGAGGAACCACCCGAAGATCGAGAACAGCGGGCTCCACGTCGTGCGTCGGCCGAACGCCCGGATGTTGCCGGCCATCCGGTACATCCAGATCATGGTGACGATGCCGGTCGCGAGCGTGGCGACGCCGGCGATGCTCTGGATGGCGCTCAAGGGTGCGAGCGAATCGCGGAACTCGTCGTCGGTGAGATCGCCGGCGAGAAAGTCCGACGCGTCGCCGGCGATACCGATGCTCAGCAGCGTGGTGATCACGGTCGCCGCGGCGACGATCGCCGTCAAAATGACGATTGCCTTGGAGAGCCCACCGACGCGCTTGAGGGCTCTGTTCGGCGTCGGGTTCGATTGGTAGGCGACATAGCCGGCCGGTGCGCTGAGGCTCGACGGTGGTGGCGGGGGTATTGACGATGGTGGTGGAGGAGGAGGAGGCGTCGTCGATGACGTCTGGCCGGCATCAGGGGGCGGAGGGATGTCGCTCACCGGCGTCAACCTAGCGCCGAGGGATGGGTGGGGTCCGCCGACCTGCCTCGTCGAGGTCTCATTTCGCGTCGGACCAGCGGGTGATCACGGTCGTGTCAGCCACGAAGCGCACCCGGTTGACGCCCGACCAGAGATGACTCGCCTCCTGTACGCCGTCGGCCACGATCTCGGCGGCGGCGTCGGTGCAGTCGGAGCGACAGTGCACGAGCAACTCATCGTGGAGGCACAGCACGATGCCGGCATCGATCCTTGCGCAACGTGCTCGAACGACGGCCGCCCAGGTCTTGAAGAACTCCGCGGCGGCTCCCTGGACCATTGCATTGCGCCCGTACCGCCCACGCGCCGCCGCACGTGATCGTGCCGCACGTTCTGGGGCGTCACCGGGTTCGTGGATCGGATCGGACATGCGCACGAGTCGACCTCCGCGTGTGCGCAGGTCGTTGCCGCCCTCGGCCTGCCGCGCTGCCGTCTCCAGAAAGGCGATGGCGATCGGGTACGCGGATTCGAGGCCGCGTAACGCCGCAGCGCCGTGTCCCGTCGTCTGGCCGTACATCGCTCCCAACACGGCGACCTTGGCGACGTCGCGGGTGACACCGAGCCGAGCGGCCACTGGGGCGTACATGTCGTCGTCCCAGGTGGCTGCGGCCAGCGCGTCGTCGTTCGCCACTGCGGCGAGGATTCGGGGTTCGATCTGGCCGAGATCGGCTCGGACGAACATGTGGTGACGCTCGGCAACGATTGCGGGCCGGAGCTCTGCGGGCATGTTGTGCAGCCCTGCGGTCGCGGTCATCCGGCCTGCCGCGCCATCCGATGGCGACCACTGCCCCCGAAGACGCCCGTCGGGCCCGACGTGACGGTCGAGCCATCGGTATCCGAACGTCGTTGCAATCCGCTCGGCTTTGCGCCACGTGAGGAGCGCATCGACGATCTCGTGCTCGTCGCGCAGACGTTCCAGACGCCAAGCACGCGTGTCGGGCACCTCGATTCCGACCCGTCGCAGGAGCGACTTCACGCCGGCAGGGTTACGGAGGTCGAGGTCGCCGAGCGAACCAGCGATGTGTCGGAGAACGAGCTGGTCGCGTTCGGCAGCGAGTCGTGCCTCGTCCGCGGCGTCGATCGGTCGCGGGCCGATGAACGACGCAATGATCCGTTCGGCCTCCGCGATGTCGATGGGGAGGCCGTCAGCCTCGAGCTCGGTACACAGCAGTGCGGCAGCCGATTCCGACCGTGCGGTGCTCGATGCCGCGGGCCGGTCGGGGAGCTGCTCCAGTTCGTCGACCTGCCAGTGGTGGACGTCGAGCGCGAGCGACGCCCAGGTTCGAAGGTGATCGAGGTCGGCCCTCCACAGCTCGTCGATCCAAACCGGATCGAGGTGGCCGTCCGGGCGCACTGCGTCCACACGGCCGTCAGCGACGGGCTGCGAGAACAGATCGGGTGCGGCCGTTTGCGGTAGCTCGGCGGCATCGAGGCTCCGACGGTGTGCCCAGATCCGCCCGACGCCGCCGCGCCAACCGCCGGCGAGGAGCCGATGGACCGCTTCGAGATCCCAGCATCGCGCCGGGCGTATGCCGACGGCGACGAGAGCTCGCGCCGTGTCGGCCGTCCACCAGACCCATCGGGGTGAGATCGACTCTTCGATCTCGATCAGGGCGGCGACCATCCCGGTCTGATCGAGTTCCGTCGTGACACCGGAAGCGGACACAAGCGCCGCACCGATGCCGTCGGCGAACGCAATTGCGATGGTGTCGCCGTGAGCGAACGAACCGGTCATCCCCAGCCGAGCTCGTGGAGCCGGTCTTCGTCGATGCCCGCGGCGTGGGCGATCTCGTGGATGACGGTGACGTAGACCTCGTCGGCCAACTCATCGATGTCGGCACACGCCTCGCACAGGGCGAAACGGTAGATCGACACGATGTCGGGCCCCTCGGTGCCGTTGCGTTCGGTGTGCGGAACACCTTCGTAGAGTCCGAGCAGCGTTGGGTCGTCGGGGTTGCGGTCGACCACCTGCACCACCACGTTGTCGAGCACGTGCAGCAACTCATCGGGCAGATCGTCGAGCGCGTCAACCACCATCGCCTCGAACCTGTACCGCGCCACGACCTCCATCTGATCAGTGTGACATCCGGGGTCAGACCCCAGATGTAACAGCGGTCAGATGACTTTGAGTTTGTCGGAGAAGACCTTCTTGGGCTTCATGTCGACAGCGATCGACGCAGCGATGCGCTGGAAGATCTGGGCGGCTTCCGACTCGGGGTCGACGGCGGTGATCGGCCTGCCGTCGTCGCCGCCTTCGCGCAATGCGGGAACAAGTGGGAGCTGGCCGAGCAACGGCACGCCGAGTTCATCCGCAAGCACCTGGCCGCCTCCCGATCCGAAGATCTCGTAGCGCGTGCCGTCGTCGCCCATGAACCACGACATGTTCTCGATCACTCCGCGGACCGGCAGGTTCACCTTGGCGGCCATTGCGGCCGACAGTGACGCCACCTTCTGGGCTGCTGGCTGCGGAGTGGTGACGACGAACACCTCACCGCGGGGGAGGTACTGGGCGAGTGACAGGGCGATGTCGCCGGTGCCGGGCGGCATGTCGATCAGCAGGAAGTCGGGCTCGTCCCAGAACACATCGGTGAGGAATTGCTCGAGCGCCTTGTGCAGCATCGGGCCCCGCCAGATGACGGCCTGACCCTCGGGCACGAAGTAGCCGATCGAGATGCAACGCACCCCCCACATCTCGGGCGGGATGAGCATCTCGTCGATGACGACGGGGTCGCGGTCGGTGCCGAGCATGCGGGGAATCGAGTAGCCGTAGATGTCGGCATCGACCACACCGACCTTGTAGCCCTGCGACGCGAGGGCAACGGCGAGGTTGGTGGTGACACTCGACTTGCCGACGCCGCCCTTGCCCGATGAGATCAGCAACGGTCGGGTCTTCGACGTGTTCTTCGAGAACGGGATCTCGCGCCCTTCGGCATGGCTGTGGGCCTGGTTCGAACCGGCGGTGGCACCAGCGTCACCATGGAGCGTGCGGCGCAGGTTCTCGCGATCCTCGTCGCTCATCACGGTGAACTCGAGGTCGATCGATTCGACACCGTCGAGCTGCGTGGCAGCCTCGGACACCCGCCGCTGGATCTCGCTCTTGAGCGGACAGCCCGGCACCGTGAGTGCAATGAGCACACCGACGACGCCGTTGTCGCGAATCGTCACCCCGCGCAGCATGCCGAGGTCGACGATCGAGCGGTGGAGCTCTGGATCCTCGACCGGGCGGAGCGCATCGATGATCTGTTCTTCGGTCACGGTGGCGGCCATCAAGCCATTGTGGCGACGGGTGGCCCGGTTTGCACCGAATTTGCACTACGCGGATAGGTACAATTGTGCACATGAGCACGAGCCCGTCGTTCACCGCCACCGTGTCGGCCATCACCGACGCTTTCGGCGACCCGACGCGCCGCTCCATCTACCTGTTCGCAAAGGAGCATTCGGGTGCCGAGGCCACCGGTGTGACCGCGTCGATGGTTGCCGGAGAAGTGGGGGTGCACGCCAATGTGGCTCGCCATCATCTCGACAAGCTGGCCGCCGGGGGATACCTCGAAGTGGTGTCGGGCAAGGTCGCCGGTGCAGGCGCAGGTCGCCCGTCGAAGCGTTACGTCGTCGTGGGCGACTCACTGAGGATGAGCGACGTCGACTTTCCGGTGCGCTCCGATGACCTCCTGCTGTCGCTGCTCGGGCGAGCGCTCGACCGATTACCCAACGACGAGGCCGAGATGATCGCCGAAGAAGTCGGCCAGGAATACGGCCGGGCGATGGCGGAGGGCCTCACCGGCGATGCGCTCACCAGCGGACGTCGATCCCTTCGCTCCGCGATGCAGGCCGTGGCCGACGCGCTCACCGCCCATGGATTCGCCGCCCACGCCGAAGGCCGCAACGATCAGCTGCGCATCATCAACAACCACTGCCCGTTCGGTGATGTCGCAACTGACCATCCGGTCATCTGCGCGGTCGATCGTGGCATGGTCAAGGGCATGCTCGCCGCGCTCGTCGACGAGTCGTCGCCGATGG
>JANPCI010000441.1:0-1858 GCA_031430875.1 Actinomycetes bacterium | reverse complement strand
TCCGAAGGAACTCGCCTACGTGCTCAAGGACTCGGGCAGCACGGTGTGCTTCGTCGACCAGCACTTCGCCGCGCTGATCGATTCGGTCAAGGAGGAGGCCGGTCTCGAGCACGTGATCCTCGTCGGTGACGGCGACGGGCCACACACGATGACCTACGCCGACTTCCTCGCATCGGCCGAACCGATGATCCCCGAGGAGGGCGAGGAGTCCGACCCCGTCGTGCTCATGTACACCGGCGGCACCACCGGACTCCCCAAGGGCGTGCTGTCGAACCAGCGCGGCCAGATGATGAACCTGTACCACTGCCTCATCGGGCTGCCGTACGGACGCGACGACGTCTTCTTGCTCCAGACCCCGATGTTCCACGCTGCCTCGACCTTCACGATGGCCGCGGTCCCGATGGTCGGCGGCCATCTCGTGACCGTGCCGATGTTCGAACCGGTCGCCGTGATGAATGCCATGCGCGAGTACCAGCCGACCTTCACCGTGATGGTGCCCACCATGATCGGGATGACGCTCTCGCACCCCGACTTCGCCGCCGACTCGCTCGCACCCCTCCAGCACATCGGCTACGGGGCGTCGCCGATGCCCCAGGCGCTGCAGGAGAAGCTTTCGTCGCTGTATCCCGATCTCAACCTGTGGCAGGTCTACGGCATGACGGAGGCGTCACCGATCCTGACGATCCTGCGGCCCGAGGACCATCGCGCTGGCGGCCAGTTGCTGCGATCGGCCGGGGCGGCGGCGACGGGCGTGGTGCTGTCGATCCGCGATGCGGACGACACCGAGCTGCCGGTGGGCGTGCCCGGCGAGGTGTGTGCACGCGGCGGCAACTACATGGTCGAGTACTGGAACAAGCCCGAGGCAACCGACGAGGCGTTCTCCGGCGGCTGGTACCACTCCGGTGACGCCGGCTACCTCGATGCCGACGGGTACCTGTATCTGGTCGATCGGGTCAAGGACATGATCGTCACCGGTGGCGAGAACGTGTACTCCGCCGAGGTGGAGAACGCGATCGCCGGCCATCCGGCCGTGCTCCAGGTCGCCGTGATCGGCGTGCCGAGCGACGAGTGGGGCGAGGCCGTGCATGCGATCGTCGTATTGCGTGAGGGAGCGGACGCGTCCGAGGTGGAGATCATCGACTACGCCCGCGAATCGATCGCCGGTTACAAGGTGCCGAAGTCGGTGACGTTCCGCCCCGACGCACTGCCGCTGTCGGGCGCGATGAAGGTCCTCAAGCGAGAGCTACGCGCCCCGTTCTGGGAAGGCCACGACCGCAACGTCGGTTGACCAACGCCCCCTCCCGCCACGTTTGCGGGAGGATTCGGTTGACCCGTCCCAACCGAACTGTTACGCAAACGGAGATTCAGTGGAGATTCCCGCACAAAGGAGGGGTGTGGTTGTGTACCGATCGTTCGGTACAGTACCTTCATGCCACCACGACTGATCAGCGACTCCGATCTCCTCGACCGGCTCGGCCTGTTGTTCCGGACCACCGGCTACGACGGTTCGAGCCTCACTGACATCGCTGCGGCCACCGGACTGCGCAAGTCGAGCCTCTACCACCGGTTCCCCGGCGGAAAACAACAGATGGCGACCGAGGTCGCTGGCGCCACCGGTGCTCACTTCGCCCAGGAGGTGCTCGCGCCGCTGAGCGGCGCCGGCACTGCCCACGACCGCCTGACGAAAGTGGCCGAACGCCTGCGCCAGTTCTACGAGGGCGGCCGGCGGAGCTGCCTGCTGGACACGCTCTCGATCGGCGATCCCGGCACGGAGGCGACCACCGGGCTCGGCCTCGCCGCCGAAGGATGGATCGCGGCGTTCGCCGACGTTGCCCGCTCCGAGGGGGCGGCGCGAGCC
>JANPCI010000440.1:0-13525 GCA_031430875.1 Actinomycetes bacterium | reverse complement strand
GCACCGGTCACCGACTGGGCATCCGACTACGACATCTTCGACCCGCAGTACGTCGCCGACCCCTACGGCATCTGGGACGAACTTCGCGAGGCGTGCCCGATGGCGCACACCGATCGGTGGGGAGGCTCGTGGCTCCCCACGCGTTACGCCGACGTGTACGCGATCGCCCACGACATCGAGAAGTTCCCGTCGGGTAACGGCATCGCAGTGGTGCCGATGATCGATCTCGGCCATGGCGATGCCCCGATCCCGGCTCCCGTGCTCACGTCCGGCGTACCACCGATCAGCGCCGATCCGCCGTTGCACACCTGGACCCGACGGCTCGTGCTGCCGACGATGAGCCCGGCTCGCGTCGACGAGTACGAGGTGTTCACTCGAGACTTGTGCCGCCGCCTCGTCGACGACCTGGTCGCCCGTGGTGAGGGCGATGCTGCCGCCGAGTACGCCCAGCAGATTCCCGTGCGGGTGATCGGCCACATCCTCGGCGTTCCCGAGTCGATGGCCGGCACCTTCACCGAGTGGGTGCGTGACGTGCTCGAGTTCGCCCACGACCCCGATCGTCGCCGCCGCGGCATCGTCGGCATCATCCAGTACCTGCAGCAGGCCGTTGCTGAACGCGAGGCCGAGCCGACCGACGACTTCATCAGCGAACTGCTCAACTCCGAACACGACGGCGAACCGGTCACCAAAGATGTGGTCATGGGAATGTGCGCGCTGTTGCTCATTGCCGGCATCGACACGACGTGGTCGTCGATTGGCTCCACCATGTGGCACCTCGCCACACATCACGACGACCGACATCGCTTGATCACCGAGCCCGACCTGATGCCGACAGCGATCGAGGAGTTTCTTCGGGCGTATGCCCCGGTCACCATGGCGCGGCGCCTCATCGAGGACACCGACTACAACGGCTGTCCGATCAAGGCCGGCGAGCGCGTCCTGATGAATTTCCCGGGTGCCAACCGTGATCCCGAGGTCTTCCCCGATGCCGACAAGGTCATCCTCGACCGCCAGCAGAACCGCCATCTGGCGTTCGGCGCCGGCATCCATCGCTGCGCCGGATCGAACCTCGCCCGCATGGAGCTGCGGGTCGCTGTCGAGGAATGGCTCGCGCAGATTCCCGAGTTCGAGTTGGTCGATCCCGCACTGGTCACCTGGGCGGGCGGCCAGGTTCGCGGCCCGCGGTCGATCCCGGTTCGCATCATCTGAGACATGCCGCCGCTTGGCGGGCCCGGCTCGGTAACGTCGAAGCCGATGACCGCACGGGCCCAATCACTGCTACTCGCGGCCTCCCTGGTGGTGCTTGCAGCGTGCAGCGCGTCGGCCCAGAGCACCGGCGACGCACTCGACGGCGTCGCCGTCTCGACGGCCCCGACGAGCGTGGTCGTCGAGACCACGCCGCCGACTCCCCCACCGACAACCGAACCGGGCCTCGACGTCTACGACCCCCTCTGCGTGGTCCAGGTCGCGCCCGGAGAATCACTCAGCCTGATTGCCGATCGGTTCGACGACGACACCGTACGAGTCGACACGATCCGCGCGGAGAACGACCTCGCCGACGACACGATTCAACCCGACCAGCTGCTCGACGTGTGCGTCGACAACGGCCTCAACGACCGCACCGGCGATGCCCGTGAGCCCAACCAGGTGTTGGTCGCCGAAGCGACGATGGCCAACGTCGAGATCCAGCAGGCCAAGCTCAACCAACTGTTTGCCGGCTTCGGCATGGCCGATCTCCCGATCGACGGTGTGTCGGGATCGGTGACGAGGCAGCGTCTGTGTGCGGCTCGAATGGGCCTCGGCCTGCCCCCGAGCACGCTCGACATGGCGGCCGGCAGCGAGGAGGAACAGATCCTGATGGCGGCCCCACAGCTCAACATTCCGTTCTCGGCCCCGGTCGAGCAGGAGCGTTGGGTGCTGGTCGATCAGACGTGTCAGGTCATGTTCGTCGGTGCCGGCAGCCAGCAGTTGCAGTTCATCTTTCCGACCTCCACCGGTTCACCCGGATTCGAGACGCGGTTGCAGGATCAGTCGAAGGTGTATCGCTACGACCCCGCATTCGACAACGGTGGCTGGCACGACAGCACCGAGTTCCCCGTTCCCGAAGACAACCCCAACAGCGGCAACATGTACAAGCCGCTGTACTTCGACGGTGGACTTGCCATCCACGGGGCGAACAACGTTCCGACGAACCCGCAGAGCAAGGGTTGCGCCCGCCTGCGCCTCGAGAACCACAACATGCTGATCGACTGGCTCGGCATCGGTGCAGTGACAACGCCCATCGGTGGCTCGAACTTCAACCTGACCGTCCGCATCGAGGGCGCTTACGTCCCCCCGGTCTAACCGTCACACGGTGCCGGGCCTAACGTGACGTTTGCTCGGCCAAACCCACGTCAGCGGTGAAACGGAACCAGCAGCCCCGCCGCCCGCAGCGGGCATGATCGTCGAGCGCTCAGATGTTCGGCCAGGGCAGCGACGTCGCACTCACCGGAAACGAGGAAGACGTCCTTCGCCACGCCATCGACCGTCGAGATACTCGCCGCCTCGACGGACACTTGGTGGTCGGCGAACCACCGACACACAGCCGACAGCAACCCGATGCGGTCGGGCGCCAGCACTCGAACGACCGATCGGCCGTCGCCTTCACCGCTGACTGTCACCTCCGCCCGCCCGGTGCGCACGAACGGTGCCATCACCGGGGCACCCTTGGCGATCGAGCGCAAACGCTCGCCGATCAGGTCCCACTGGCGCCGATCGAGGCCGGTGTCGCACCGAACCGTGAGCGCGTGCATGGCTGCTCGGCCGTCAGGCCAGGTCATGGCCGACGCAAACACCACTGAAGCTCCGACGCTGGCCAGCACCGCTGCGGTGTCGGCGAGGAAGCCGGGGCGGTCGCGGGCAACGACAGTGATGCGGTACATGTTGGGTGCGCGCATCGAGCGGGCCACGGCGCGTACCTCGTCGGCACGCACCCGTGGGTGGCACAGCGCCAGGTCGCCGGCAAGGATCGTCGGCGGAGCGCTCAGCACCCACAGCGGTGATGCGTTGCCGAGCAATCGACGGATCACGGCTGCGGGGAGGGTCGTCTCGCTCAGCAGATCCCGCAGGCGCGCTGTACTCGACGTGGTGACCTGCTCGTAGTGCTGCGTCTTTTGGATCTGGACGACGTTGTCGAGCACCTGACCGAACACATCGGGTCGGGCGAGGAGCCAAGAGTGTCCGCCGGTGACCACATGGCCGTCGGATCCGAAGGTGGAGCAGAAGGTGTCGAACGCCGCCATCGGGATCACCCCGTCGCCGTCACTCCACAGCACCAGTGTCGGCAGGCCGCGGTCGGCAAGGGCCGACATCTCGTCGGAAAGGTCGGCAGTCATGGCGATACGCGCCGCGTCGGCGACCGCGAGTGGGTCACGGAGCACGTTGCTCATGAAGATCCTCGGAAGGAGTCTGGCCGTGGCACCGGTTGCGTTCGGGAGCATGACCTGGATGATGGGATCGACGAAGTGCCTCGGTCGCACGTCACCGAATCGGGTCAGGACGTTGCCCACGAACACTCGTGGGTCTCCAACCGAGTTCACCACCACCAGGTAACGGGCCCGATCGGGGTGATCGTGCGAGAACTTGGTGGCCACTCCCCCGCCGAAGCTGTGACCGAGCACCACCATTGGATCGTTCACCCCGACAGCGTCGACGAACGATCGAACCCAGGCTGCGTATCCCTCGATGGTGCGTTGCCCGGCGGGGAGCGAAGCGGTTCCACCGAAGCCGGGGAGTGACGGCGCCAGCACGCGACATCCGCGCGATGTGAGACGCCGCAGCGACCGCTGATATGCACGATGATCGAGGCCCCATCCGTGGAGGAACAGCACCGGGAGACCGCGGCCTCCGGAGGCGTACACCGTGGGTCGTCCATCGACGTCGATCCGACTCGTGACCATCTGGTCGACGTTCCAACGAGATCGCGCGTTCGGCGGCAGGTCGGTGATCACCTTCGCCCCGGCGACCTTGGCCTGCGCGGTCACCATCGCCGCACCGTGTCGGTTGGCTCTGCCATCTCACCAACCGTACGCATGAACCGTTCGCGTCCTTTGAACGGCTGATGAACATCTCGAGAACGAGTCTCGGCTCGGCGACGACGATGAGCCTGGATGCATTCGGAGGTGAATCGACGCTTCGATGACAGACGCAGGGCATTCATCGACCAACATGCGCCTGAAGCACAACGCGACGAACAGGGAGACGCTGATGGCGTGGGATTTCTCAACCGATCCGGATTTCCAGGAGAAGCTCGACTGGGTCAAGCAGTTCTGCAAGGAGGAGGTCGAACCACTCCACTACGTGTTCCCGTATGCGGTTCGGTCACCGGACCCGAAGGTGCAGGAGCTGGTTCGTGGCCTTCAGCAACAGGTGAAGGACCAGGGTCTCTGGGCGGTCTTCCTCGACGAGGACCTCGGCGGCCCCGGTTTCGGCCAACTCAAGCTCGGACTCCTCAATGAGATTCTCGGCCGATACCCCGCGGCCCCCCAGCTGTTCGGCGCCGCAGCGCCGGACACTGGCAACATGGAGATGCTCGCGGCCTACGGCACCGACGAGCAGAAAACGCGCTGGCTGGAGCCACTGCTCAAGCAGGAGATGTTCTCGGCGTACTCGATGACCGAGCCGCAGGGTGGCTCCGACCCCAATCTCTTCACGACCAAAGCCGTTCGTGACGGTGAGGAATGGGTGATCACCGGCGAGAAGTGGTTCACCAGCGCCGGACGCGTCGCCGACATCCTGTTCGTGATGTGCACCAACGGCATGTATGTGGTGCCCCGCACCACGCCCGGCGTAGAGATCATGCCGGAGCCACGCAACCACAACCACATCAAGTACAACGACGTTCGCGTGCCGCTCGACCACCTGCTCGGGCCCGAGGACGGAGCAAAGGTGCTGGCGCAGCGACGACTCGGCGGCGGACGCATTCACCACGCAATGCGCACCATCGCACAATGCACGCTGGCCTTCGACATGATGTGCGAACGGGCATTGTCGCGTGAGTCGCACGGCAAGATCATCGGCGAGCATCAGATGGTGCAGGAAAAGATCGCTCAGAGCTACGCACAGCTGCGCATGTTGCGCCTGTTCGTCCTCGAAACGGCCTGGAAGATCGACAACACCTCCACCCAGGAGGCGCGCACCGACATCGCTGCAGTGAAGTTCACGATGGCGCGGGTGCTGCGCGAGATCTCGTTCAATGCGTTGCACATCCATGGCTCGCTCGGAACGACCGACCTCACCCCGTTGCAGGACATGTACGCGTCAGCACCGACGATGGGCCTCGCCGATGGTGCCGACGAGGTACACATCTCGACCGTTGCGCGTCGCGTGCTCAAGGGATACCGGCCGCACGAGGGCTTCTTCCCACGTGAATACATTCCGTACAAGCGTGAGGCAGCGTGGGAGCAGTACCAGCCCAAGTTCGCCGCGGATCCCGAGCTGCTCGCGTCGGCCGAACAGTACAAGAAGTACTTCGCCGGGCGGCGCTGACTCCTCAGCTCGTCGCCCGAACGCCGACTCGTGGGCGCGCAGCGAATTGACGTGGCCGTTCGTTCGTCGGCACTCAGAACGGGAGCGCGCGGCTGATCCAATCGATGGTGCTGTCGAGCCATCCCAACAGGTGCAGTGTCGAAGAGATGTTCCTGGGTGGCGCGCTGTTGAGCGTGTCGGACTTGACGACGCGATCGAAGTCGACGCCGACGGGACCTTGTCGTTCGGTCCAGGCGCCGCCGGCGGAGGCATAGAACCTGACGCCTGCTGATTGGTTCATGATCTGGATGATCGAGTCGGCGATCAGCCCGTTGCTGATGGTGGTCGGGTGGACGCCGTCGAGCGAGAACAAGCCGCCGGCGGTGCGGCCGTGAGGTCCGGATTGGAAGAAGCGACTGTCGGGCTTCGGTGACAGAGCCGCGACCTCGGGCGGCAGTGGGTACGAGGTCCACCACAGGGGACGTGCACTCGGGCTGAGTTCGTACCGCCGCGCCGCCAACCGATCGAGGAGTCCACCGAGGTCGAACAGATACCAGTCCAGGCCATCGGCGCGAGCTTCACGAACCGACTGGATGATCGTTGCGTTGTAGGCGTCGATGGCCGAGTCGATCTGGCGCGCCTCGTCTCCGGTGATGTGTGGGTCTCGTTCGTCGAAGTCAGCGTCATCGATCCACGGACGGGTGTAGTACGGGAAGTAACGCGATTGCTGATGAATCTTGCCCGAGACACCTCGAGTTATCGGCGCGATCGTCACTGCCGGGATCGTCGACACGATGACGTGGCGAGCTTTGATGTCACGGAGTTGGTCGACCAGTGCCGTCCATTCCTCAGCGAAGTGGGCCGGTTGCCACAGGTTGTACTCACCCTTCTTCGACACTCGTTGCGCCAGTGGTAGCCGGCCGTAGCTGTCCGGTGTCCAGTTCGGCTCGAGCTTGACGACCGAGCCGAGGGCGTTGTTGGCGCCGAGCATCACGATCAGCGTCTCGATCCCCGATTCCGCCTGTCCGTCCTCGACGCCCTCGTCACCCATCGATCGTGCGGCGCCGAGCACCGTTTCGCCGCGGAATCCGTCGAGCACCCACTGCCAGGCGCGGTCGGTGTCGTTCTCGACCTGCTGAGACACGAGGTCGTCGTCGGGTCGTTCGATCCTGGCCGTGGCCGACTCGTAGGTGACGTGCTGTACGTCGAGGACATCTGCTCCGTACACGGCGAGGTTGTGATAGCGCAGCTGACCGGCGGGCGGGCGGCTGCCAGGGCCTCGTTCCCAGTAGTCCTCGATGCGGTCCAGGTGCCGTTGAACCCAGTAGAGGGCCTTGCCGACCTCCCACCACGACAGGTTCTCGCCGACGCGGCGTTCCAGTCCTCGAATCGCCCGCTCGAGATCGAGGGGCACGCCACCTGGACCGTCGGGGTTCTCGTACACCGGGAATCGGACTTCCCCGGCGAGACCTGGCCGCGATTCGCGCTGGATGTGGGGCCGCACCCCGAGTTCGGTGCCGATGACGGCCGGCCAGGACAGTTCGGTGCGGAAGATGGCCCCGCTCATGAATCCGTGGGTGATCGAATCGCCGATCGTGACGAGACGATGGACGGGCTCGCCCGAGTTGCCGCTTCGATCCACGACGATGCCGAGTGTCGGATCTACCTCGGGCCGCCGGGGCTCGAAGTTCACCACGAGGTCGTCGGGCGGCGGAAACTTCCGTGTCGTCATGGTGGTCCCCCTCGCACGCCCGCAAATGCAGAACTCCGTCACTCACCATATTCAGGCGACCACTCTGTGTCAATGAGCGGGCGCTGCTGCGGGCACCTCGAACTCTTCCTGGACTACCACGCAGCGCGAGCGTATGGTGACACAGAGGGGTAATCAGCGGGCTCTGCATTCCATCCGATCCTCAACAAAGGAGCACGACCATGTCGTACCCGCCTGCCAAGAAGCCCGCACCCGAGAAGTCCGGCCTGAACAAAGCCCTGGCATGCAAGAAGCTGCCGGAGGGGCAGCCAGACCATCTCAGCCATCGAGAGGTGGTGCAGGTGTGCACTGAATCCGCCCAACCATCCACTGGTTCGGCTCGATGGGGAGCACCTCACCCCGCGGGGGTCGACCTGCCGTGGCGCGTGCGGGAGGCGATGCAGCCGTGCTTCGTCGCACCCAGCCCGGAGCTCCAGGAGCGACTCGAGAAGGAGCTGGTCAAGCTCAAGGGTCGCTCGAAGACCTCGCTGCTCGACTCCTTCAGCCTGGCCAAGGAGCCCCGCGCCCTCGGCTTGAACGACGGCATGATCATCCCCGCCGAGGAATACCCGTTCGGCACTCCCGATCTGGTGATCCGCAGCGGAAGCGCCGATCGGGCGCCGCTTCGCGGCACGGTCCGCGTCATCGTCGTGCTCGTCGACTTCAGCGACAAGCAGATGGCGGCGCCGCAGAAGCACTTCCGCGACCTGTTCTTCTCCACCGGGGTGATCCCGACGGGCAGCGTGAAGGAGTACTTCCAGGAGGCCACCGGCGGTCTCGTCGACATAACGGGCGACGTCGTCGGCCCGTACCGCATGCCGCACACCAACGCGTGGTACGCCAACGGCAACTTCGGCATCGGCAAGCCGAGCGGAACGGTCCGCGCTCGCGACATGGCGCAGGACGCGTTCAACGCCGCGGACCCCCACGTCAACTTCGGTCCGTACGACAACGACGGCAACGGCTTCGTCGACGCCTTCATCGTCGTCCACGCCGGCAGCGGCGGCGAGCAGAGCGGCAACAGCAACGACATCTGGTCGCACAAGTGGACGCTGGCCAGCGCCCAGACGACCGACAACACCAAGGTGTTCGGCTACCTGACGATTCCGGAAGACGCCCGCATCGGGGTGTGCGCCCACGAGTTGGGTCACCTGCTGTTCGGCTTCCCCGATCTCTACGACACCGACAACACGTCCGAGGGCATCGGCAACTGGTGTCTGATGGCCGGCGGCTCGTGGAACGGCGGCGGCGACACACCCGCCCATCCGTCGGCGTGGTGCAAGGTCAACCAGGGTTGGGTCTCGGTCACCAACGTCACCCAGAACGGCAACCTCACCGTCAACGACGTCAAGTCGTCCAAGCAGGTCTTCCGTCTGTGGAAGGACGGTGCCAGCGGGCAGGAGTACTTCCTGTTGGAGAACCGCCAGCTCACCGGTTACGACTCCCGGCTTCCCGGCGACGGGCTGCTGCTGTGGCACATCGACGACAGCAAGCCGACCAACACCGACGAGAACCACTACAAGGTCGGCCTGTTGCAGGCAGACGGTCTACGCAACTTGGAGATGCGTGTCAACCGCGGTGATAAGGGTGACCCGTTCCCCGGTTCGAAGGGCGTCACGAGCGTCTCCGACACCACCACGCCGAACACCAAGTCATTTACAGGCGTCGACACCTGTGTGTCGGTGACGAACATCCCGGCGTCGGCTGCTTCGATGACCGTCGGCGTCACGGTGCGCTGCGGTGTCATCAAGTTCAAGGAGCTGAAGAAGGAAACGATCAAGGAGCTGAGGAAGGAGTCCGCCAAGGAACTGAAGAAGGAGCGCTTCAAGGACTCCAAGGAGCTCAAGGAGCGCCAGAAGGACTTCAAGGAACTGAAGGAAGGGCAGAAGGACTTCAAGGAGTTCAAGGAGATCAAGGAAGGGATCAAGGAGGGGTTCAAGGATTCCAAGGAGTTCAAGGAGTTCAAGGAGGGCAAGGAGTTCGAGCGTCCGGGGGGCTTCGGATGGCGCGGCTTCGGCGGTGTCGCCGACGACGGGAGCTCGAGCGGCGATCCGCTCACCGATGCGCTCGGCGTGCTCGATCAAGCGGTGTCGATCCTCCACGCGGTCATCGAGGCCGGCGCAGCGACAACTGCCGATGCGGCGACGCCCTACATCGACGCCTCACTGCGACCCGATCTGTACGGCGGGCCCGCCTACGGGGGCGCGTCGTCCGAACTCGAGAAGCGGATGGCCGAAGGTGACCCGATGGCCAAGCGGGAGTTCGACACGCCGCCGAAGGGCTGACGGATGAAGCCGATCCTGATTCTCGCTGGCGCTCCGGTCTCCTGGCTCGACCGGAGCGCCGGCGAAGTCGCCGGCTCGATCGTCGACCTCCGCGGTCCGGACGGGATCATCGCGGTCGGCGCGATCGAGCTGGCGTCGGCGGGTTGGTCGCACCGAGTCGTCGATGGTCGGGCGACGACGACGGTGCGGTTGAAGGACGGCACGACGATCGACACCGAGGACGTCGGTGCCGTGTTGAACCTCGTCCAGGTGTTGCCGGCGATCGGGTTCAGCCGTTCCAGCGAACGAGACCGGGCTTACGCCGAGATGGAGTTGCAGGCGCTGTTCGTCAGCTTCCTGCGGAGCTTCCGGTGCCCGGTGGTCAACCAGGTCGACGGCCACGGTCCGCTCGGTGTGTGGTCGCCGCTGCGCTGGGCGGCGTTGGCGCACCGGTGCGGCATCGACACGTGGCCCGACGTCCATTCGACGGGCTCGCGTCTGCTGACCCAGCGAACGGCTCCGACCGCGGTGCCGGTTGCCGCGACGAACGTGACCATCGTCGGCGAGCAGGTCCTCGGTGCCGCGTCGACAAGGCACGCTGATCAGTGCCGTCGACTGGCGAAGGTGTCGGGCTGCGAGCTGCTCGGGCTCACCTTCGACGGCGGGACGGGGCGGATGCTGGCGGCCGATCCGTTCCCGCCTCTCGTCGGTGATGTTGCGGCGGAGGTTGCTCGGCTCCTGTGCCGTCACTCCGCGGCTTCGACGGCACGGGTGGCGTCATGATCATCGTCTTCGGCAGTGGTGACGACAGTTGCATCGAGCTCGTCGTGGACGCTGCGCTCGAACTCGGCGTGGAGCACCGCCTCATCGATCAACGCCGCCTCGATCACGATGACCTGCTGCTCGAGGTCGGGCCATCGGCGGTGCGCTGCCTCGTACGGGTCGCCGACGAGGTGATCGACCTCGGTGAAGCGGGCGCCGTCTACGCACGCCCGCTCGGCGTCGGCGACACCCCGCGCTCACAGACGTTCAGCGCGGCGTTCACGGAGTGGCTCGATCTCGCGGACACGCTCGTGGTCAATCGGCCGATCGCGATGCGCTCCAATTCGTCGAAGCCGTACCAGTGCCAGCTCATTTCCGACGCGGGCTTCGCCGTGCCGGACACCTTGGTGAGCAACGACCCGCACGAGGTACGCCAGTTCGCCGAGCGCCACGGTCGGGTGATCTTCAAGTCGACCAGCGGCATCCGCTCGATCGTGCGCGAGCTCGACGAACAGCGCCTGGACGCCCTGGATGGCGTGCGATCTCTTCCCACACAATTCCAGTCCTACGTGAACGGTGTGGACACGCGCGTCCATGTGGTCGGCGACGCAGCGTTCGCGACCGAGATGGCAACCGACGCGATCGACTACCGATACTCCCGCCTCGACGGCAAGGAGGTCACCCATCTTGCGGTCGAGTTGGATGGCGAGGTGGCACAGCGCTGCGTCGCGTTGGCCGCGCTACTCCAGCTCCCGCTGTGCGGCATCGATCTGCGCCGGTGCGCTGACGGCAGCTATGTGTGCTTCGAGGTCAATCCGATGCCCGCGTTCAGCTACTACGAGGCCAACACCGGTCAGCCGATCGCGCGTACGCTGGTGGAGTTCCTCTCCGGAAAGGCATAGGAGCGAACCCATGCAGGTGATCGAGAACATCAGCCGGATCGACGGACGCATCACGGCCCGGAGTCCGTCGGAGGAGCGGCCGGGCTGGGACGACCTCACCGTTCGCCTGGAGCGCGCCGAGAAGGTGGACGACCGCGCCGAACTGCTGCACGAGCGGCTCGGCACCGAAGTCGTCATCGGTGTCCCCCGCGATCTTCTCGGTGAGGCCAAGCCCGGGGACCACGTCGAGGGTCACGTCAGCGTGGTGGGTCCCGGCAAGGTATTCGCTTCACCACAGTCGGTCGACGGCGGACGGTTCGAGATCGCCCCCGCCGACGACTGATCGGCGAGGGCCGGATTCGCCTCCACCGCCACAAATTGGGCCGAGGTATGGTGCGCGCCAATTTCGACGTGCTCATACTTGAATGTCTCGATAGCGAGCAGTCTGCGTTCGGCGACGCGATCGGTGCCGGACTTGGACCTGTCGATGAGGGCGACATCTCCGGAATTGCCGTGAACCTCGCGGCCCGCGTCGAACGCTGCACTCCTCGCCCGCCACAACCCTCACGATGACGAAATCTTCCAACAGCTCGAGGTTGTACGCGAGGCCAGGGCAGTTCGGTCGAAGGCTTGGCGTCAGCCGACGGATCAGACGGTGGCGTCGCGGCGCGGCAGCTTCCAGTTCGGTCGAATGAAGTGGCAGGTGTAGCCCGCGGGATAGCGCTCGAGGTAGTCCTGGTGTTCGGGCTCCGCTTCCCAGAAGGGGCCTACGGGTGCGACCTCGGTGACCACCTTGCCGGGCCAGATTCCGGACGCCTCGACGTCGGCAATCGTGTCCGCGGCGACCGCCCGCTGGGTTTCGTCGATGTAGAAGATCGCCGACCGATAACTCGCACCGCGGTCGTTGCCCTGGCGGTCCCTGGTGGTCGGATCATGAATCTGGAAGAAGAACTCGAGCAGTGAGCGGAACGACTCCTGATCCGGATCGAAGGTGATCTCGATCGCCTCGGCATGTGAGCCATGGTTGCGGTAGGTCGCATTCTCGACGTCGCCGCCCGAATAGCCGACCCGTGTCGAGATGACCCCGGGGCGTTTGCGGATCAGGTCCTGCATTCCCCAGAAGCAACCGCCTGCAAGGACAGCCCGCTCGGTCGTCTCACTCATGATCCATCTCCTCATCACATCGGTCTTGGTAGGTAATTTGCTGAGATCCACCGAGCGAACTCAGCAGATCCAGCAACGGCTGCAACGCCTGCGCGTCCGCTCGTGTTCCACGAAGCCGGCCGATCATTTCGTTTCCTGGAAGGTCGGGACTCGATGGTCGGCGCCACCATCGTCATCGGACATCGGGCATCTTCGCTCGGCACGAGGGTGCATCACCGGTCGACTGAGGCGAGCAGGACAGCAACGTCTCCTGGCGGATCGGTCCACACCTGTCGTGTGGTGAAACCGGCTGCCGCCAGCTCCGAGGTGATCGTGGGGATGCGGAACTTGGTGGAGATCTCGATGCGGATCTCCTCACCGTCGTGCAGGTCGAGGTGCATGTCGACGTCGCCAACGGTGACCGTGTGATCGCCGTTGACCCGCAGGCGCAGGTCCATCCGCTCCTGTGACGGGTCCCAGAGCGCGATGTGATCGAACGCGGCAACGTCGAAGTCGGCGTCGAGTTCACGGTTGAGGACGTGGAGTGCGTTGCGGGTGAACTCAGCCGTGACGCCGTGGGGGTCGTCGTAGGCGTCCACCAGCCGGTCGACGGGCTTGACGAGATCGACGCCGAGCAGGAGCCATGCCCCGATCGGAAGGTGCTCGGCGAGCATCGACAGGAACGCTTGGCGCTCTTCGACGTAGAGATTGCCGATCGTCGACCCAAGAAACGCAGCGAGCGGTGTCCCGTCGGTGGGCAGGAGTGACACGTGCAGGGTGAAGTCGCCGACGACGCCATGAACCTGGACGCCTGGGTAGGCGACGCTCAACTCGGCGGCTGCATCGCGCAGGGTCTGTTCGCTGACGTCGAAGGGCACGAAGCGACGGAGTTGCCCGGTCTCGGTGAACGCCTTCAGCAGGGTGTGGGTCTTGTCGGAGGTACCGGATCCGAGCTCGATGATGGTGTCGGCCCTCGTGAGCTCCGCGATGGTGGCAGCCTCACGCCGCAGGATCGAGCGCTCAGCTTCGGTGGGGTAGTACTCGGCGAGGCCGGTGATCTGTTCGAACAGTTCGCTGCCTCGGTCGTCGTACAGCCAACGCGGCGGGAGGCGCAGCGGTCGACGGCTGAAGCCGCGGCGGACGTCGTCGATCAGGGCTCGACGCGACCACTGAGCGTCGAGATGGACGTCGAAGGTGGGTTCGGTGATGGCGGGGTTCAT
>JANPCI010000439.1:0-6794 GCA_031430875.1 Actinomycetes bacterium | reverse complement strand
CGGTTTCTCGACCACCGGCTGTTCAAGTTGCTGATGCTGCCTGCCAAGAGTGGCCTCAAGGTGATCGGCACGGCGACGCAGCCCCTCCTGCGGGCGATCGGCCGAGTGGTCGGCTCCGATGTGCTCGCCGACTCGGTGGCGTTCTTCCAGGCGTTCTCCGGCATGGAGACGGGGTTCCGTCAACGAGCCGACGAGGTGATCGCGCTCATCCGGGCGCCCGAGACCTCGTTCGTCGTGGTGGCATCTGCGCGCCACGACACGATCGCCGAGGCCGTCTGGTTCGTCGAGCAACTCGTCGAGCAGGGCATCGAGGTCACGTCGGCGATCGTCAATCGAGCCCATCCGGCATTCGGTGAGGGCACCGCTGACGACGCGCTGACGGCGTCGGGTGACGCAGCTGCAGCGGGCGATGCCGACCTCGCTGCCCTGTGGCGCAACGTGGCCGACCTGCGAACGCTGCGTGAACGCGAGCTCGACGTGATCGAACCGCTCGGTGAGGTGGCCGGCGACGACCGTGTGGTCGTGCTGCCACTGCTCGATCGTGACGTTCACGATCTCGACGGGTTACGCACGATCGCTGGGCATCTCTTCGACCATCCCATCGCCGAGCGGTAGCGTCTGGGCCGTGCACATCCTGCTTGCCACTGATGCCGACTGGATCGTCGACGAAATCGTTGCCGCGCTCGGCGACGACGACGTCCACTTCACCGTGTGCCGTGAAGGCCGCGCCGTTGCCGGCGAGGTGAAGAAGCAGACCCCCGATCTGGCAATCCTCGACCTGCAGATCGGCTCGATGGGGGGCATGGCGGTGACGATGGCGCTGCGTCTCGACGAGTCCGCCGGTGCCCTCGAACACGTGCGTGTCCTGATGCTGCTCGATCGGGCCGCCGATATCCACCTCGCTCGTCGCAGCGGCGCCGAAGGGTGGCTGATCAAGCCGCTCGACGCGCTTCGCCTGCGCCGCGCGGCCGATGCACTCGGGGCTGGTGGCTCGTACACCGAGGGGCTTCCCGCCGATGCCGTCGACGTCGAGCCGATGGTCCCGCTGCCGGAATCCGACGACGGCAGTGCGGTCGCCGCGGTCGTGGAATCGGCCGAGGAAGAACCTGCGACCGCTGGATAGCATGGCCAGCCGCTACGGGGTGTAGCGCAGCTTGGTTAGCGCGCCACGTTCGGGACGTGGAGGCCGGAGGTTCAAATCCTCTCACCCCGACGAAGAAAGCCCTGGTCACGGGACTGCGAGAGCGGCCCCGACCGGGGCTTCCGTCGTTTTCGACCATCTTGGGAGCCATCGTGGGAGCCATTTGAAGGCGTAAGGTGGTGGCACCAACGGAAGGGGGACCCCGCCATGGCCACCAAGTCGAGCACCCGCTCCCAGGGGGAGGGGTCGATCTACCGGAGTGATTACACGCGAGCCGCGACCGGTGTGACTGTCGAGCGGTGGATCGCCTCGGTCGACCTGGACGTCGGCCCGGACGGTAAGCGGCGGCGGAAGAGGATCACCGGCCCGACCCGCAAGGCGGTCGGCGAGAAGCTCCGAAAGCTCCAACGTGAGCAGGACGCCGGCGTGGACGTGCGCAAGAAGTCGATGACCGTCGCCGACCTCGCCGGTGAATGGCTGACGCACCTGGAACAGAACGAGGGCACGAAGGAGGAAGGGACGATCCTGCGCCTCCGCCCGCGCGTCGAGAGACACATCATCGCGGCCGGCCGGATCGGCGGGCGCCAGCTCGACCAGCTGACCGTCGCCCAGATCGAGACGTGGCTGCGCGTCGAGGCGGAATTCGGTGGCAAGGGAGGCAAGCCGCAGGCGCGCGTCACGTGTCGGGACTACAAGCAGATGCTCGGCGAAATGCTCGAGTGGGCGGTCGCCCGTCGGTACATCACGTGGAACCCTGCGCGCCTCGCCAAGCTGCCGAAGGACCGGTCGGCCACGAACCCCGACGCACCGGCGGTCTACAGCAAGTCGCGGGCGAAAGAATCGTTCACCCGTGAGCAGTACTCGGCCTTGATGGTCGCGCTGACCGCGACCGGTGACGGCACCTTCACGACGGCGACCCCGAGCGCTTACTTCATCGCCATGCTGAGCATCGGTGCGCGGCCCGGCGAGATGGACGCTCTGCGTTGGCCTCAGGTCGACTTCGGGAACTGCACGATCACGGTCGACCACGCGATCAAGCGCGCCGACGGTGGACGCCCACTGAGCATCGGGCCGACGAAGACCGGCAACCGACGCGATGTCGAGATGACCGAAGTGCTGGTGGCAGCGTTGCGCCGGCACCGCAAGCAGCAAGCCGAGGGCCACCTCGCTGTCGGCGCGCACTGGACGACGGACCCTCGTTGGGCTGACCTCGTGTTTACGTCGGAAGTCGGCACGCCTGTCGACCCGTCGCACGCTCGACGCGACTTCAAGAAGGTCTGCGCCCACGCCGGCGTGCCGGCGCTGTCGCTGTACGAGATGCGGCACACCGTCGCGTCACTCATGGTCGATGCCGACGTGCCCCTCCGAGAAGTGGCCGACCTGCTCGGCCACAAGGACTTGGAGATGGTGGTGAAGCGTTACCGCCACCGCACCGAGGGAGTCGTCAAGTCGCACATAGCGGTGCTCGGCGCTCTCAGCGCTCAGTAGGAGCCCTCGCGGCCTCAGCCACAACCAGCGCGGTGGTGACCAGCTCGTCGGTGCGGGCTGCGAGCGCGGCGACGTCCCCTACTCGTGTGAGCCCGTTTGTCATGAAGTCGCGCCTCGGCAGGCATGCCGCAATGACAGCGACGCGCCGTGATGCGGTGGATCAGATTGCCCTGTCGGGGGTCTTCGATGGCCGTTAGGGATTGTGCATCGCTGTAACGATCACCGGCTTCGTAGGCCCTTTGCAAGGTGGAGGAGCGTCGATGAGCGATATGAGAGTTGAGGTCCGGGTTCCGGATCTGTTGACGATCATGGAAGCTGCAGCGGTAGCGCGGATCTCGCGCACGACCGCCTACGAGCTCGCCCATCAGTTCTTGGCGACCAACGGTGCAGCGGGGATGCCGGTGAAGTGGGTCGGTGGTCAACTCCGCGTCCCGCGCCGTCAGTTCGAGGAATGGATCGGCACGGCGATCACCGTCTGGCCCCCGGTCAGCTCCGACACCGACGACACCACCGCCATCGCCGTCAATGACACCCCCATCGCCATCACCTCCACCAAGCCCCCCCGCCGCACCACGACGCCGCAAACCCCTCAACTCTTCAGCGTCTAACCCGCGACCCCCGCCATGCATCAACCAACCTCTCTCAACCCACAAACAAATCAAATCAGACAGGTGCCCGCGCGTGGGTGGGAGTGGTCGTGATCCGGGTGACGACGCTGTTCGCGGCAGGTGCGGGAGCGTCAGCCGCGTACTACACCGGCTACCTCACCAAAGCTGACGGTGAGTTGCCGGGCGTGTGGGCCGGGTCCCAAGCTCCGGGACTCGGCTTGTTGGGCGAGGTCACGACCGAAGCCCTCGAAGCACTCCTGTCGGGTTACCACCCGTCAACGGCGATGCAGCTCGGTCGCGAACTTGTCGATCGTGTCGACAAGCATGGCAACACGATCCGAGCAGTCGCCGGGTATGACGCGACGTTGTCGGCACCGAAGTCGGTATCAGTGCTGTGGGGCCTCACCGGTGACGAACGTTTCGCCGAGTGCCATGACGTGGCGGTGAACGCAACAGTAGCGATGATCGAGAAGTATGCGTCGACGACGCGTATCCGCTCCAACGGCGCACGGTTGCATCCCGAGACCGGCGGCCTGTCGGTTGCGGTGTTCCGCCAGTCAACGAGTCGTGCTGATGACCCGCAGCTCCACACCCATGTGGTGATCTCCGCGAAGGTCCAGACCGCGGATGGGCGTTGGTTGGCGCTGGATGCGTTGGCGTTGAAGAAGCATCAGCAAGCCTTCGGCTACCTGTATCAATCCGTGCTTCGAGCCGAAGTCACCGCACGGTTTGGGATGGTGTTCGATCTGATTGTGAACGGCCAGGCCGAGATCGCCGGGATCCCGACGGAGCTGTTGGAGCAGTTCTCGAAACGTGCGGGCGAGATCGGAGTCGAGATGGGTGACAAGCTCTCCGACTTCCGTACCCGTGAGGGTCGTGATCCGACATCGTTCGAGTACGCGGCGATGGAGCGCGAAGCTGCGGTCGACACCCGCAACCGCAAGACCGGCCTCGGCGTCAGTGATTTGCGCACACGGTGGCAAGTCGAGGCCCGTTCGCTCGGTATCGACCCCGCCACCGTTGTCGAGTCCGCGGTCGCCTACGCCCACCAACACCCACTGCAGCCGTCGCCGGTCGCCGCAGGCGAGGTCGTCGAAGCATTGGCCGCGAGGCAGTCGGCATGGAACCGCATGGATGTCCTGCGCCAGCTCTGTGACACGGTGTCCCCACAACCGGGACACGATGCCACGACGTGGGCGGCAGCGCTGGATGCTGCGGTCGACACCGTGCTCGCTGAGTGTGTCGATCTCGACCCGACCGACACCGGAGCGCACCGGCGCAGCGATGGGCGGTCGGTGTGGATCGAACCGATCGCCAAACAATCCACCTCCGCCCATGTCCTCGCCCAGGAGGAACACATCATCAGTTTCGCTCTCGACGCCCAAACACCCGAGGCGTCACCGTCGGCGACGATCGTCGAGGGTCGACTCGACGACGCTCAGCGAACCGCCGCGAGCGCCGTTGCCGGCTACGACCGTCTGGTCGTGGTCGTTGGTCCGGCGGGTGCGGGCAAGACCGCGATGCTCGAAGCTGCCGTCGGCAACCTTCACGACCAGCGTCGCGTCGTGGTCGGGTTGGCGCCGACGGCACGAGCCGCGGCGGTGCTGAAGCAGGAGACCGGTGCGGAGTGTGACACGGTTGCCAAGCTGCTCTACGAACTCGACCACTCGGACCCGAGGAGGCCGTGGCCGATCCCACCTGCGGGGGCGACGATCCTGGTGGACGAGGCCGCCATGTTGAACACCTCCGATCTCTACCGCCTCGTCGTGCACGCCGAGCAGCGACAGTGGCGCCTGGCGCTGATCGGTGACCCGTTCCAATTGCAGGCGGTCGGGCGCGGTGGGATGTTCACCGAACTCTGCGACACCGCCCGGTCGGTCGAACTCGAGCAACTCCACCGCTTCGCACACAGCTGGGAAGCCGCCACCACATTGCGGCTCCGCGCCGGTGACCCCAACGCCATCACGACGTATGCCGCCCGTGGCCGAATCCGAGCCGGCGGCCTTCAGGATCATCTCGACACGATCGCGGAGACCTGGACTCGGTGTCGGGACGAAGGTGAGTCGTTGTCGATCGTGACGACCCGCAATGAACACGTCGCCGCGGTCAACACCCGAATCCAACAACACCGTCTCGACAACGGCGAACTCGACCCGGTCACGGCTACCCGTATTGACGGTGACTGGGCGATGGTCGGTGACATCGTTGTCACGCGGCGCAACGACCGGCAGCTCCGCACCAGCGTCGGCGAGCCAGTGCGGAACCGTGAACGTTGGACCATCACCAACACCTCCGACACCGGCGAGGTCACCGTGTCTCGCATCGGTGGACACGGCACCATCACGCTGCCCGTCGACTACGTCCGCGACCACGTGCAACTCGCGTATGCCAGTACGGAGCACGGTGCTCAAGGCGACACCGCTGATCGTGCCATCACCCTCGCCACGGCAGCGACCACCGGCCGCGGGCTGTATGTCGGAATGACTCGGGGACGCAACCGCAACGACGCACTCGTGGCCGACACCGACGATCTCGCCCAAGCCATCAGTGTGCTCGAAGCAGCCATCGCCGTCGACCGAGCCGACATCCCCGCCACTGTGCAGCGACGAACGCTCGCGGCCGCCGTCCCACGTTCCAGTACACGGCCACGAGTGCAGATCCCGGACTGGTTCGACGACCTTCGAGGCGACGCTGACGAACTCGCCCTGTCCGCACGCCGCAACGTCATCGAGCGCGACCAGGAACGAGCCGCACAGAAACAGCGTTACGTCGACGCCTGCCGCGACCTGCCCGCAGCGCAGGCAGCACACGCCCCGTTCCAAGCCCGGATCGTCGACGCCGAACATGTCGTCACCGAAGCGACCTCGAACTTGTGGAACGCCGAACGCGACCTCCGAAACGCCGGCAAGCTCCAGCGACGATCCGCCCGCCGCAACGTCGCCGCCGCCAACGACGTGCTCGCCGTCGCCGCTGAACGCCTCGCCAGATGCGAACAAGCAGCCGAGCCGACCCGTCGACCGCTCAGCGAGCTATCCGACATCGTCGAGCATCACGACGGCATCCACAGCACCCGCGAAATGCTCGACGATTGGAACAACCTCGACGGACACGCCGACCGTGCCGAACAACTCTGCGACGCCCTCGCCACGTGGAAGCACTGGGCGAACGGCCACAAGCTCCCCGCTGCGCAACTCCGCGACATGGTCGCCGTGCTCGGTGAGGACCGAACCCTCAACGAAACCAGCCAACTCGCCGAGGTAACAACTCGCTGGGCTCACCACGCAGGCATCGACCTACCGAAGCCGAAACGACCCGACCGCTCGATCGATGTCGGGATCGAGCTGTAGGCGTCGACGACGCATGGGCAGGGGAAGGTTCGAAAGCCCAGCCGAGCACGCGTTTTCATGCGACGCGACGTGGAAGTCAATCCCGGTCAGGAGCCGTCGCGGCTTCGCGAATATCGAGCACTGCACTTGGGTAGATATGTCGGTGATCCACCCGCCCGTTCTCGCTGTCGGTGACGATGGTGCTGCGGGCTTGATCGGAGGATCACATGA
>JANPCI010000438.1:0-3599 GCA_031430875.1 Actinomycetes bacterium | reverse complement strand
CACAGCCAAGCCGGCCTGGTGGGCCAGGAGTTGTCCTACCGTGACCTGCTCCTTGCCGTGTTGGCCGAACTCGGGCCAGTACGACGCCACCGGCTCGTCGAGTTGGAACATACCTCGCGAATGCGCGACCGCCATCGCTGCCGCAGACATCCCCTTCGTTGTCGAGAACACCGGCACCAATGTGTCCGCTTCCCATCGAAGTCCCCGAGCTGGATCCCGAGAACCGCCCCACAGGTCGACCATCTTGTGCCCGTCTTGGTACACCGCGACCGCGGCGCCGACTTCGCCACGATCGCGGAAGTTCGATCTGAACGCGTCGGCCACCCGACCGAAGCCATCACCGACGTCACCGCCGATCCGCTGATCGGTCGTCCGGCGCATTCGCCAAGTGTGATGCCGGATTGCCCGCAAGGCAAGCCCCCTCAGCGCCGTGCACGTGTGATGTTCGGTTCTGACAGACTGCCGTCGGTTGCGACATGTTGCTGGTTCCCGAGGAGGCTGCGATGGGCGTGAACGAGGGTCGGTTCCGGGATGCGGAGCGACGGCTGTGGGAGTCGGTCGACGTCGTGCCGACCGAGCGTCGCCTCCATCTCGCTCGCACCGACTGCGACGTCAGGATCCAGGAGTTCGGTGAAGGCCCTGCCGTGGTGTTCGTTCACGGCGCTTCGAATGGAGGCTCGAGTTGGGCGTCGCTGGTCGCGCGGCTCGCCGACTTCCGCTGCATCATGCTGGACCGGCCCGGATGCGGTCTGAGCGAGCGGCTCCCGACGCGACCCGACGGCACCGAAGGCATCAACGCCTACGCCGACGCCTTGATCCCCGACCTCCTCGACGCGCTCGGTGTAGCGAGCGCTCATGTCGCGGCAACGTCGTACGGCGGGTACTTCGCACTGCGCGCTGCCGCAGCACACCCGGACCGCGTCGACAAGGTGGTCGAGTTCAGCTGGACCGTTGGGGCTCCGATGGCCAAGGTGCCACTGCTGATGAGGCTCGGCAGCGCTCCAGGCGCCGGTTGGCTGATGGCGAGGGTGCCGCCCACCGAGCGGACAGTGCGGATGATGTTGCGCCAGATCGGGTTGGGCGCCGCGCTCGAGTCTGGCAGCTTCACTCAAGCATCGATCGACTGGTACGTCGCGCTCTTGCGCCACACCCACACCATGCGCAATGACATCGAGGCATCTCCACAGCTGGTCTCGCCCTTGCATGGCATGAACGAACGGGTACTGCTGCCGGCGGACCTGCTTGCCGGCATCCACACACCGATCTTCTTCCTGTGGGGCGAGGACGATCCGAACGGCGGTGCCGACATCGCCCGACAGTTCGTCGATCGCTTCCCCGACGCCGAGCTCGAGCTGATGGCCGGCGCCGGCCACGCACCCTGGATGGACGATCCCGATCATGCTGCACTGTCGACCCGCACGTTCTTGCAACGCTGAGGATCGACGATGGCTCGGATCGTCTTCTACTCGATGGCGCATCGCGGGGACGTGTTCCCGTACGTGCCGATCGCGTCGGAGTTGTGCCGCCGAGGCCACGACGTCACCTATGTCGTGCCCCGCGAGTTCCACCCGTCGTTCGCGTCAGAGCCGTTTCGATGCGTGCACAGCGGCACTGATTTCTCGCCCGTAGCCCTCGACGAACATGGCGCGTACATCGCCCGGTGGGGGATGCCACTCGGTGGCGCGGGGGTGTTGCCCTTGTACTTCGGCCGCTTCACCGTTCCCCATCTCGCCGACCTGTTCGAAGCCGTCGATGCCGAGCTGGCCGATGCCGACCTGCTCGTGTCACACCCGGCGCCGTCGATCATCGGCGCGATGTCGTGTGAGCGCCGAGGCATCCCGTGGATCGTCGGCGACCTGTTCCCGATGCTCGTACCGACCGCCACCGCCCCACCGGCCGGGATGCCAGACCTCGGCCGTTGGCCGAACGGAGCGTTGTGGCGACTCGGCCAGTCACGACTGGTCGGCCCCTTGATGAGCCGACGAAAGTTCGTCGAGTTCCGGCGCTCGCTCGGGCTCCGCACCGAAGGGAGCTGGACCGTCGTCGACGCCCGCCTGTCGCCTCACCTCAATCTCGGCCTCGCCTCACCGAGCTACGTCGACACTGCGCCGGATTGGCCCTCCAACTACCGCCTCACCGGGTTCACCTCGTGGGACGGGCCGAACGGCGGCCACCTGCCCGACGACGTTCAGGCGTTCCTCGCCGACGGGCCTCCGCCGGTCGTCGTCACCCTCGGTACCAGTGGCGCGTCGGCGCGACCGGAAGTCTTCGAACAGGTCGCTGCCGCGCTCGACGGCCTCGGGGCTCGCGGCGTGTTCCTCACATCGAACGCCGCGGTCACCGAACGGGTGCGCGCTGCAGGTGTCGACAGGCGCCACGGGGTCTGGCCGTTCGTTCCGCTGGCACCACTGCTGCGTCATACCAAGGTTCTCGTGCAGTCAGGTGCGCATGGCACGAATGCGTTGGCCCTCGAAGCGGGCCTGCCCTCGGTGATCGTGCCGTGCATGTTCGACCAACTGTGGCATGCCCGACGTCAGCGGGCCCTCGGCACGGGGGTGTGGGTCCGCCGCGACCGCGATCTGGCCGGCGCGCTGCGCCGGCTGCTCACGGACGAGGCACTCGCCGAACGTTCACGAGCACTCGGCGCACAGATCGCCGCCGAGGATGGCACCGTCGCCGCGTGCGACGAGATCGAGGCGTTCCTCGGCGCGAGGTGACAACAACACGATCGTGAACCGTTGCCGTGTCGTTGCGCGACTGTGTGGGTGTGAGCATGGATCCGTCGTCGTCGAGTGATGCGCAGCTGGTTGCTGCGATCGCCGATGGCGATCGTCTCGCGCTCCGCGAGCTGTACGTGAGGCATCAGCCCTGGCTGACCGCTCGGCTTCGCCACCGGTGTTCCGACAGCGACGTGGTTGCCGAGGCGGTGCAGGACACGTTCGTGGCGGTGTGGCGCGGCGCCGGTCGGTGGAACGGGTCCGGCGACCCGGCCGCGTGGATCTGGGGCATCGCGATCCGGCGCTTGATCGGGGTCGTGCGGCATCGGTCGCGTTGGTCTCCGGTCTCGAACCGGGTGTCGGAAGCATCGACGTTGACGACCGCGGAGGATGCGGTGCTGTTCGGGGTGGCCCATGGCGATCTCGCCGGTGCGATCGACAGCTTGCCGGTCGAGCTTCGTGCAGTGGTGCAGGCGACGGTCCTCGATGGGCTGACGACGCGGGAGGCGGCGCGGTTGTTGGGTCTTCCTGCCGGCACGGTGAAGACACGGATGATGCGGGCCCGCATCCAACTCCGAGGAGCATTGACGTGAATCTGACGCACATCGAGGAACGACTGTTGATCGGCTATTGCGAGCTCTCGGTGACTGCCGCCACGGCGGCCGCGATCGAGGCCCATCTGATGACGTGCATCTCGTGCCGCGCAGCACTCGCGACCGTCGCCATGGCTGGCGATGAAGGGCATGCGAGCCAAGAGTCGGTATGGGACGGGGTGCTCGAGCGGGTCGATCAACCGACACGTCCACTCATCGAACGACTGCTCGGTGCCATGCGGCTTCGCGCCGACACGGCCAAGCTGCTGGCGACGACATCCGCGCTGCG
>JANPCI010000437.1:0-3920 GCA_031430875.1 Actinomycetes bacterium | reverse complement strand
AGCCGACGATTGCTCGAAGGGAGGAACACCATGAACACCCCCAACGACTCGACACCGGACCACGGCGGCAGCGCCGGGTTCGACCTCGACGAGGAACTGAACATCGTCGCCGGGCACCTCAACGCACAGCACGCCCGCCTCGTCGACCTGACCGCCGCGATGATCGCCAACCCGCGGGATTGGCGTGGCCCGGGTGTGCACACCCCCGAGTTGTTCCTCGCGTGGCGTACCGGGCTGTCGGCCCAACGAGCCCGCCAAATCGTGACCATCGCCAACCGGGTGAGCGAACTGCCGCACTGCCTCGACGCGTTCCGGCGAGGTGAACTCGCCGTCGACCAAATGTTCGCCATCGCCAAACGAGCACCCTGGTGGATCGACAACGAGATCTGCGACCTCGGCCGCATGCTCACCGTCTCCCAACTCTCGCGCACCCTGGCCACCTACCCCTTCCCCGACCACCCACACCCCGACACACCCACCGACCCCGCTGAGCCTGCCGTCGACCCCGCTGCAGTCGACCCCGCCGCCACCGATCCGGCCGCCACCGATCCGGCCGCTGTCGATCCGGGCGCCGTCGATCCCGCCAACCCCAAGCAGACACCGGCCGGGCCGGCACCCAGCGAGCCGGCACCAAGAGACAAAATGTGGTTCGGGCTCGGCGACGACGGACGCTGGCGTCTACAGGTCGAAACGGATGCTCTCACGGGCATGACCATCGAGAACGCACTCCGCGAAGCCCGCGACCAACTGTTCCAAGACGGCCACCCCGACATCGAATGGCCCGACGCCCTGCGCGAAGTCTGCGAACGCTCACTCGGCTCGATCAGCGAACCCGCCCGACGCGACCGTTACCGCACCCACATCTATCTCAAGACCGACGGTGAATGCTGCGACGACCGCGGCTGGAACCTGCCCGACGCCATCCGCCAATACATCACCTGCGACGGACTGCTCACCCCCACCTTCATCGACGGGGCGATCCCGATCTCGATCGGGCGCACCGGGCGCATGATCCCGCAACGCACACGACGCCTCGTGATCCTGCGCGACGGCGGCTGCGGCGTCCCTGGCTGCACCCAAACCCACATCCTCGAAGTCCACCACATCATCCACTGGGAAAACGGTGGACCCACCGACACCTGGAATCTGATCGCCCTGTGTCCTCATCATCATCGAATGCATCACAAAGGTGCACTCGGCATCAACGGCAACGCCGACAACGGCACCGTGATATTCACCGACCGCAACGGCGACCTACTACGACCCACCGGGGCCAAACCCAAGCCCCCCGGGGCCCCACCACCACCAGCCCCCAGCCGCTACGCCCACCCCCGCGGCGAACGCCTCGACACCCAGTACCTCCACTTCCGAGAACCCGGCACCCGCCGGGGTCGCGCCGCCTGAGCCGGCCCTCGCAGTATGCTGTCGCAGTCCGATACATCTGTAGCAGATCGATACAGGAGTTCCAAGATGGCGAAAGGTATGTCCACACCGACACGAGTCGCTGCCGACCTGGCCGCCGCCGCGGCCGGAGTCGCTCCGACCGAGAACCGGACGATCACCGAACAGATCAACTACTGGGCCCGCGTCGGCATGCACATCGAACGGTCAGGATCAGTCACCAATCGTCGAGTTCTGGCCGTCGCCGCCGGAGACGCCCAGTTCTCGACGCTGACACCCCAGGAACGCACCGGCGCCCATGCCCTGATCGACGCCCGCATCGCTGAACGGGTCGCCACACAACGATTCGGGCCGGATGCCCGAACGGCCGGAGCCGCGACCGTGTCACTCGACGATGAGGGCAACCTCATCGAGATCACACCGGACGGTCGCCGCCGGCGCCTGTGAGCCGCCTCGACCTGATCGTCGGGCCCAACGGCGCCGGCAAGACGACCCTCTTCGAACGAGTCATCGCACCGGTTCGACCTGGTCTGCCCTTCGTGAACACCGATCGGATCGCCAGCGACCGGTTCCCGGGCGAGGAGGTGCAACAGGCGTACGCCGCAGCAAGAATCGCTGCCGACACACGACAGGCACTCATCGACGCCCGCCTCGACTTCTGTACCGAGACCGTGTTCTCCCACGAGTCGAAGATCGACCTCGTCGCGGTGACCGGCGCCGCCGGTCACGACATCGTCATGCACGTCGTCATGATCCCGTTGGCGCTGTCCGGTCCGCGCGTCCAAACCCGGGTTGCCTCCGGCGGTCACGATGTCCCCGCCGACAAGCTGACGTCTCGCTACGAACGGCTCTGGCCGAACGTCGTCGTCGCCGCACCGAGCTGCCACCGGGCGGTGTTCTACGACAACTCCGCCGACGACGGACCCACCGAAGTTGCCTCCTACCGCTACGGGCTCAGCGACTACCCACCCCGCTGGCCACGGTGGACACCCGAACCACTCCTCGCCCTCTGATCTCGGCCGGGAAGAAGACCGTTGCGTCTGATCCGACGAGTCCTCGGCCTCAGGTCGGCTCCAACGCCAGGTCGTCGACGAACTCGTAACCGTCGAGGCCCGCGAGTTGCGAGGGATCCAGGCTGATCTTCGCCGAGCGTGAACCCGCTCCGACAACGACCCGATCGCAGTCGAGGATCCGACGGTCGAGCCACACCGGCACGTGGTGTGGCAGGCCGAAGATCGTGACACCACCGATCTCCTGACCGGTCAGTTCTCGGGTCACCTCGGCGGGAGCGAAGCTCAGCTTGCGGACGCCGAGCTTGCGCCGCACGGCGCCGTTCACGTCGAGGCGGGTGTGGGCGAGCACCACACACACCGCATGGTGACCCTCCGGCTTCTTCGACGCGACCAGGATGGCGTTGGCCGATTCCTCGAGTGGCACGCCGTAGGCCTCGCAGAACTGTGCCGTGTCGGCGAGATCGGGATCGCAGTCCATCACCTCGTAGGCGAGGCCCAACCGTTCGAGGTCGGCAATCACGTTCGGGTGAGCGGTCACACGACCTCCGATTCGGCCGCCTCGGCCGACCTGCCCGCCTCGACAGCAACGGCAGCGCCAAGGGCGATGTCGGCCGCCATCGGGGGCGGTTCCCCGCGCATTGCGCGCACCCAACGGCGGCCGAGTGTGTCGAGCTGGAGTGCGATCCACAGCAACACCAACGCGACGATGCCGTCGAGCCACCAGTGATGGCCGGTGGCCGACACCACGAGCATGGTGATCACCAGGTGGACCATCCCGATCCAGCGCCACTTGCTGGTGCTCGCGGACAACGCACCAAAGGCGACCACGGCCGCCCAGGCGACGTGCAGCGAGGGCATCGCGGCGAACTGCGACGACACGCCGGTGCCGGCCTCGCCGTACACCGACATGTTGTAGATCTGGGACACATCGACGTAGCCGAGGTCGGGCAGGTACCGCGGCGGCGCAACCTTGGCGAAGCGGATGAACAGGCAGAACGCGGTGACGATCGCCAGCGCGTTGCGCCAGCGCGGGTAGACGTCGCGGTGGCGGGCGTACAGCCACACGAGGAAGATGAGAATGCCTGGCACGTGGGCCACGGCGTAGAACGCGGCAGAGAACTGGGCGAGCCACTCGTGATCGAGCGTGAAGCGCTGGAGCGTCAGTTCGCTCGGTAGCCGGAGGAACTCCTGGACCCGCACGATGTCGCGGGCCCGCTCGATGGCCCCATCGGCCTGCGTGAGCGGCAGGTTCTTGGCCATCCGCCAGACGGCGTACAGCGACGCGACGAAGGCGAACTCCAACGCTGCGGGCCCGACGACGTGGCCGATGCGGTCACCGATGCGGGTCGGCCGCGCCCTCCGAAATGCCAACGCGACGAGACCGGCGATCGTCGCCGCAAGCAGCGCCTGGCTCCACGTCGGCCATTTCATGACGCCTCAAGCCTGCCAGGTCAGCGGGCGTACTGCGTCACCTGATCGGCGGCGTCGATGAGCCAGCCCGGGAAG
>JANPCI010000436.1:0-2560 GCA_031430875.1 Actinomycetes bacterium | reverse complement strand
TCGGCAAGTGGCCGACGCCCGACTGGTTGACGACCGGAACGTTGCTCGGCGAACACACGAACCCCAACGACTATCTCGACTACGTGTTGACGAGCCAGCCATCGGATCGTCTGGACCACAGGGGGCTGCCCCCGCTTGCTCCGACCACATGGGGCGAGATCGAGCATGCGGTCGAAAGTGTCATGGCCCGCTCGTCGCTGGATGCCGATCATCGTCCAGCAGAACTACGCCGAACCTTGGCGATCACGATTGCCGTCGAGACACGTGCTGTCGACGCCGCAGCGCTTGCAGAACTCCACGGTTTGAGCGACGCGTGCTCGGCACGCCGCATCGCTCGCCGTGGCCGTGTTCTTGCCGCTGAGTCGGCCTCGTTCAGCGCGCTGCGCACTGGTGTGCTGGCGAAGCTCGCCGACACCCGATGATCGGGCCGGTCTGTTGGGGTCGGGTCCGGAAAGACCGGGCCGGCGTACAGTGCGCTGTATGACGGCTGTGGTGATGGATGGCAATGAGTTGCGTGACGAGATCATCGTCGGGTTGCGTCGGCGGATCGAAGCGGCGGGTTCGCCGGCGATCTGTCTGGCAACGGTGCTCGTGGGCGACGACGGCCCGAGCCAGCGCTACGTCCGCAGCAAGCATCAAAAGGCCGCCGAGGCCGGACTCGCCTCTCGCCATGTCGATCTTCCTGCAACAGCCACTCAGGCCGACGTCGAATCGGTCGTTCGTGAACTCGTCGCCGACGACGGTGTACACGGCATCCTCGTGCAGCTCCCGTTGCCTGACGGGCTCGACCCCGAACCGGTCATCGACCTCATCCCGCCGGAGAAGGACGTCGACGGCCTGACCGAACGCTCGATGGGCCGACTCGTACGTGGTCGCCCGGGCCTGGTCGGCTGCACGCCACTGGGGGTGATGCGGCTGCTCGAACGGTACGACATCCCCACGAGCGGGCGACGCGCCGTGGTCATCGGTCGCTCGACGCTCGTCGGATTGCCGCTGTCGCTGCTGCTCGCCCGCAAGGGCGTCGACGCCACGGTCACGATGGCCCACTCGCGAACCGGCGACATGGCGGCCGTCGTTCGAGAAGCCGACATCGTCATCGGCGCGGCTGGCCAAGCACGCATGATCACCGCCGACATGGTCAAGCCCGGCGCGACGGTCATCGACGTCGGTGTCTCGCGAACCGAGGCCGGCATCGTCGGTGACGTCGACTACGCGCCGGTGGCCGAGATCGCCGGGTTCATCACGCCCATGCCGGGTGGCACCGGCCCGATGACGATCGCCTGCCTGATGGAGAACACCCTCACGGCCGCGACCCTGCAAGGCATCTTCGCCGGCTGAGTCGGATCTCAGGCAACTTCGATGTTCGGTAGCGGGCGACCGAGTCGGGTCTGCATGTCGACGACGTACGCCGTCCACGAGGTGACAATGCGCAGCTGCAGCAGCCGAGCGACATCATCGGCTCGCATGCCGTCTCGCACCAGGCGGGACACGGCGACCACGTCGTCGACGATGATCTGGGCGTGTGCCCTCTGCACGGCGGCGTGGTCGGCGCGGAGCGGATCGGCGTAGCCGTACTCCTTGCGCCACTCCGATTCGAACACGAACACGATGAGATCCCGACTGGACGCGAGGGCCAGGCGGATGCCGTCGCCGAGGACGCCGTCGGCGAACCGCCATCGGTCGATCACCTCGAACGCCTGACGCTCGACGTCCATCGTCGCCACGACCTTCTTGCTCAGAGCTGCGATGCCTTCGAGTTCGTCGAGATCGACATCGGGTCCGAGGAGCAGCGAGTTCAGCACGGCCGTGAGTTCGGAGACGACGATCCCGCTGGCGATCCCGATGAGTTCCTCCATGTCGGTGATGTGTCGATAGATCGCCGACTGTGTCACTCCGATGCGGGCCGCCACGTTGACCGAGGTGAGGGCTGCAGGGCCGTCCTCGTGCAGGATCGCCACCGCCTCCTGGATGATCTCGTCGCGTCGACTCACCCGGCGAACCGTAATGCGGTTCAGCTTCGATCCTCAGATGGACGTGAGGTTGACCATGACGCAATTCGATGGCACACTGTCGGACGTGAACGTCGCCCACCGCGTCCCGAACTCACTCGTAGTACTCATCCGGTAGCACGCCGGCATCACCGCCGCGCGTGCTCACGACCTCCCAGACGGGAGGTCGTTTGCTTTTTCGGCACCGATTCGCACGATCCGCTCCCCTCGAACACACGAACAAAGGAACCACTCCCATGGCTGCAGAACCAGCTGAACGGCTCACCGGCGCTCAGGCGCTGATCCGAGCACTCGAGCACGAGAATGTCGAACTCATCTTCGGCTACCCCGGGGGGTGCATCCTTCCGGCGTACGACCCGCTGATGGACAGCTCCATCCGTCACATCCTCGTGCGTCACGAGCAGGGCGCAGGCCATATGGCCGAGGGCTATGCGCACGTGTCAGGCAAGCCGGGTGTCGCCATGGTGACGTCGGGTCCGGCGGCGACGAACCTCGTCACGCCGCTCATGGATGCCTACATGGATTCGGTGCCGATGGTCGCAATCACCGGC
>JANPCI010000435.1:0-10918 GCA_031430875.1 Actinomycetes bacterium | reverse complement strand
CTGACCCGCCTCGGCGTGCTCACGTCGGCGCAGCTGTGGGACCCCGAGCCGGGTTCGGTCGTGCGGGTCGCCGGGGTGGTCACTCACCGTCAACGGCCGATGACGGCCCAGGGTGTCACGTTCCTCAACCTGGAGGACGAGACCGGCCTGATCAACGTGGTGGTGTCGAAAGGGTGCTGGGCGAGGTTCCGCAGGGTCGCTCGCGAGGCCCCGGCGATGCTCATCCGCGGTCGGCTGGAACGCAGCGAAGGCGTCGTCAACATCGTCGCCGACCACCTCGCACCCCTCCCCATGCCAGCGCCGACGACCTCCCGCGACTTCCGCTGACCTTGCAACAGGGGTCCAGACCCCTGTTGCAGGATCAGATGCCGGTGTCGATCGGGAGCGACGGTGCGCCGTCGTTGCTCAATTGGCGCAGCAGCGAGCCGAGTTGGCGCGGAGCGAACGACGTGCCGGCGGTTGTCGCCGACTCGATCTCGTCGAGGTGCCACCAACGGAGTTCGTGGAGGCGCTCGGCTCGCAACTGCTCCCACGAGAGTGCCGGGGTCGGCTCGAACTGCTCGGTCGCCTCGACGATGTAGAAGCGGTCACGTTGGCCATCCCAGAGGCCGTCCTCGAACGGGATGATGTGCTCGCGGTTCCAGACGTGCGCGCCGACGACCGGATCGTGCAGCCCGATCTCCTCGATGAGTTCCCGCTGTAGCGCTTCGAGGTGTGTCTCACCCGGATCGATGCCGCCGCCCGGCAGGGCCCAGACCGTCCGCGTCGGAAACTCGAAGCGCACCAACAAGATGTGCTGATCAGGTGTGACGAGCAGCGCGCGAACGGCCTGGCGGATGCGGAGCTCTGGCACGGGTCAATCGTTCGGGGTGTCGCGGAGGCCATCGTTGAACGCCTTGTACATCCCGTAGACGCTCTTGCACTTCTCACACACCGGCAGCTGCTTCGGGTCGCGTGACGGCACCCACACGAATCCACACAGCGCCTCGATCGGTGTCCCCATCACGCGTGCCTCCAGAACAACCGCTGCGGCGTTCTCTCCCCGTTTGGTCTTCACGATGTGGGCGGCGGTTGGTTCGCCTGTCTCGGTGATCTCGTCGGTGTCGACATCGACGCGTTCGACGGGCATCGTTTCGAGGTCGGTCATGCGTTCAGTGAACCACATGGGTAGGATGACTTTCGTGCTCACCGCCATTGCCGCCGTTGTTGCCGCTCTCGTAGCAGCAGCAGGCGCAGCCGTGGCCGCACGCCGCCCCGCACCCGTACTCATTCCGGTACGGGTCAGGCGGGGGACACGAGCCCAGCGGCAACGCTGAGCATTCGTCGAACTCGCCCGACCAGCCGGATACCGGCGGCGGGCCCCGCTGCTGGTCGCCGGTGACCCTCCTCACCACACCCAAGGACCGACCATGACCAGCACCACCGACTCGACCGACACCGGCAACTCGACCGACCTGGGCATCCCGGACGGCATCGACATGATCGATCCATACGCCGACGACCCGGCATTCCAACTCCATCAGGGCGGCAAGTTGTCGATCGCCTCGCGGGTTCCGATCAACGGCCCGGAGGATCTTTCGCTCGCCTACACCCCCGGTGTCGGTCGCGTGTCGCAGGCCATCGCCGACGAACCGTCGCGCGTCTGGTCGCTGACGGGGCGGTCGAACGCCGTTGCCGTGCTCTCGAACGGCACTGCCGTACTCGGCCTCGGCGACATCGGCCCCGAGGCGGCGATGCCGGTGATGGAGGGCAAAGCGGTGCTGTTCAAGCAGTTCGGCGGCGTCGATGCCTACCCGATCTGTGTCAATGCTCGAACCGTTGATGAGATGGTGGCGATCGGCAAGGCCATCGCCCCCACCTTTGGCGGTATCAACCTCGAGGACATCAAGGCGCCGGAGTGCTTCGAGATCGAGCGTCAGCTGCAGGCCGCACTCGACATCCCTGTGTTCCACGACGACCAACACGGCACGGCCATCGTGGCGCTTGCAGCGTTGATCAACGCCGCAGCGGTCGTTGGCAAGCGGGTCGAGGAACTACGCGTCGTGATCGTCGGAACCGGTGCGGCCGGTGTGGCGGTGGCCGAACTGCTCCATGATGCTGGTGTCGGCCAGGGTGGTACGGGCGACATCATCGGCGTCGACAGCTCGGGAATCCTGCATCGCGAACGTGAGAATCTCACGCCGACCAAGCAGTGGTTCGTCGACAACGGCAACCGCGACGATCGTCGTGGCGGAGTGCGCGAAGCGCTCCAGGGCGCCGACGTGCTCCTGGGACTGTCGGGCCCTGGGATCATCCAACCCGAGTGGCTTGCCGAGATGGCCGACGACGCGATCGTGTTCGCCATGGCCAACCCGACGCCCGAGGTGATGCCCGAGTTGATGCCGTCGAACGTGTCGGTGATCGCCACCGGACGAAGTGACTTCCCGAACCAGATCAACAACGTGCTCGCCTTCCCCGGCGTGTTCCGTGGGATGCTCGACGTGCAGGCAACGAGGTGCACCATCGAGATGAAGCGCGCTGCCGCCGATGCGTTGGCGGGTCTCGTGTCGGAGCCGACTGCGCAGCGCATCATTCCGGGCGCATTCGAGCCCGGGGTCGCCGACGTCATCGCCGAGTCCGTCGGTGCCGTCGCCATCGCCCAGGGACACGTCCGAACCTGAGACGCCGCCGACCGGACTGATCGGGCGGACTGCAACAGCTCAGCGATGAGAAACAGGCGCACCTGTTGCACCCAAATCTCATCGCACCGACTCGAGGCAGCTCAGCGATGAGAAACAGGCGCACCTGTTGCACCCAAATCTCATCGCACGAGCTTCAGGTGAGGTCGGCGAGTTCGGCGGCGAGGTTCGTCCGGGCGCGCTGTTCCCACAGGTCCCGGGCGGTCGGCGTGGAGAAGATCGCCGTTCGGTCGAGGAAACCCTGGAGCACCGAGGCCCGTCCGGTACGCCACTCGTCGTCGTCGACATGACGGAACTCGGCGCGCACGCTCGCCACGTAGTCGGAGTATGCGGCCGGGTCGGAACCGAGGATGGCGAGATCGGCGTCGAGCAGGATCGCGGTGTCGCCGATGGCCGGCCCCGATTCACCGTGGGCAGTGGCCTCGATCATCGCCGCGACGCGCTCGGTGCGTTCGTTCGACCAGCCGAGTGTTGTCAGGTCTCGCCGCGCGAGGCGCGCGCTCGCCCGCTCGTTGGCCGGGTGAGCGGGCTCGTACACGGCGTCGTGGTAGAACGCCGCAGCGACCACCTCATCGAGATGGTCGGTGGGTTCCACCGCTACCAGTTCTTCGATGTGGCGTATCACCCATGCCACGTGCGTTGCGGTGTGGTACCGCCGCTGCTTCTCGCGGTGGCGGGCGAGAAGCCCGTCGAGCAGACGCCGATCGTCACCGATGTGGCGTTGCCAGGCCAGCTCCAACTCGGGTTCGGGTGCGGCCACGACGTCAGTGTGGCATCGTCGAGCGTGTGGCAGGGTGACGATGTGGCAGGGTGACCGTGTGGCGATCCTGATCGACGATGCACGTTGGTGGTGGCGGGGTAAGAAGTGGTGTCATCTGGTGAGTGACACCTCGTACGACGAACTCCACGAGTTCGCCGACCGCACCGGGATTCCGCGACGCGGATTCCAGGGAGATCACTACGACATCCCCGAGGAGTACCGCGCCGAGCTGATCGAGGCCGGTGCCCAGATCGTCGAGAGCCGTGAGCTCGTCCGCCGGCTGCGCTCGGCGGGCCTGCGCCAGTCGCCCGCCGAGCGCCGAGCACGCACGACGACGTGAGCCGAGCGGAGGCGATCACACAGCGATCACCTCGACCGTGCAACGCAGACCGGGAGCGTTGGCAAGACGCCGATCGCCGGTGACGAGGGTGCACTCCAGCCCTTCGGCGAGGGCTACGTAGGTGGCGTCGCAGGGGGTCACGTTGGAGCGCAACTCGAATGCCCGATGCATGAGGTCGACGATTGGTTCGCGGGCGATGGGGAGGCGGCGTAGGTCGTCGACGGCTCGTCGAAACCGCTCGTCACTGAGAACCCCCGCCAACCGCCGGAGTGCGGAGACAACTTCGGCGTCGAGGAGAACAGGAGCCCGGACGGTCGAGTCGGCACGGAGCACTCGGCGTGCAAGGAAGCCAGCGGTTCGGTCATCGCCCACGGCGTTGACGACAACTGATGCATCAACGACGATCACGCTCGGCCCGACCGGCCTCGATGGCCTCGACTGCTTCGGCAAAGCCGATCCGGCCGTCGGACGTCGCTGCCCGGGCGTCGATGCGGTCGAGAACCTCGGACATGGTCGGCGTGCGGGCGATCCGGGAGAGTTCGGAACTCAGGTACTGCTGCAGTGATTGGCCGGCCGCAGCCGCTCGGACCTGAAGCACCTCGTGGACGTTGGCGGGAAGATCGCGGATCAAGACGTTCGGCATGCTTTCATTGTGCTTGCGCACTGGGGCATGGGCAGGTGACTTTCTCATCGTGCACCTCGCCTGACGCCCCGCCCTGCACCCCATCGTGGTGGGTCGCCTGCCAACTCGCGCGGGCACGTGATGTTCCGGCCGATGACGAACCACTCGACCAACTCGACGCCGGCGTCGTCGCACTGCATCGCCGCCTCGATCCAACGGTCGCGATCGACCGGCTGGATGTCGCCGCCTGGGCGGCTCGAGGCGAGGATCAGGCCG
The DNA here is from genome assembly GCA_031430875.1 of Actinomycetes bacterium. Classification (GTDB taxonomy): domain Bacteria; phylum Actinomycetota; class Acidimicrobiia; order Acidimicrobiales; family Ilumatobacteraceae; genus Sva-07. Next base: position 6,242 of record JANPCI010000435.1, on the reverse strand, counting down.
CCGACGTCGGTGTACTGCGCGTGAAGACACACGTCGACGACTCGAAAGATCGCGTCCGGGTCGGTTGTGCCGGTGACGACGAGGATGCCAACGCCACGCCGCTCGGGGTCGAGCAGGATGGCCACGGTGTCGTCACCGAACGGGGCCGCGAGTGAGAGCACGGCGAGCGCGTCAGCTCGGGATTCGATCGGATCGATGAACCCGCGCGGGATGCGGTGGGTGGAGCAGGAGCGAGACATGAGGTCCCCTTCGGATGATCGGTGGTGGTCGAAGGGGGAGTCGGTGAGGTCACCCTAGACAGGGGGTGTCACAGCCGGCGCGGGAATCGCCGGTCGGGCACAGCGTGACAACCGATGAGAGTGGCCGGCGAACGAACTCGTAACCTCGACACATGGCCGTGGCGACGATTTACCACAACCCCCATTGAAACTCGTCCGTCAGTGCCGTGCGCATTGCCGAAGAACTTGGTGTCGACGTCGACATCGTGAACTACATCAAGACCCCGCCCGACGCCGACACGCTGCGGTCCATCATCGCCAAGTTGGAAGACGAGCCGACCTCGCTCGTGCGCCACGACAGCATGTGGAAGAAGCTGGGGTTGACCGAGGCCGACGCCCAGACAGACGATCAGATCGTGGCACTGCTCGTGAAGCACAAGCAGCTGCTGCAGCGTCCCGTTGTGGTTACTGCCGACACGGCGATCGTCGGACGACCGAAGGATCGCGTGACCGAACTCCTCGCTCCGCTCGCGGGGAAGGCATCGAGCTGAGTCACGCAAGGGTGATCCCCGATGAGTGACTTCGAGGCGCCTGTCGTCGGCGCCGACGACGCACCGTCGCGGTGGAAGCTGTTGTCGACGACGCTGAAGGCGCAACGTCGCAACCTGATCATCGGCAGCTTCATCGGTTTGCTGTGGATGGTCGGCAAGGTGTCGGTGCCGCTGCTGGTGCGCTACAGCATCGATCGCGGCATCGAGCAGGACGACATGCTGTGGCTCTGGGTGTCGCTGATCGCCCTCGCCGGTGTGGCGATTGGCGTATTCACAGCGCTTCGCCGCTTCTACGCGTTCCGCGAGGCGAGGTGGACCGAGACGCGGCTACGCGAGCAGCTGTTCAACCACATCTTGTCGCTGCACATCGGCTATCACGACCGTGCGCAGACCGGCCAGCTGATGAGCCGCGCATCGAGCGACCTCAACCAGATTCAGTCGTTCGTGGTGATGATCCCCATCACGATCTCGAACTTTTCGATGATCATTGCGGTGTCGGTCATCCTGTTCGTTGCCGACTGGCAACTTGCGCTCGTGGCTCTTGCGCCGCTGCCGTTCGTGAACATCGTTGCGCGGCGCTTCTCGCACTCGATCCACGGTGCCGTGCTGCAGGTGCAGATGGAGCAGGCCGAGTTGGCCACGGTGGTCGAGGAGACGATCGGCGGAGTGCGGGTGGTGAAAGGATTCGGTGCCGAAGCGGTGCAGTCCGCCCGGCTTCGCACCGAGGCCGACGACATTCAGACGGCGTCGATCAGCGCGGCCCAGATTCGCGCCAAGTACCTGCCGGCGATCGAGCTGTTGCCACAACTCGGGCTCATTGCGGTGCTCGGCGTTGGTGGCATGCAGGTCATCAACGGCGAGATGACCGTCGGTCAGCTCGTCGCGTTCAACCTGTTCGTCGCCTTGCTCGTGTCGCCGCTGCGCATGCTCGGAATGACGATCGCGTGGGCCCAGCGCGCCGGAGCGGCGCTCGAACGCGTCAACGAAGTACTCGACACGGTCCCGATGGTGACCGATCCGGATCGACCGCTCCAGCTGCCCCCCGCCGAGCATGCCGGCGCTGTGCAGTTCCGCGACGTCCGGTTCGGCTACAACCAAGCGGCCCCCGTGCTCGACGGGTTCGACCTCGAACTCGCCGCTGGCCAGTCGGTTGCGATTGTCGGCGCCACTGGGTCGGGCAAGTCCACGGTCGCTCGGCTGCTCGTGCGGTTCTACGACGTGGATGAAGGCCGCGTGCGTATCGACGGCGTCAATGTTCGTGACCTGTCACTGCACGACGTCCGGCGAGCGGTCGGCATCGTGTTCGAGGACACCCTGCTGTTCCACGACACCGTTGCTGCGAACATCGCCTTCGCCGAGCCCGATGCCGACCAGGACTCGATCGAGCGTGCGGCGCGGCTCGCCGGGGCCCACGATTTCATCATGGGCTTACCCGAGGCGTACGACACGCTCATCGGCGAGCGGGGCATGTCGCTGTCGGGCGGCCAGCGCCAGCGCATCGCCATCGCCCGTGCGATCGTCGCCGACCCGCGAGTGCTGATCCTCGACGACGCAACCTCTGCGGTCGACCCGTCGAAGGAACACGAGATCCGCTCCGCGATGGCAACGGTGATGGACGGCCGCACCACCATCGTCATCGCCCACCGCCCCGGCACCATCGCGCTCGCCGACACCGTCGTGCTGCTCGATCGCGGTCGCGTGGTTGCGTCCGGACCACATCAGGAGCTGCTCGACCGAGAGCCGCGCTACCGCAACGTGCTCGCCGCCATGGAGGCCGCCGACGACGAAGAGCGTGCCGAGCTCGCCGCTCAGTCCGGCGCGGTTGCCGTTGTCGATGATGGTGAGGGTGCGGATGACGGTGTCGACGTCGGCCCTCGAACCCCGGTCGGGGGTGACTGATGCACGGGATGGGAGCGATCTCCGACGAGGACAAGCTCGACGCCGAGGAGACCAAGAAGGTGCTGCGCCGCACCGCCCGGATGGCGCAGCCGTTCCGCAAGACGGTGGCTGCAGCGCTTGCGTTCACGGCGCTGTCGACGCTCGGTGTGGTGCTCGGCCCGGTCATCATCGGCTGGGCAATCGACAACGGGATCACGCCACCGGGCGACACTACGGTGCTGCGTAACGCCGTGATCCTCTACCTCGGCCTCACGGTGGTCGCCTACTTGGCGGCACGCCAGCAGTACATCTTGATCAACCGTGCCGGTGAGGGATTCCTGCGCTCGTTGCGGCTCCGGGTTTTTGACCACATCCAAAAGCAGTCGCTGGCGTTCTTCGATCGCAACAAGGCGGGTGTGCTCGTCGCTCGTATGACCGCCGACATCGAGTCGATGGGCGAACTCGTGCAGTTCGGTCTCCTCCAGTTCGTTTCGGCGATTCTGCTCGTCGGGTTCGCGCTGGTGCTCGCCTTCCTCGCGTCGTGGCAGTTGACGCTCGTCGGGCTGCTCGTGATGCCCGTCATCATCGTCGCGTCCCGCAAGTTCCAGCGTGACTCGAACGCGGCGTACCTCGACGTACGCGAAAACATCGGCCAGAACCTGTCGACCCTTCAGGAGGGCATCGCCGGTGTCCGGGTGATCCAGGCCTATGCCCGTGAACCCGAGCAGCGACGGCGGTTCCAGCAGTCGAACCGCCAGCTCTACGACTCGCACGTGCACAGCGTGCGGGTTTCGACGTGGTACTTCGGGCTGGTGGAAACAAGCGGCGTGATGGCCACCGCACTGATCGTCGGTGTCGGAGGCTGGCTCTACTCGAACGATGAGGTGGAGATCGGCCAGATCATCACCGTGGTGTTGTTGTTCGCCCTGCTGTTCGAACCGGTGCAGCAGCTCTCGCAGCTGTACAACACGGTGCAGTCGTCGGCCGCTGCACTCAACAAGTTGTTCGGCATTCTCGACACCGAGCCGGACATCCAGGACGGGCAGAACGAATTGCCGGGCAATGGTGCTCTGGTTGTCGACCGCGTCGGATTCCGCTACCCGGCCACCGAGGCCGCGGTGTTGTCCAACGTGTCTATCACGGTCGCTGACGGCGAACGTCTCGCGCTCGTCGGCCCGACCGGTGCGGGAAAATCGACCCTCGCCAAGCTGATGGCTCGCCTGTACGACCCGACGGAGGGCACGATCACCTTCGGCGGCGTCGACCTGCGAGATGCCACGCTTGCGTCGTTGCGACAGCGCGTGGTCGTGGTGCCACAGGAGGGCTTCCTCTTCGGCGGAACGATCGCCGACAACGTCCGCATCGCCCGATTCGACGCCACCGACGACGACGTCCGCAATGCGTTCGCCGCCATTGGCGCGCTGGAGCGATTCCTGGAATTCCCCGACGGCATCCACACCGAAGTGCGCGAGCGCGGGTCACGCCTGTCGGCCGGCGAACGCCAACTGGTGTCGCTTGCCCGTGCGGCCCTTGTCGATCCGGCGGTTCTCGTGCTCGACGAGGCGACGAGCAACCTCGACCCGGGCACCGAGTTCATCGTTGAACGCGCGCTCGATTCGTTGATGACCGGTCGCACGACGATCGTGGTCGCCCATCGGCTGTCGACGATCCAGCGAGCCGATCGCATCGGTGTGATCGACGGGGGGAGACTTGTCGAACTCGGCACCCACACCGAGTTGGTGTCGGCCGGCGGTCGCTACTCGGCGCTGGCCGAAGCCTGGGCCAAGAGCCAGCCCGTCCCCGGCGCGTAGCCGTTTGCGATGAGTCCCGGCGCGTACGGGTCGCGCCGAAACTCATCGCTCGGCTGCTCAGGCGGCGCGTTCGAAGACGAGGACGAACTCGACGAGTCCGGCATCCTCGGTCTTGACCTGGCCGAACGACGGGTTGTCGATGCTGTAGTCGGCGAACACGACCGGAATCGATCCGAGCACGCCGATGCGGCCGCCGGTGGTTTGGGCAGTCACCTCGAACGTCACCGGGTTGGTGACGCCGCGGAGGGTGAGTTCGCCCGTGGCTGTTGCCGTGACCTGCTCACCCTCGATCGGAATCGAGCCGAACTCGATCGGCTCGGTCAGCGTGAACGTGGCCGTGGGGAACTCGTCGGCGCTCATGATGCTGCCCGCGAACTTGCCGTCGCGAAGCGAACTGTCGCTCTTGATGCTGTCGATCTGCACGTCGACATCGATCGCAGTGGCGGTGGTCCCATCGATTGTGAGCAACCCGGTGATCTCGTTGCTGCGCCCGACCGCGGTGTTGTTCACCCCGGCGAGGACCTCCTCGACCCGGTACCCGAACTCAGAGGCTTCCGTCGGTGTCCAGTCGCCGTTGAAATCGAGCGCTGCTGGTGGTGCGGCGGGCCCCGGATCGGTGTCGACTGGAACGACGGACGACTCGGCGCCGGGTTCGGGCGCTGTTTCAGGCACGGTGACCACGAGCGCATCGGTGAGGTCGCCTGCATCGAGTTCGTCGGGCGAGTCGTTCAAGACGTACGCGAAGAGAAAGATCCCGCCGAACACAACGACGACCAGTCCGATCGCACCGATGATGATCCACTTGAGATGTTTGCGTTTCGGCGCGTTTGGCGGTGCGGCATCGGGCGGTGTGGTGGTGGCGTCGGTCACAGCTGAGAGTGTGGCAGACGATCGATTGGCACGGGGCGCGCAATCCGACTTCTCGGGCAACGCACCATGTTTGAATGTCGCTGCGGGCACGGCGGCCTTGGTCGGCAAGAATGACCGGATGATTGATGCCAGCGTTCGCGTGTCCACCGTGCCGGTCTCGTCCGCTCGCTTCGCTCCGAAGTCGGCGACGGCGATCGGGCTTGCCGTTGCGACGAAAGGTGCCGTGCCGAGGCAACTGGGTCTGTCGCGATCGCTTCTCGAGGCCAACGGCTTCGAGGGCAAGCCGGGCCAGATCCTCGTGGTGCCAACCGGTGACGTGACCGTGATCGCCGTCGGTGTCGGCGATCCGGGCGCCATTGATGCCAACGGTCTGCGATCGGCGGCGGCGGCATTCGCACGGGCGGCATCGAAGCACGCGGATCTCGCCACGAACCTCGCCGATCTCGAGGGCGTCGACGCCGGAGCCGCCGGCCAGGCCGTGGCCGAGGGTGTACTGCTCGCGTCGTATCGGTACGTCGGGCTGAAGAATGATCCGAAGAACGCTTCGCGGCTCGCCGCGCTCACCCTCGTCGTCGGCGACAAACGCCGCAAAGGCGTCGACCAGGGAGCCGAGCGGGGGCAGGTTGTGGCAGGCGCAGCCGCATCAGCGCGCGAGTTGGCGAACACGCCGCCGACCTACTTGAACGCGAAGGACCTTGCGGCCAAGGCCGTTGAGATGGGAGCGCAGACCGGTCTCTCGGTCGAGGTGTTCAACAAGGACCAGTTGAAGCAGATGGGGTGCGGCGGTTTGCTCGGGGTGAACCGCGGGTCGACCGAGCCGCCGCGGATGATCAAGCTGACATGGTCGCCGAAGAAGCCCACCGGTCACCTCGCACTCGTCGGCAAGGGGATCATGTACGACTCGGGCGGCATCT
>JANPCI010000434.1:0-6317 GCA_031430875.1 Actinomycetes bacterium | reverse complement strand
TGAAGCCGGTGTCGTCGCGCACGACCGACGGCTCGGTGATGGTCAGCGCGGCGACGAAGTCGTCGAGCGTGCCACCGCTGTCGCTGCCGACCTCCGCTAGCCACACGTTGTCGGGCCCACCCTCGGCGACGAGGTCGAACGGCTTCACCATCCCGTTGGTCGACACCACCGCCGGGTCGTACTCACGCCATGTCGGCGCCCGCCACGACCACAGGGCGATGTAACCGCCACCTTTCGCGGCGATGGTCCAGTTGCCCACTTGACGCACCTCGTCGAAGTGATCCTGCGGCACATAGGCGTGCGTGAAGGGCCGGTACTCGAGCAGGCTCCACACGAGTGGGTCGGTCGCTTCGTCCCACTTCGGTTGGTAGATGTGCACCGCCGTGCCCCGATACTGCGCGGACCGCGGCATCGACGCGTCACCGGTCCAATAGCCGGGCTCGCTGTCGTCGGCCCAGATGGTCGATTGCGCGGTGTCGGTAGAGGGATGGGTGGTGAACACCATCGCTCGCTCGTCGATCGCCGCTTGCCATGCGTGACCCTGGTCGCGCCTCTCACCAAAACGATGATCGAGCACCGACGCCATCGACACCTTCGGCTCGCGGTACGCGTAGGTGTTGGCCTCCGACAGGAACCCGAAGTTGATCATCGCCGCCCGCTCCTGCTCCCACACCCGGATCTTGGCCGGGTCGTAGTCGTTGAGCTGGGCAAGCAGATTGATGTCGGCGAACTCCGAGGTCTCCCACAGTCGGAACTCGTTGCCGGCAGCAACGCTCACCTCGGCGAGCGGCCACATGCCGAGCGCGCCGAGACTCCACCAGAACGGGAGGTTGGCCGGGTCGGAGAAGTCCTTGCCATAGGGCGCAACAGGGTTGTCCTCCAGCGGGCTGCTGCCGTCGAAGTACACGCCGTGGCGTTCACGCACGACGCTCGGCGCTTCATCGAGGGCGATCTCGACGACCACCTGCGGCGGGCGGTACCGGTTGGCGGAGGCGAAGTAGGTGACGCCACTGTCGCTCGTCGACTGGTACTGCTCGGTGGTGTCGTCGAACACGAACTTGGCGGTGCCGAAGGTGTCCTCGTCGAGCGACGACATCTTGTCCTTTTTGTAGGTGCGGCCTCTCGGTGCGGTGTAGCCGCCGGAGTGGTTGTGGGCGGCCATGTCGACGAGTGCAAGGTCGAGGCCCATCGCTGCGGCGGTGACGACCTCGGGGTCGTCGGCGAGTTCGGCGAGCATCAGCAGCGCGCTGATGTTTTCGAGCATGTAGACGTTGGAATGCCACTCGAAGAAGCCGAGGTCGGCGCGTTCGGTGATCCACTCGATGATGCCGGGCTTGGCCCGCTCGAGATGCTCGGAGCCGGTGAGGCCCGTGACGTCGAAGGTGTCGTCGGGGTACCGCTGGCCGGACAGGTACTCGATGGCCAGGTTGATGATGCGGTGATTCTCCGACCAGAACCACAGGTTGTCGAGGCGATCGGCGGGCAGCGGGTCGTTGTAGCGGTAGCGGTTGGCGATCATCCGCTCGTCGATCGCGGTGATCACCTCCGGTGAGAGCTGCGTCATCGGCGTGTCGCCCTGGCCGAGGACCAGCGTCCAATGCAGGAACATCAACTGGAAGTCGCGGGTGTCCTCCCAGGCATCGATCCGGTCGAAGACCGCGCCGAGCGACTCAACCGTCACATCGTCGATGTTCCACGTGTAGTCGGGGTCGCGGTGGGCCTGGCCGAGATGCGCGTTGATGCTGGTGACATTCGTCGGATCGTCGACGCCGGTGGCAAACGCGAGGTACTCGTCGACTCGGGTCTGGTAGATCGCTTCGTCCATCAGCCCGGGCGACCCAGGCACAAGCAGCGCCGCAGCCGCCGCGCTGAGCGGCTCGGCCGCAACGGTGGTGTCGGCGGGAACGGTGTCGGCCATCGAGGTCTCCGTCGTCGAGGTGTCGGAAGGTGTGCTGGCGTCGTCGGCAGTGCCGGAGTCGTCGCTCGAACATCCGGCGACAACAGCGGCCGTCGCTCCTGCTCCGGCGATGAGGAACCTCCGCCGGTTGATCGCGAACGGAGAGGAGGAGAGGTCATCGGTCTGCACGCCGACACTGTAGAGAACCTCAACCGTCACACGGTGCCGGGTCAAACGTGACGTTTCGGACGGTCGTCACCGGAACGGAGACGGTGCCGCCGACATCTGCCCGCCGCAGCCGATTCCCGTCGATTCACAAATGCACTAGGCTGACATCCGACAGAGGGGGTCACTCGTGGTCGAAGTCTTGGCGCAGGCAGACGCACTGCTCGGATCGGATGCCGTCGCCCACGTGTGGACGACCAACCCTGACGGAACACCGCAGGTGTCCGTCGTGTGGGTGATTGCGCAGGGCGACGAGATCGCGTTCGGCACCGACACCTCGAGCCAGAAGGCGAAGAACCTACGCCGCGACAACCGGATCGTGTTGTCGATCGAAGACACCGAACGCAACGAGCGCGGGTTTCAGCGACACCTCGTTGCCCGAGGTCGTGCCCGCATCCACCCGGGTCCCGATCCGGAGCTGATGGACCGGCTGGCGAAGAAGTATCTCGGACTCCACCGTCATCCGTTGGCGATGCGTGACTCGCCCACCAGCGTGGTCGTGCGGGTGAAGATCGAGCGGATCAGCGGCGTCGGCCCCTGGGTCGAGACGTAGCTCGCCGATTCCCCCGCTGGTGACGCCAACGGCGTCTCGACCTCGCCGTCTGTGACACGGTGGACGCATGGACGGCTTCCACCTCGCGCAGCTCAACATCGGGCGGCTCCACCATCCGCTCGACTCCGACGAGACGGCGGAGTTCACCCAGGCCCTCGGGCCGATCAATGCACTGGCCGAGGCGACGCCCGGGTTCGTGTGGCGGCTGGTGGACGATGACGGGCAGTCGTCGAGCTTCGTGCAACTCCCTGGCGAGGACGACCCGCTGATGATCGTCAACATGTCGATGTGGGCCGACCTCGAGTCGCTCAAGCACTTCATGTATCGCAGCGGCCATGCGATGTACCTGCGCAGACGGCGCGAGTGGTTCGAGTCGAGCGGCGAGGCGACGTCAGTGTGCTGGTGGATCCCCGCCGGCGATATTCCCGACCTCGCCGATGCCCACCGCCGACTGCTCCACCTCCGAGCGAACGGCCCGACCGAAATCGGCTGGCCAATCAACGACCCCCGTTAGTCAGCCCGTCCAACAGTTCGGTCAAATCGTCGACCACACCCAACTCCGGCGCCTAGCGATCCAGGTAGTCGCGGTCGAGTTGCTGGACCGCGACGATCTCCACGCAGTCGCGCCATTGCACCTCCGATCGCGACTCGAGGCGCGAGCGAAGTTTCGACCGCACGACGTCTTCGGGCGTCGAGATCCACGACGACACGCCGAACACCTCCGATGCGATCCGCCGGTCGAGTCGGGACCGCTCGAATGCGTCGCCGTCGGGTGCGACGAACACATCGACCTTGCCGCCGCTCGCCATGTGCAACACGTTGAACGATCCGCCGCCGGCGACCACGCGGCGAACCTCCGCCGATGGCACATACAAGTCGTCTCGTTCGAGCGAGTTCAGCAACGCCTCGACCGCGCTCGCTGGGATCACGGCAACGAGATCGACGTCACGGGTCGCCCTGGCGACGCCCCACCCGGCAGCAGCAGCCGAGCCGACGACGACGTATTCCGCCCCGATCACATTCAGCGCGTCCACGACCGCTCGGAAGGCCGCCGCAAGCTCGATCACGGATCCACCAGCAGTTCGTCCGGCCACGCGGCACGAACGAGGTCATCTCCGTAGCGAAGCCGGACGGCAGCGAGAAGCACCTGTCGGTCGTCGTAGTCGGGATGTCGGCGCCGGATTCCGTCGGCCTCCATGCGGGCGACGGCCTCGTTCAACTGCTGCCATTCGTCGAGGCGTTCCGTTACAGAGCGTTCGGCGATTGCCTGCATCTGTCGCCTCCAAACGTCCTCGGACGTGTCCGCCGGAATCAACGGCGGGTTCCGGCGAGCCATGGCGTCATCGTAACGAGCGGGTGGAGCAGGGTCGGCCGGCGGCTCGGTGCCCACCGATCAGAGTGCGGCGGCCGCGGCTTCGGCGATGGCGATGTCGTCGGCTTCGGGGAGCCCGCTCACGCCGATCGCGCCGACCACGTCACCGTCGAAGATGAGCGGGACGCCGCCGCCCCAACCGACGTAGCGAGGGTCGCCGAAGTTGGTCATCGGGAAGCCCTCGGTGCGTGAAGCGTCGCCGACGGACTTCGAGGGCGTGCGCTCGCGAGCGGCGGTGAACGCCTTGTTGATCGCGATGTTGATCGACGGCAGCCGGCACCCGCTGGTCCTCACGAACGCGACGAGTTCGCCGTGGTGATCGACGATGGCGATCGCCGCTCCCCTGCCGGTTCGATCGAGTTCAGCCTGTGCGGCGGCGAGCACTCGTTGGGCGTCGTGGTGTGACAGATCGTTCACCCCACCGAACCTAGCGACCGGCGGCGAGGGAGGCCAGCGCTTCGCCGAGGAGGCGGCGGGCTTCGGCGGCGATCGGGGCGAGTTCGTCACGGCTGGTCATCGACACCATCAGGCCGGGGTCGAGCGCATCGATCTGGACGGCGTTGCCGACCTGCCTGACGACCACGTTGCAGGGAAGGAGTACACCGACGTGCGGTTCGATATCGAGAGCGGCGCTGGCGAGTTTCGGGTTGCATGCCCCGAGGATCACGTAAGCGTCCATGTCCTTGTCGACCTTCGCCTTGAGGGTCTGCTGCATGTCGATCTCGGTCAACACGCCGAACCCATGAGCGGCCAACGCTGCCTTCGTGGCGGCAAGGGCCTCTGCGAACTCGACGTTCAGCACGACGGACTCTTCGAACACCATGGTGGTCTCCTCTCATCGACGGACAACTCCAGAGTCCCGCAGATGAACCGGCCTGGCAAGGGTCGAACGTCTGCATAACAAAAGGGGTCTGACCCCTGTTGTTAGGTCAGGGCAGGATGCCGTTGGTTCGGAGGGTGTCGATGATCTGGTCGGCGGCGTCTTCGGCGCTGGTGACGGAGGTGTCGATCCGCACTTCGGGGTTCTCCGGTGGCTCGTAGGGCGAGTCGATGCCGGTGAAGTTCGACAGTTCGCCGCGGCGGGCTTTCGCGTAGAGACCCTTCGGGTCGCGTTCCTCGGCGACGGCAAGGGGCGTGTCGACGTGGACCTCGATGAACTCGCCGTCCTCCACGCTGTCGCGGGCGAGGCGACGCTCGGCTCGGAACGGCGAGATGAACGACACGAGCACGATGAGGCCGGCGTCGACCATCAGGGCCGACACCTCGGCGATGCGGCGGATGTTCTCGACCCGGTCGGCGTCGGTGAAGCCGAGGTCACGATTGAGGCCGTGGCGGACGTTGTCGCCGTCGAGGAGATAGGTCCGCACGCCGAGGGCATGCAGCTTCGACTCGACGATGTTGGCGATGGTCGACTTGCCCGACCCCGACAGCCCGGTCAGCCACACGACCGCGGGCGCGTGGCTGTTCTGTCCGGCTCGGGCGGTCTTGTCGACGCGCACGTCCTGCCAGTGGATGTTGTGCGAACGGCGCAGCGCGAAGTGCAGCAGACCGGCGCCGACGGTGACGTTGGTGAGCTTGTCGATGACGATGAAGCCGCCCATGTCGCGGTTCACGTCGTAGGCGTCGAACGGGATCGGCCGGTCGAGGCTGATGTTGCAGACCCCGATCTCGTTGAGTTCGAGTGTCGTCGCAGCGAGCTCTTCGAGGCTGTTGACGTCGACTCGGTACTTCGGATGTCCGATCGTGACGCCGACGGTGCGGGCGCCGATCTTCATCAGGTACGGACGCCCGGGGAGCATCTCGTCCTCGTGCATCCACACCACGTGAGCTTCGAACTGGTCGGCGACCTCGGCCGGGTCGTCGCGACCGCAGATCACGTCGCCGCGGCTCGCGTCGATCTCGTCGGTGAGGGTCAGGGTGACCGATTGCCCGGCGATCGCTTCATCGAGATCGCCGTCCATGGTGACGATCCGGTCGACCGTGCTGGTTGTGCCCGAGGGCAGGACCCGGATCTGGTCGCCGGGCTTGATCGAGCCGCCGACGATGCGTCCGGAGAACCCGCGGAAGTCGAGGTCGGGTCGGTTGACCCATTGCACGGGCATCCGGAACGGGGCGTCGTAGAGGTCGTCGTCGACCTTCACCGTCTCGAGGAATCCGAGCAGGGTCGGGCCGTGGTGCCACGGGGTGTTGGCGCTCGGCACGACGATGTTGTCGCCCTTCAGCGCCGACAGCGGGATGAACGTCATCTCCTCCAGCCCGATGCGGGCGGC
>JANPCI010000433.1:0-3489 GCA_031430875.1 Actinomycetes bacterium | reverse complement strand
CCGATCGCTCCGTGCAGCGCAACGTCGAGCTGGTACGGCAGCGTGGCGTTCGTGAGCGCGTAGGTGCTCGTGTGCGGCACGGCGCCGGGCATGTTGCCGACCGCGTAGTGGACCACGTCGTGCACCACGTACGTCGGCTCGTCGTGCGTCGTCTCGCGAGTCGTCGCGATGCAGCCACCCTGGTCGACGGCAACGTCGACGATGACCGATCGCGGCTTCATCTGCTCGACCATCTCCTCGCTCACCACCACTGGTGCGCGGCCGCCGGCAACAAGGACGGCGCCGATGACCAGGTCGGCATCGGCGACCGCCCGCTCGATCGCGCCCCGGTTCGATGCGGCGGTCATGATCCGTCCGCGGTGGATCTGGTCGACGAAGCGAAGCCGGTCCAGGTTCTTGTCGACCAGCACAACCTCGGCCTCCATGCCAGCGGCGATCCACGCAGCGTTCCAACCGACGTTGCCGGCGCCGAGCACGACGACCTTGGCCGGACGCACACCGGGTGCCCCGCCCATCAACACGCCCCGCCCACCGTTGTGCCGCTCGAGGTAGTGCGCACCCATCTGGGGCGCGAGGCGGCCGGCGACCTCGCTCATGGGTGCGAGCAATGGCAGCGAGCCGTCGGGCATCTGCACCGTCTCGTAGGCGACGGCCGTCGTTTTCGCCGCCAGGAGTGCCTCGGCCACAGCCGGGTACGCCGCCAGGTGGAGATAGGTGAAGAGGGTCAGGTCATCGCGGAGGAATCCGTACTCCGATGGTTGTGGCTCCTTGACCTTGACGACCAATTCCTGCGCCCACGCATCGGCGGCGGTGGCGACGATCTGGGCGCCAGCAGCGACGTAGTCGTCGTCGGTGATCGACGCTCCCTCGCCGGCGTCGGACTCGACCAGGACCTGGATGCCGTGTCGTTCGAGTTCGCGAACGCCGTCGGGCGTCATCGCGACGCGGTGCTCGGCGGTCTTCACTTCGCGAGGCACGCCAACGGTGCGAACAACGGGTGCGGTGGTGGTCATTGCGTCATCATGCCCGATTACCGGGTGGTCGGATCCTGATCGCGGTTCGGCACAGCCACTACGGTGCGAGCGAAGATGACGAACAGCGACGCACCTCGTATCCATCTCGGTCCGGATTCGGCCCCCGACTGGCTCGCCGAAGCGGTCATCGCCGGCGGCGCACAGCTGGTGCCGCTCGCCGAGGCCGAGGCGGTCGTGTGGGGCGATGCCCGCAACGTGGATGCGCTGGCGGCGGCACTCGACGACGCTGACCACATCCGTTGGGTGCAGCTGCCGTTCGCCGGAATCGAGAACTTCGTCGAGCATCTCGACCACGACCGCGTGTGGACCTGCGGCAAGGGCGTGTACGCCGAGCCGGTTGCCGAGATGGCGTTGACGCTCGGAGTCGCCGGACTCCGCAACGTCGGCGCCTACGCCCGGGCGTCGGAGTGGAGCAGGCCGGCGGGGCGCAATCTGCTGAATGGCAATGTGACGATCCTCGGCGGCGGGGGCATCACCGAGTCGCTCGTGCGTCTCCTGCAACCGTGGAACTGTCGGATCACCGTCGTGCGCAGCCAGGTGCACGCGATGGACGGAGTCGACGATGTGCTCGAGGCCGACCGGTACGCAGATGCGCTGCCCGGGGCTGATCTGGTGGTGCTCGCGTTGGCGCTCACGCCCGACACCGAGGCGATGTTCGGCGCCGATGAGTTCAGGTTGATGGAACGTCACGCGTGGATCGTCAACGTGGCGCGTGGACGCCACATCGTCACCGATGATCTCGTCGACGCCCTACGCGACGGCACGATCGGTGGTGCGGGTCTCGATGTCACCGACCCCGAACCGCTGCCCGCCGATCATCCGCTGTGGTCGTTGCCGAACTGCATCATCACACCGCACGTCGGCAACACGCCTGAGATGGCCAAGCCGTTGCTGGCCGAGCGGGTGACCGAGAACGTTCGACGCTTCGGGCGCGGCGAGGAACTCATCGGCCTCGTCGACGTCGAAGCCGGCTACTGACCCGCCGGTCTTTCCGGACCCGACCCCAACAGACCGGGCCGGTCTTTCCGGACCCGACCCCAACAGACCGTCGACGGGGGATCGGCCCTAACGTTGTGCGAATCGTGTCCACGCACTACGACACACTCGGGATCCAATCCTCAGCATCCGATACGCAGATCCGTGACGCCTATCGTCGGCTCGCCCGCAAGTACCACCCGGATCGCCAGGCGTCGGCGGGATCCGCGGTGAGCTCCGGCTCGATGCCGGCGATCAACGAGGCCTATCGAGTGCTCAACGACCCGGCCCGTCGAGCGGTGTACGACGCCAGTCTCCGGCCATCGGCGTCGGCGCCATGGCCGGAGGTGTCTGGGTTTGCATCGGAGTACGTCGCCCCGGTGCATCCGAGCCATCTCGGCCCGGCACGATTCCCGTGGCGCGGCATGTTGGTTGCCGGCACCATCGGCATTATCGGCGTGGTCGTGCTGGCCCAGTTCACCAAGCCCGGCGAGCCATCGGGCCCCGACGGCATTCTCGGCATCGACAGTTGTGTCGTCCTCGAGACCAACGGCTTCGCCCGGGAGGTTCTCTGCACGCGTGATGCCGCGGTTGATCTCGTGGTGACTGCCCTGGTCCCGTTCGATGCAACGTGCCCGGGCCGCACGGAGCCGCATCAGGATCGACAGGGAATGGGAATCGCCTGCATCACCAAACCCTGATGCACTTCGGCCGGGGCAGGTGGCGTGATGAGCTCACTGCACTGATATCTTGTGGCTTCCCTTCAGGGGCGATTAGCTCAGCCGGAAGAGCGCCACGTTCACACCGTGGAGGTCGGGGGATCGAGACCCCCATCGCCCACCACATCGGCCCGGCGTGTAGCGAGGTTCTCCTCGTTGACGACGCTCGTCGTTTGCTGAGGCCAGATAGTTCGGTGCACCGTCAGTGAGACGGGCGTCACATCCCGTAACCTCGGGACATGACTCTTGACAGCGGCGAAGTCGAGCCAGGCGGTATTGCGCTCGACGAACATGAGGTGTCCCAACGTCGCCCTGGGATGTCCGTCATCGCCTTTGGCGGCCTGGCATCGCTCGCGGCGGGAGCCGTGCATGCATCAGCTGCGGGCATCCACGCCGAGCATCCCCAGCTCGCCCGGATCTTCATCGTGGCAGCCGTCCTGCAGATTGGCGTCGGCCTCTGGGCATTGGTTCGCCCCACGCGTGGCGCTGCCTGGGGCGTGGTTGGGGTCAACGCAGTTGCAGTCGGTGGATGGCTCGCGACGCGGATGTTCGGGATCTCGTGGATCGACGGTCTCGAAGTACGTGAGGCGCCACAGTTCGCCGACGTGGCGTGTGCCGCCCTCGGACTGCTCGCCATCGTGGCCGCCAATGCGGGCGCGCTGCTCCCGGAGAAGAAGCAACGCATGACGGGTCTGATGGCGCCGACCGTCCTGATCTGCGCGTTCGCCGTGTGGACGATGATGGCCGCAGGCACCCATGTC
>JANPCI010000432.1:0-3649 GCA_031430875.1 Actinomycetes bacterium | reverse complement strand
CGTGCCTCCACGACGTCGACGAGGTACGGGCCCATCTGTGCCAGCGCGCCCTCAGCGGCGTCGAGCGTCTCCAGCGTGGTCGTCGGTTCGAGCGCGGCGGTCAGGAGCTGGCCCCACTCGCGCATCTCCTCGGATCGATCCTGCGGGATGTCGAGCAGATCGGAGATCACCTGGAACGGAATTGGGAATGCCAGCTCGTCGACCAACTCCATCGAGCCCCGCTCAGCGGCCCGATCGAGCACCGCATCGACTTGCTGCTCGATGCCCACGCGAAGTGCATCGACGGCCGTCGGCGTGAACGCCTTCGACACCAGTCGGCGCAGACGGGTGTGGTCGGGCGGGTCGAGGTTCAGGATCGACTTCGACCCCTGAGTTCGTCTGAGGCGTCGCCGCTGCGCGATGGCGTCATCTCTCGGTGTGGCGTTCGCATCGATATCGCGGCTGAAGTCGTTACTGCGTAGAGCGTGCGACACGTCGCTGTAGCGGGTGAGCACCACGAGCCCGAATCCGGTGTCGAACGCCGGTGCCTGGTCGCGCAACACGTCGTAGAACGGATACGGATTCGCCCGGAATGCCGGGTCGAACGGGTTGTACACGGGCGTGGGGTCAGTGACTGAGGCGCTCACCCGTCCATGCTCCCACGCGCCAACCCCGCGTGGAGCCTCAGATCGCTCAACTCGCGACCTCGGAGAGCGCGGTGGCGAGGGCGTCGACGATGCGATCGACCTGTTCGTCGGTGGTGACGAACGGCGGGCAGAAGGTGACGGTGTCGGTGCCGATGGCGCGGGTGATCACGCCGAGCTCCAGCATGCGATCTCGCACGTGCATGGCGTTGGTGTGCTCGTGAAGTTGGACGCCGAAGATGGCAACATCACCACGGACGTGGTCGACGACACCGTCGGCTTCGAGTGCTCGGAGGCCTCGCTGCAGGCGGCTGCCGAGATGCGTGGCAGCGTCGAGCAGCCCTTCTCGCTCGATGATGTCGAGGTTGGCGGTCGCACCGACGCACGCGGCCGGATGGCCGGAGTACGTGTAGCCGTGGCGCAGGATGAAGTCAGCGTCGGCCTCGAGCGCCTCGCGGACCTTTGCGCCGACGATGACGCCACCGAGCGGTTGATAACCCGATGTGACGCCCTTGGCGAACGTTGTCATGTCGGGTGTGACGCCGTAGTGGTCGGCAGCGAACCAGGTGCCCATGCGGCCGAAGCCGGTGATCACCTCGTCGAAGATCAACAGTGCGCCGTGCTGATCGCACAGGCGACGTGCCTCGGCGAGGTACCCGTCGACGGGCGGGAACACGCCGGCGGCGCCTTGGACGGGCTCGGTGATCACGGCGGCGAGTTCGTCCGACCGTTCGGACATCAGTACGGAGAGCGCCTCGATATCGTCGCTCGGCACCTGCACCACGTCGGCCAGCAGCTCGCCGTAGCCCTGCTTGTTGAGGGGCAGCCCTTGGGCGCTCGTGCCGCCGTAGTTGGTGCCGTGGTAGCCACGGACTCGCGAGATGATCAGTCGACGCTCGGGGTGACCGGCCTGCACGTGGGCGAGTCGGGCAAGCTTCATCGCCGAGTCGACCGCTTCGGAGCCGGAACCGGCGTAGAAAACGCGGGCGTCCGGGATCGGGGTCAGGTCGGCGATGCGTTCGGCCAGCGCGTCGGCCGGAGCGTTCGTGAACGGGTCGAAGCACGAGTACGCCTCGATCGTGCCGATCTGGCGGGCGATCGCGTCGGCAATTTCACGGCGGCCGTGGCCGACCTGGCAGTACCAGAGGCTTGCCATGGCATCGATCATCTCGTTGCCATCGGCGTCCCACAGCAGTGACCCCTCGCCGCGGGCGATCGTGATGAATCGCTCGCGAGTGGGTTTGGCGAACGGGTGGAGGAAGGCACCGGGCATGGTCGCAGTCTGGCAGGCGCTCCCGTTCGCTCGGCAGATGGCGTCGTGTGGCATCGTCGCACCATGCCGTCTGCCTTCATCGACGCCGTCACCCGGGTTCGTGCGGGAGCTGACCACCACGAGGCCGCCAGATTCCTCGTCAGCTCGATGACGCTCGACGAGAAGCTCGGGTGTCTCGACGGCGACACGCCGATGTGGCCGGGCCTCTTCGACATGACGGCCGGGGGCTATTACGAGCACCCGTGGCCTGCTGCCAAGGTGGAGCGCTTCGGTCTTCCCGGTATCGACTTCGCCGACGGACCTCGCGGGTGCGTCGTCGGCGATGCGACGGCATTCCCGGTGAGCATGGCCCGAGGCGCGTCGTTCGATCCCGACCTCGAGGAACGAATCGGACGCGTCATCGGCACCGAACTGCGCGCCAGCGGGGCGACCTACACGGGAGCGGTGTGTATGAACCTCCTGCGCCATCCCGCGTGGGGTCGCGCGCAGGAGACGTACGGTGAGGATCCTCACCACGTCGGCCGGATGGCCGCTGCCCTCACCAGCGGTCTTCAGCAACACGTGATGGCGTGTATGAAACACTTCGCGTTGAACTCGATGGAGAACGCCCGGTTCACCGTCGACGTGACGGTCGATGAACGGGCGCTCCACGAGGTCTACCTACCGCACTTTCGTCACGTCGCCGACGAAGGGATCGCTTCGGTGATGAGTGCGTACAACTCGGTGAACGGCGAGTGGTGCGGCGAGAACGAGACCCTGCTCACCGGGATCCTGCGCGATGAGTGGGGTTGGGACGGCTTTGTCACGTCCGACTTCATCTTCGGTCTCCGTGATGCGGTGAAGTCTGTCCGAGCCGGTCTCGACATCGAGATGCCATTCCGTCAGCAGCGCGAGATGCGTCTTGCCGAGGCGATCGAGTCGGGCGACCTCGCCGTTGCCGATGTCGATGCCGCGGTCGAGCGGATCGTTGCGACGTCGCTGCGATTCGCCCACGTCTACGAGTCGCAACCGCCGCTGTCGGTGGTCGGGAGCGAGGGGCACCGTGCGCTCGCGCGTGAGGCAGCTGCCGCATCGATGGTGCTCGTACGCAACGACGGCGACCTGCTGCCGGTCGATCCGCACGCCATCGGACGGGTCGCGGTGCTCGGTCGCCTCGCTGCAGTTGCGAATCTCGGCGACGGCGGCTCCAGCGACGTAAAGGCATCGAAGGTCGTGACACCGCTCGACGGACTGCGAGCCAAGTTTGCCGATGTCGTCCACGCCGACTCCGACGTGTCGATCCTCGACGGCGCCGACCTCGTCGTCGTGGTCGTGGGATACACCAAGGACGACGAGGGGGAGTACATCGACAACGAGGGAACCGGACCGTTGGTGCGCGATCTGTTCCCGGACATGGATCACCCGACGCTCGGGCGCGACGCCCCGTACGAGCGCCCGGCGCCGACCGGGCGGATCAGCCAGACGGCGGTTTTGGACGGCCACAGCGGGATGATGGCCCCGGGAGGTGATCGGGCGTCGTTGCGACTCCCGGCGGCTGACGAAGCACTGATCGCCGCGGCGTCTGTCCGTCATCGCAACGTCGTGGTGGCAGTGATGTGTGGATCGGCTGTGGTGATGCCATGGGTCGAGTCGGTGTCGTCGACGCTCGTGATCTGGTATCCGGGTGTCGAGGGCGGCACGGCTTTGGCCGACGTGGTGTCGGGACGTGCCGAGCCCTGCGGACGACTCCCGTTCGCCATCCCGACCGATCCGG
>JANPCI010000431.1:0-59443 GCA_031430875.1 Actinomycetes bacterium | reverse complement strand
TGCCTTCTACGCCTATCCCGATCTGACGGGTCTACTGAACCGACCGATCGGCGGCGTCACCGTGTCGAGCACGCTGGAGCTCGCCGACCTGGTACTCGACAAGGCCAAGGTGGCGTTCGTGCCGGGTGAGGCATTCGGCCTCGGCGGCTACGGCCGGTTCTCGTTCGCCCTCGGCGACGACGACCTCGCTGAAGGCATGAAGCGTTTCGCCACCCTCGTCGGCTGACAATCATCCCAAAATTCGGAGCGAACATTGCGCTCTGCGCAATAGTGGCTCCGAATTTTGGATTTTCTGGGGGGGGTGGGGGCTGACTTGACGAGTGGCGATGAGTGACGGCAGCGGTCAGGTCCACCAGAGGTGGTGGCGCAGGGCGAGGCCGGTGACGACGATCAGGACGAGGCACTCGCCGACCTGTTCGACCGCGCCGAGGATGTCGCCGCTGACGCCACCGAACGCCCGGTTGGCGACCCACGTGACGAGCGCTGCGCCGATTGCGGCGGCGAGGGCGAGCGGTACGACCCACCAGCCGGTCGCAACCGTGGTGATCACGAGCGAGGCCAGCACACCGACAACGGCGGACCAACGCGCAAGGGTTCGGGTGTAGTCGGCACCGAGGCCGTCCTCGGGCACTGAGCGGGCAGCCCCCATCACGCCGACTGCGGCACCGCGCCCGAGCGTGTGAGCGGCGATGAGCCCGGCGAAGGCGACGGCGGGTGACAACGCCGCAACGCACAAGATGCGCAGCACGATCGTGGAACACATCGCAGCGACGCCGTAGCTGCCGTGTCGCGAATCCTTGAGGATTTCGCGTCGGCGCTCGGGTGTCCAACCGCCCATCGCGTCGGCGGTGTCGGCGAGGCCGTCCTCGTGAAACGCACCGGTCAGGAGCACGCCGACGATCACCGCAACGCCGGCAGCAACGGAGGCCGGCACGAGCTCCATCATTCCGGCGGCGACCGCACCGACGAACGCGCCGATGAACGCGCCAACGATGGGGAACCAGGGCACGCTTGCGGCCAGATCGGGTGCCGTTCGCAACCGAATGGGGATGCGGGTCAGGAATTGGGCAGCACCGAGGAACCCGCCGAACCTGCTCGTCACTCGCCGAACCACTCGCCGAACGTCGGCACCTCGGTGATTCCGGCACACGCCATGGCGATCAACGGGACCGCCGCCATCGCGCCCGAACCCTCGCCGAGGCGCATGTCGAGATCGAGCAGTGGCGGCTTGCCGAGACGTTCGAGGAGCTTGCGGTGGCCGGGCTCGGACGAGCAGTGCCCGACCGTGCAGTGGGCAATCGCCGCCGGGTCAATTTCGTTCAACGGCAGGACCGCTGCAGTGACGACGTACCCATCGAGTACCACCGGGATCGATCGATGGCGAGCGGCGACCGTTGCGGCAGTGATCGCAGCGATCTCCGCGCCGCCGACTTCGCGCAGGATCTCGATCGGGTCCGTGATCCCGGCGATCCGACGAACCGCCTCCTGAACCGCCTGGCGCTTGCGGGCAAGCCCCTCGTCGTCGACGCCGGTGCCACGTCCGACCCACGCCGCCGTCTCGCCGCCGGCCAACGCCGCAGCGATCGCCGCGGATGGAGTCGTATTGCCGATCCCCATCTCGCCGAGCACGAGCAGGTCACAGTCGAGTTCCTCCACGGCGGCGAACGCCGTGCGCACGATCTCGTCGAAGCGGTCCTCGCTCAACGCCGCCTCGTAGCGGATGTCGCCGGTCGGGTTGCCGACGCCGACGTCGACGGCGGTGACTGTCGCCCCGGCAATTCGGGCGAACGCATTGATGGTCGAGCGGCCCTGTCGATAGGCGGCCAGCATCGCCTCGGTCACTCCGGTCGGATAGGCCGACACCTTGGTTGCCGCGGCGACGCCGTGGTCGGCGGCGAAGATCAGTCCTGCGGGCTTGGCGATCCGTGGCTGGTCGGTGCGCTGCCAGCCGGCGACCCAGGCGGCAATGTCGTCGAGCCAGGCGAGGGCGCCGCTCGGGCGCAGGATGTTGGCCGCCCGTTCGAGCACGGCATCGCGTGCGGCTTGGTCGCACTCCGGAAGATCGGCCAGGTGTTCATGGAGCAGTGTCATGAGTCGAGGTACTTCCCGGTGTCGTGGAAGGGATCGTGGAGTTCGAGAGCCTTGCCGGCCACGAGGAAGAGGCTTCGAGTCGATTCACCGGCCCAGGCCTGGTTGACCCGTCCGAGTGCGTCGCGATACCGACGCCCGAGGTCGGTCTCCGGATGTATCCCGAGGCCGACTTCGTTGGTGACGGCGACGACCGGAGCTGATCGCGCAGCGGCGTGGCGGGCAGCGGCCACAGCCATCTCCTGGATCTCGGTGTCGCTGCGGCCCTCCCACATCACGTTCGAGGTCCACAGGGTGAGGCAATCGATGATCGCCAGCGAGTCGCCGGAGACAGTCATGGCGCCGATGAGGTCGGTGTGCTCCTCGATGGTGGCCCACTCGGGGGGCCGTTCGGCGATGTGGCGATCGATCCGGTCGGCCATGTCCTGGTCGAGAGCCGGCGCAGTGGCGATGTAGGTGACCGGGCCGGCGTGGCGCAGCCCGATCTCCACGGCCAATGAACTCTTGCCACTCCTGGCGCCGCCCAGCAGCACGGTGAGACCCACGACACGGACCGATTCAGTAGTCGATGCCGCGCATCGCGCGGATGCCCTGCTGGTACGCGTGCTTGACCTCGCGCATTTCGGTCACGGTGTCAGCGAGGTCGATGAGCTCCCGTGGCGCGTCGCGGCCGGTGATGATCACATTGACATGACGCGGGCGGTTCGCCACCGCATCGACGATCTCGTTGACGGAAAGCCAGTTGAAGCTCGGCAGGTACGTCAACTCGTCGAAGATCACGAGCTGATGCTCGCCGGCGTTCATGATCTCCACGGCCTTGGCCCAGCCCTCGGCTGCGTGCGCGCGGTCGTTGCTCAGATCGTCGGAATCCCACGTGAATCCTTCACCGAACGCATACCAATCGACACCGAGTTGGCGTCCGATCTTCTCCTCACCGGTGTTCCAGTTGCCCGACTTGATGAACTGAATGACCGCAACGTTCCAGCCCCGGCCCACGGCGCGGACCATCATGCCGAACGCCGATGACGACTTGCCCTTGCCATTGCCGGTGTTCAGCACAACGAGCGAGTCGGCGCCTCGCAGGCCGTCGGGGCGCGGGTCTTCGGTGGGGGCGAGATCGTCAGCTTCGAGGTCGGCGTCGGCGGTCATGAGATTGGGCAGCGTACGGCGCGGTCAGTACGATGTCGAACTGTCAGTGGATACAGCGAACTTCGGTGAGAATCCGAGGCTGTCCCGCAACGGTGGTTTCTCAGCGGTTTGCCGCTCGTGAACAAGTCCGGTCGCCTGTTCGGCTGACGCGACATCAATCCCTCGAGGCAAGGGACGGCTCGCAAGCAGGACGTTGTCCTGCTCGGACCCAGCTTGTCCTCCAAACAATTGGAGGATCACATGATCAACGAAGCAGTACCCACCCGATCCCGACGACGTAGCAGCGCGGTGATCGGCGTTCTGGCCGGTTTCGCGTTGCTCGCGGCGGCATGCGGCAGCGACGGCGACACCGCAGGGGCCCCGCTTGACAGCGTGGGTTCGACGGAGCAACCGGCACCTGCCGAGACCACACTCGGATCGGCGCCGGCCGACGAGACGGTTCCGGCGGACGTCCCGCAGCGGATCGTGTCGTTGAGCCCGACGCACACGGAGATCCTGTTCGCGATCGGCGCCGGTGACCAGCTTGTGGCCGTCGATGACTTCTCGAACTACCCGGCCGAGGCGCTCGAACTCCCCAATGAACTGTCCGGCTTCGAGCCGAACGTCGAGGCCATTGCGGCATACGACCCGGATCTTGTCGTCATCGGTGGCGACTTCACCGGCCTCGGCGACCAGCTCGACGAGCTCGGCATTGCGTGGTGGGACGGCCCCGCAGCGTTGACCATCGACGACACGTACACCCAGATCGAACAGCTCGGTGTCGCCACCGGTCATGTTGGCGAGGCCGCGGAGCTGGTGTCGTCGATGCAGACCGACATCGACGAGATCGTGGCGGCGGCTCCGGTGGCCGATGAGCCACTCAGCTTCTACCACGAGCTCGATCCGACGCTGTTCAGCGCCGACTCGTCCACGTTCATCGGCGAGATCTACTCGTTGCTCGGCCTGGAGAACATCGCCGACAGCGTCGAAGGTGACAGCGGTGGGTTCCCGCAGCTGAGCGCCGAGTTCGTCGTGTCGCAAGACCCGGACCTGATCTTCCTCGCGGACACGAAGTGCTGTGGCGAGTCGGCCGAAACGGTCGCTGCTCGTGACGGTTGGGCTGAACTCAGCGCCGTTCAAAACGGCAACGTCATCGAGATGGACGACGACATCGCGTCGCGGTGGGGTCCTCGCATTGTCGACTACCTCGCCGCAGTCGCGGCGGCAGTGGAGCAGGCGTTGGTCCCCGCGTGAGCATTGGCCTGAGCAGCTGGTCGAAGCGCCAGTGAGGTGAACACCGGCGTCGATCAGCTCCCCGCCAGGGTGACCCCTGCCGTCAACGCCAGCGATGCGGCGTGGTACGGCGCGAGCGCGGTGGTGCTCGTGGTGGCGGTGCTGATCGGCGCGTCGGTGGGCCCCGCCGGCCCGCCCTGGTGGCAGGTGCCAATCGAGCTGATCGACCGACTGCCGTGGATCTCGATCGATTCCGGCGTGAGCGACGCCGAGTGGAACATCGTGTGGCGCATTCGCATGCCGAGGGTCATCTTGGGCGGGATCGTCGGCGGGATGCTGTCGATCGCGGGTGCGAGTTATCAGGGCGTGTTCCGCAACCCGCTCGTGGATCCATACCTTCTCGGCACAGCCGCCGGCGCCGGGCTCGGCGCAACCATTGCGCTGACGTTCGGTCGTGGCGTCACCTCCGGATGGTCGATCGACCCGGTGCCTACCGCGGCGTTTGTGTTCGCACTGCTGACCGTGGCGGTCACCTACGCAGTCGGCGCGTCCGTCGGCGGGTCGCGTTCGGGGGTGACACTGGTGCTCGCCGGCGTGGCGGTCGTGTCGTTCGTGACGGCGGTCCAGACGTTCATCCTGCAACGCAACTCCGAGCTGGTCCGCGAGGTCTTCCAGTGGATCCTCGGACGATTGTCGGGAGCGACATGGACCGACGTTCGGCTGGTCGTGCCGTATGTGGTCGTGAGTTGCATCGTGCTGATGCTGCACCGACGCCACCTCGATGTGTTCCGCGTGGGCGATGTGGAAGCAGCGACGCTCGGCGTGTCGGTGGCGCGAACCCGGCTGGTGATCGTGGTTGCGGCCACGCTCGGAACGGCGGCGGTGGTGTCGGTGAGTGGGCTCATCGGCTTCGTCGGGCTGGTCGTGCCGCACGTGATCCGGCTGGTTGCCGGGGCGGGATACCGGCGCCTGCTCCCGCTGTCGTTGATGCTCGGCGCTGCGTTCCTCATCCTCGCCGACGTGCTCGGGCGGACGATCGCCAGCCCGGCGGAGACCCCCATCGGGGTACTCACGGCGCTGATCGGTGCCCCGTTCTTCATCTACCTGTTGCGGACCAAGCGGGTGGCCGGATGAGTTCGATCACGTTCGACCAGGTCGCTGTGGCGTATGGCAAACGTGAAGTCGTCGCTCCGTTCACGGCGCAGGTGCAGTCGGGCGAGTGGCTCGGCCTCATCGGTCCCAACGGTGCCGGCAAGTCTTCGCTCTTGCGGGCGGCGGTCGGTCTCATCGCCTCGACGGGGACCGTGGCGGTCGACGGGGTGGCGCTCGGTGGCCTGCACGCACGCGAGCGGGCGCAGCTCATTGCGTACGTGCCGCAGGAGCCGCTCATCCCGAACGACATGACGGTCGGCGACTATGTCCTGCTCGGCCGCACCCCGTACGTCAGCTACTTCGGCACAGAGACCGGCCACGACCATGCGATTGCCACCGAAGTGATCGATCGGTTGCGGCTGGATGAGTTCACCGACCGGATGCTCGGGTCGTTGAGCGGTGGCGAACGTCAACGGGTGGTGATTGCCCGTGCTCTCGCCCAGCAGGCCCCAGTGCTACTGCTTGACGAACCGACATCGGCGCTCGACATCGGCCACCAGCAGCAGGCGTTGGAGCTGGTGACCGAACTTCGCCAGCACAGCGGCCTCACCGTGATCTCGGCGATGCATGACCTGACCCTGGCGGGGATCTACACCGATCGGTTGGTGATGCTCGACCGGGGCAGCATCGTGGCGACCGGCCCAGCGAGCGAGGTGCTGACGGCCGAGCGACTCGGTGAGGTGTTCCACGTGTGCGTCACCGTCGAGGTCGACGCCGACGACGGCACCGTCGTAGTGGTTCCTCGTCGCGGCTTCCCCGCTGAGTGACCCCAACCCCTAGAAAACCGGTTTGCGTAACAGTTTGGTTGGGACGGGCCAACCGAACTGTCACGCAAACCGTGTTTTTGGGGCTATTTGGCGGACTTCAGGGTGTTCCAGCCGATCAGGACGGCCATCACCGCAGCCGATCCGAGGCCGTACCACAGCACGTCGATCGGCTCCTTCGCCGTCACCAGCTTCTCCACGAACTTGATGCCGATCACCAGCACGATGACCTCGACGATCTTTGTCTTCAGGTCGGACAGACTCCGAATGACCAACCACGCGGGCAACTGCACCTCGCTGATGAACAACTCGTAGAGCCCGATCGCAGTGATGATCAGCACCGTGCCGATCAGGTACAGGTCGAGCACCTGGAGGAGTTCGACGATGGTGTCATCCTGCTGCCATGCGCTGCTGCTGAGAAGGTCGTAGACGAAGTCGACAGTGATCCACGCAGCCCAGCCGTAAGTGGCGATCGCCTGGATCGCGATGCCGAAAACGGCAACGATGACGAGGTAGCGCAGGTTGCCGATCAGCCGTGCCATCGCAGCGAGGCTAGCTGCGTGGTCCCGGTGCGGGAGCTGGTTACCCCCGCAAGAACCCGGTTTGTGTGACAGTTCCGTTGGCCCGTCCCAACCAAACTGTAACGCAAACCGAGAATGGGCAAAGGATCTACGATCAGGCCATGAGCGAGTCGCCATATCCGACGTTTCCCGGAGTCGAACCGTTCGATGCGGTTCGAACACTTGAAGCGGAACGCGTGCACCGCAAGCGGATGTGCGCGCTGGGCTACCGCATCTTCGGCGCGATGCGCTGGGGACAGCTCGGCGACGGCCACGTGTCGGCGCGTGACCCGATCCTGACCGACCACTTCTGGCTGCTCGACTGGGGCGTGCCGTTCGGGGCCGCCACGGTCGATCAACTGGTGCTCGTCGGCCCCGATGGCAGGGTCATGGATGCCGACGGCAACCCGACCGGTGCTGTGAACACGGCGGGCTACAACATTCACGCCCCGGTCCTCGCCGCCCGTCCCGATGCCGTGAGTGCCGCTCATACCCACACCGCATTCGGCACACCGTGGTCGGCGAACGTCGAGCCCTTCCGAGCGATCAGCCAGGAATCGTGTGCCTTCGTCTTCGATCAGGCGTTGTTCGACGACGAAGAGGTCGAGGTGCTGTCGTACGACGGCGGCAAGCGGATCGCGTCGGCCCTCGGCGGTACCAAATTGTGCATCCTGCGCAATCACGGTGTGATCACCGTCGGCGGATCGGTCGAGGAGGCAGTCGGCTGGTTCGTCCTTGCCGAGCGTGTCGCCGAGGTGCACGTGAAAGCACCGGACGGCAAGGCGATCTCGGATGAGGCAGCCGCGATTGCGGCCGAGTCGATGGCGCCCGCCGCAACGGGCTGGCGCATGTTCCAGTGGCTACTGCGCAGCCTCGCCATCGACCCAACCATCGTCGACTGACGGGCCATGGGCTGACGCGCTGTGCACTGAGGCATCGCCCGGGCTGGATGGCCTGCCCTCGATGCGGCGGTGCTCGAAGATCAAGGTGGCGAGCAGGATCAGATCGATGCCAACGAGCAGGACGACGCCGTTGATGTCACCGCCGACACCCATCAGCACGATGATCACCCCAACGGCGATGAACCTCTCGCGGGCGATCGTTGCGAACGAGCGATACACCCCGATGCCCACCCCACCGAAGTAGAGCAGGATGCCCGCAGCACCCATGGCTCTGAACGCCGCCGGCAGCGGGTCGGTCGGGTGGAGCGCCATCTCCTCCATCGCCACTGCCGACAGGATCACGCCGGCGACGATCGGTGCATGGGCGTACGTGTAGACGTCACGCGCGAACTTGCCGCGCTCGGCCGGCGAGGTCTCCTCCATGCGGTGCTCGAACGCCGGTTGCACCCGGTCGAAGTAGGCCCACCAGAGCAGGCCGGCGAAGACACCGGCCGCGACGAGCGCCACCACGGCCTGAGCCGGGAAGCCGCCGTCCTCGTCGAGCGGAATGACCACGGAGTTGCCGATCGCAACGATGACCTCGCCGAGCGCAACGATGAGGATCAGTGCGTGGCGTTCGGCGATGTGACCGGCGCGGATGATCCACTCGCTGCTCCCGGCCCGAATGGTCGAGTAGATCACGATCAGGACTCCCATGATCCACGCGACGACTCGGGCATCGCCATCGAGGAACCCTCCGATCACAACCGCCGCCATCGCCACCAGGGTCGGCGCTCCATAGGTGATCGCCGATCGGAACACCTGCGAGTCGCTGGGGAGACCGACGACCATCAGGGCAATCCCCATCAGGAAGATCACGGCGAGCGGGATGGCGAACAGGGGGCCGCTCTGGTCGAACGCCGTTTGCACCGAGGCGGCCATCGGCACGCTCGCCGCGGTCGCCACGAGGAACAGCAATCGCACGGTTCGTGAGTTGCCGGGCACGGCGTTGGCCGACCAAGCGAACTGGGTCCACGGCAGCCACAGCATCAGAAAGATCAGCGTCGCCTGGCCGACCGAGTTCCACGTGGGCGTCGAGATGAGGAGCCCGACCAACTGCGAGAAGGCGAAGACGAACGCGAGGTCGAAGAACAGTTCGACCGGATCGGCGGCAAAGTCTTCGCTCGCATCGGGCACCACGAGTCCACGCATGCCCAAACAGTAGTGACGACGTCAGCCAGGTGCAGCCGCGTTCGTCGACTGCGGTCTCACCCGGCGCGGTCAACGGCTGGTTCGATGCGAGATCCTCCGCTGACCAGGATCGCGAGTTCGGTGCGGGTGCTGACGTTGAGCTTGCGGTAGATGCGCTGCAGGTGGGAATCGACCGTCTTGGGGCTGAGAAAGAGGTTGTCGGCGGCGTCGCGGTTACTGAGCCCCCTGGAGACCGCTGCAGCTACCCGCAGCTCCGCCTTCGTCAGGAGGTCGAGTGGGCTCTGAACGGTCGGGGCCTGTCGACCGAGGGTCACGGCGGTCCGTTCGATCCACGGATGAGCGCCCAGCGCAACGAACGCATCGAACGCTCCGAACAGGGCGTGTTCGAACGTTCTGGGCGAGGCGACCTCACCGATCAGCGCGCGGCTGCGTGCCGCCTCGAACGGTGCGTTCATCTCGTCGAGGCACTGCGCTGACTCGAGGAGATCAGTCGGGTTGCGGTCGAGAATCCCGTCACCTCTCAAGACCATGGCTGCCGCCCACGGGCTCCCCGTTTCGACGGATCGGCCGCGTAGATACTCGACGAAGCGACGAGCATCCATCATTCGATCGGCGCGCCAGAACGCCTCGATGAGGTCACCGTGCCACCACAGGGGTCCCGGTTCGCCGATTTCGCCCTGCTGGCAGATCTCCCAGATCCGCTCGAGATCGATCACCGCAGCTGCGGAATCACCGCTGGCCAGCGCAGCGAGGCCACGGGCTTGGAGACCCCAGGCTTCCAGCACGCCCATGCCGAGCTTGGCACCCCTGTCGACGACCAGGCCGGCGTTTCTCGTGCTGTCGTCGATCAGACCCATCGCGGCCTCGACGCGGGCGAGGGTGGCGTGGGCGAACGAACCACCGGGGTCTTCACGTCCTTCGTAGAACTGCACCTCGAACAGCGCCTCGGCGCGCGCTTCGATCCAGCGTCCACGGCGCCATGCAACCTCGCCTCGAAGGCCATGAACGAACGACTCGATGCCGCGAAATCCGGTGGCTCGAGCCTGGATGATCACACGTGTTGCGAGGTCGTCGGCCGCGTCCCATCGGCCGAGCGTCATCAGGTCGAAGACGATCAGTTGGCCAAGCTGCACCAGATCATCGGACGCGTTCGGGTCGATCAATGCGCCGAGAACGTCGAGTTCGTCGAGCTCTGTTCTCAGATCGAGTGCATCACCGTGGATCAGCCGGAGGTGCGTGTTGATCGCACGGCAGCCGATCTGTGTGATGGGGTCGGCTCGCTCCGCGAAGGTCTCGCCGAGTCTGGCGTACTCGACCCCTCGGCGGGCATCGCCGCCGAGCGCAGCAAAGTTTCCGGCCTGACACATCATTGATGCTGCGAGTGCCGGAGACTCCCGTTGGACCGTGTGCGCCTCGTCGACGATCATCTGAACGCCGGCACGTGTGTCGGTCCAGAAAGCGACCATGTCGCCCAACCCGAACACGATCATCGCTCGAGCGGGGCCGTGATCGATCATCGCCACAGCCTCCTGGCTCAGCGGGATGCCCTGTTCGGGTCGATGCGCCTTCCAGCACGAGTTGCCTGCTTCACCGAGCCGCCGCGCCGTGTCGGTCGGCGACATCGAATGACGGGCGGCGCGCTCCCATGCAATGGCCGCGACCTCGTGCGCGCCCTGTTCGCCCGCTCGCACAGCGGTCGCCTCGAGTACCTCGGCGACTGCCGGATCCGGGCCGTCCGCTGCGAGATCGAGATGGTGGGCTCGGCGCTCCACGCTGCTTGCGGGAAGCGCATCGGCCACGGCGCGGTGGGCCGTCCGCTTCAGGTGGGGCTCCACCCCGCTGAGCACGGCTGACCGCATGAGCGGATGGGTGAATTGGTATCCGTCGGGGCCCGGCGCGATCAGGTCGGCGCGCTCTGCGCCGAGTAAGTCGATTGACGACACTCCGAGTCCGGCCCACGCGTCGGTCACCGATCGGCGATCTGCCGAACCGGCCGCTGCGAGCACGGCAAGCGCCACGCGCGTCGATTCGGCGAGTGTGTCGATGCGTTGCTGCAACAGCGCAGAGAGTGCCGATCCCGTCGGCATGATGTCGGGCAGAGGATCGATGCCTGCTCGCTGCTGCGGGGTCAGGATCGCCCCGAGTTGCCCGAGGACGAAGGGGTTCCCGCCGCAGACTTCCCGGGCGCGGCTCGCAACCTCCATGGTGACGGCGCCGCCGACCGACAGAATCGATCGACAGACTTCGGTGTCGACCCCGCTCACCGCGACCTTCGTCACGTCGTTGAACAGCGTTGTCATGCCCGATCTTGCCGCCAGCAGCGTGGCGACCCGTTCGTTGGTCAGGCGGCGGATGGCGAATTGCAGGGTGGCTGCGGAGAGTTCGTCGCTCCATTGCGCGTCGTCGAGCACGAGGACTGTCAACGACTCACGTTCGGCGAGCGCACCCAGCAGGTCGAGCACGGCCAGGCCGAGTGTGACCGGTGACGACGGGTCACCGTCTTCGATGGCAGCAACGAGCACACGCCGGTTGCGGTCGCTCACGAGGTCGAACAGATGACGCACGGGGAGGAGCAGTTGGATCAGCAGCGCCAAGGGAAGGTCCATCTCCTGCTCGGCGCCGGCAGCACGGAGAACAAGTGCGTCGTCGAGGTCGCCAGAGGCTTCGGCGAGGAGGGTGGACTTCCCGATGCCGGGCTCGCCGATGAGCATGATTGCGCCGGCTGCGCCTGCTCGCGACTGATTCAACCGTTGGCGTAATTGAGCGGCCACCTGTTGGCGGGCTGACGATCCCGTCGACACGACCAAACAGTAGTTCTCGGGTCCGATGCCTACCGGGTCCAGTCGAAATTAGGGGATTTTCCCGATGTGTGGGCCGGAGATCTCACCGTACGGTGCTGGTCGTGGTTAATTGGGCGGGTCGACCGACGCAAGGGAGCATCAGTTGAGTAAGTGGCACGTTCGAGTAGCGCACCTCGTTGTTGCAACGGCAGTCGTCATGTCGGCGTTGTTGATTCCGGCTGGGCCCGTGCCGACAGCCGATGCGGCCCCGTCGGGCTTCCACGACGGACGGTGGACCGGGCTCACACTGAGCAACATCAGCATTTACGAAAGCGGGGGGTTCCAGTACCCCGTGTACATCAACGCAGTCGAGTGGCAGGGGAAGTCGACCACGCCGCTCATTGCGCCGAGCGTGGGCGACGTGTTCTACGTGCACATCTACACCGAGGTAGCCAACTGGTGGAGTGCGACATACCAAATGCGGGTGCTGATGCCCGCCGGGCTGGAGCTGGTGAGCCCAACGGTGGCGAACGACGTGTATTGCGAAATTAGCGACCTCAACAACTTCGAGACGAGGACGATGTTCGAGTGCGCAGCGCCGTACATGTCCGGCGGGTACGCCATGTTCCCTCCAGTGAGTTCGGGCATCAACGAGCGAATCCACTTCTGGTTCCCGGTGAAGGCGACGCAGGCGATGAGCGGCACCGCAGGGAACATGCAGGTGGGGTCCATCCAGACGAACACCCCGTACGGGCGCATTTCGCTCCCGAACCCGACCCTCGCGACCACGACCCTCCTGGTCGTATCGCCGCCGCCTTCCACGCCGCCGCCGTCCGCTCCGGCGGCGCCGACCGGGTTGTCGGCCGCAGCGGGCAACGCCAGTGCAACGATTTCGTTCACGCCGGGGTCGAATGGCGGCTCGACGATCACGAACTACCAGTACTCGTTGAACTCAGGCGCGTGGACCTCGTTGTCGCCGGCCGACACCACCAGCCCGGTGACGGTCACCGGGCTCGCCGCCGGCACGACGTACAACGTGCGGCTCCGCGCAGTGAACGCCGTTGGAGCAGGCACGGCGTCTGCGTCAGTGAGCGTGTCGGTGCCACCGCTGCCGGTCATCTTGTTGCCGCCGATCATCTTGTTGCCGCCGATCATCTACGTACCGCCGCCGTATACGCCGCCGCCAACCACGCCGACGCCAACCACGCCAACTACGCCAACCACGCCAACTACGCCGCCGCCGTCGTCGTCATCCACTCCTTCAGCGAGCGTGGCGCCGATCATGACGGTCGACCCGGCTCGCGTCTACGACTCACGCTCGACGCCTGGCGGTCGTCCGGCGGGTTCGGTCACCGAAGTCGCCGTGACCGGTCGAGCGGGCGTGCCGAGTGACGCCGAAGGTGTCGTTCTCAACGTGACCGCCGTCAACGCGAGAGCGCCCGGATTCCTGACGGTGTTCCCGTGCGGGTCTGCACTGCCAGACGCCTCGAACTTGAACTATGCGGCCGGCCAGACCATCCCGAACTCTGTCATCGCCAAGGTGGGGGCCGGTGGCAAGGTGTGCGTGTTCACATCTGCGCAGGTTGATCTTCTCGTCGACGTCAACGGCAGTCTCCCGGCCGGCTCAGCCGTCGATCCTCTCGACCCGTCGCGCTTGTACGACTCCCGAACGGGTGACGGCCCGCGTCCTGATGGGTCGGTGACGGTTGTGCAGGTTGCCGGAAGGGGCGGCGTTCCCGCTGATGCCACGACGGCAGTGCTGAACGTGACAGCGCTCAACGCGTCAGTGCCCGGTTACATGACGGTGTTCCCGTGCGGGACTGCACCGCCAGACGCGTCGAACTTGAACTTCCCGGTCGGTGCCACCATCGCGAATTCAGTGATCGCCAAGCTGGATGCTGCGGGCAAAGTGTGTGTGTTCACGAGCGGATCTGCGGGGCTGCTGGTCGATGTCGGCGGCTACATCTCTGGCGCCTCCGGCTATTCCGGCCTGACTCCTCGTCGCCTGTACGACTCCCGCCCAAGCGGCCAGGTGCGTGCGGCAGGCTCCGTCACCGAAATCGACGTCTACGGCAGCGGCGCCGTTCCTGCCGGTTCGCCGACCGTCGTGCTCAACGTGACCGCAGTCGGTGCGCTCGCGGCCGGGTACATGACAGTGTTCCCGTGCGGTGCCGGCGCACCGGACGCTTCGAACCTGAACTTTTCGGCCGGCCAGACGATCCCGAACTCTGTGGTGGCCAAGGTCGGTGCAGGGGGCAAAGTGTGTGTGTTCACGTCGGCCCCGGCGCATCTGCTCGTCGACGTCGGCGGCTACACCAAAGCGTGAGCCCGCCGTCAACCGAACACGACGACGCCGACGACTCCGACCAGAACCAATGCGCTGGCGGTGTACTCCGCTCTGCTGTGTTGCTCGTGTAGTACCCACGCCGAGATGGCGAAGGCGATGACGATCTCCACCTGTCCGAGCGTGCGCACCTTCGCTGCGTTGGTGAGCGTGACGGCGACCGCCCAACCGATCGAGCCGCACAGGCTGAGCACGCCGACGGGCAGAGCGAACCTCCAGGCTCGTGCGACGTTCGTCAATTCGGATCGATCGGTCACTGCGAGCTGGCTCGCGTTGACGAGCGTCTGGATGCCGAGCATCACGGTGAGGGTGAGCAGTGCCCGATTCCAGGTGGGTCCGTCGAGCGATGTCGACGCACCTCGGATGCCGACGGCGGCCAGTGCGAAGCATCCGGCAGCAGCGACGCCCATCAGTGCGGCGGGGTCACGGGCGCTGCCGAGAATGTCACGCAGTCGATCGGGTGCGGCGAGCCACGCCACGCCCGCCATGCAGATGAGTGCGGCGACCCACCCGAGCGGTTCCAGCGGTTCACCGAGAGCGACCGTTGACACGATTGCGACGAGGATGACCTCGGTCTTGGCGTACACGGTCCCGATGGCGAAGTCGCGAAGGTCGAACGCCCGCAGCAGCGCCACAGTGCCGAGGATCTGGACGACCCCGGCTCCAGCGATGATCGTCCAGAACCGAGCGGGAATCGACGGGATCGGAGCGCCGACGATCCCGAACGTCACGAACGCAACGATGAGTGCCAGCGGAAACCCGTACGCGTATCGCACGAAGCCGGCCCCGTTGACCGACAGCACCGACCGCATCTGATGCTGCTGTGACGTGCGCAGGATCTGAAATGTCGCCGCGGCGAGTGTGATGGGAATCCACATGGTGCGCCCGCAGTGTTACATCTGGGGTCAGACCCCAGATGTAACCATCAGGTCGCCGGGCGACCGGTGCAGTACTCGTCGAACTCGACCAGGTAGGCGTCGACCCAGGCAGCGATGGCAGCCCTGGTCTCGACGTCGAACGCCATCGAGTTCGGTTTGCCGGTGACGTGCTCGTTCACCTGTGGGATAGAGAGGTCGTCGGTCGCCACGGTGAGGCGCATGTTCTCGAACCAGGTGCGGACCATCGCCAGTCCTCGTGCGCCGCCACCCCGGCCGGGCGAGGCCGCCATGAGGCCGACGAGCGTGTCGCGCAGCACACCCATGTCGACTCGGGTCACCCAATCGATCGAGTTCTTCAGCAGCGGGCTGAACGAACCGTTGTACTCGGGGCTCGCGATCAGGAGGCCGCCGGAGTAGCGCAGCAGCGTAGCGAGTTCGTGCGCGGTCGTCGGCACTCCGTGTTCGTCCTCGTGGTCGCCGTGGTAGATCGGCATGTCGTGGTCGGCGAGGCTCACCACCAGATGCTCGCGATCTCGGCGCGCCAATTCGTCGGCGACCGCCCGGGCCAGGATGGAGTTGAACGATGTGCGCCGGACGCTGCCCGCAGTGATCAGGATTCGGTGGTCGGTCATGACGGGCTCGGCTGGAACCAGTGGTCGCCGTCGAGGAGGATGTCGTCGGCGTCGGCGGGTCCCCACGATCCGCGGAAGTAGGGGACCACATCGCCGAGATGGTCGAGTGCCGGCTGCACGACACGCCACGTGCCCTCGACGATGTCTTGGCGGGCGAAGCGTCGCAGCGACCCGATGAGTGCATCGCCGATCAGTCGCTCGTACGCGTCCTGGCGTTCGCCGAGCGCGGCGGCGAAGTCGACGTCGACGTCGACCTCCTGGCTGTCGAGGTCGGGGCCCGGCGTCTTCGCCTGCAGCGCGAACGTGACACCGTCGTTCTTGCCGAGCCGGAGGCGTATCAGGTTGCGGCCCGGGGGTGGCCCGCCGGACTCGTCGAACAGCATGCGCGGCGGCTCACGCAACTCGAGCACCGCCTCGGTCGCGCTCTGCTTCATTGCCTTGCCGACTCGGATGTACCACGGCACGCCGGCCCATCGCCACGAGTCGATTTCGAGACGCACGGCAGCGAATGTCTCGACATTGGAGTTCGGGTCGACGCCGGGCTCGTCGCGGTAACCGACGTACTGTCCGCGCACGAGGGCGTCGGTGTCGATCGGTCGCATCGCCGCGATCACCTTGGCCTTCTCGTCCTGCAGGAAGCCCGAGTCGGCGCCGGCCGGTGGTTCCATCGCCAACAGCGACACCACCTGCAGCATGTGATTCTGCAGCACGTCGCGGATCGCGCCGACTCCCTCGTAGAACGAGCCGCGCCCCTCCACGTCGAGGGTCTCCGACATCGTCACCTGCACACTGCGGACGTAGTTGCGGTTCCACACCGGTTCGAGCAGCGTGTTGGCGAAACGGAAGACGAGGAGATCCTCCACCGCCTCCTTGCCCAGATAGTGATCGATCCGAAAGATGTGGTCCTCGCTGAAGACGTCGTGGAGCGTCTTGTTCAGTTCGATTGCCGACTGCAGGTCGCGTCCGAACGGCTTCTCGACGACGATCCGACCCCGTTGGTTCAGGCCGACGGAGGCGAGCTTCGTCGCAACGGTGGGGAACATGGTCGGCGGGATGGCCATGTAGAACACCGCGACGAGTGAGTTGTGCCGGTCGAGGGTCGCACGGAGCTCGTTCCACGTGTTCTCGTCGGAGTAGTCACCCTGCACGAGATCGAGCCGCGCGCAGAGCGCGTCGACGACAGCCTGATCGGGGTCGTCGATGTGTTCGGCGATCGACTCGCGAGCGTGGGTGCGAAAGTCGTCGTCGGTCCATTCGCTGCGGGCGACACCGATCACGGGCACCTTGAGCACGCCCGCCCGTTCGAGGCGGTACAGCGCCGGGAACAACTTGCGCACGGCGAGATCGCCGGTTGCGCCGAACAGCACGAGCGCATCGGCGTCGGGCTGGTTGGTCTGCATGCGCGAAGTGTCGACGTGCATGGCCGGCATCGGTGCGCTGGTGGCCGGTGTCTTTGTCATCGTGTGGCGTCCCGCTGCTCGATGTGGCCGCCGAAGCCGGCGCGCATCGCCGACAGCACCTGGTCGGCCACATCGGAGCGGCCCCGCGACGAGAACCGTTGGTACAGCGCGGCAGACAGGACGGGGACCGGCACGCCTTCGTCGATGGCCGCGTTGATCGTCCAACGCCCCTCGCCCGAGTCGCTCACCACACCGGTGTAGGCGCTGAGCTCGGGATCGGCATGGAATGCCTGTGCAGTGAGATCCAGCAGCCACGAACTGATCACCGACCCCCGCCGCCACACCTCGGTGATCTTCGCGAGGTCGAGGTCGTATTGGTAGTACGACGCCGCGTCGAGCGGTGCAGTCTCCGCATCGACGGCATGATCGAGGGCGCCGATGTTGGCCTTGGCGAGCACGTTGAGGCCCTCGGCGTACGCGGCCATCAGCCCGTACTCGATGCCGTTGTGGACCATCTTCACGAAGTGTCCGGCGCCGCTCGGCCCGCAGTGCAGCCAGCCGTGCTCCTCCGATGCTTCGGCGTCGGTGCGCCCAGGTGTCCGTTCTGTGTCGCCGATGCCGGGCGCGAGCGTTTCGAAGATCGGGGTCAGGTGTTCGACGGCGGCATCGGGACCGCCGATCATCAGGCAGTACCCGCGTTCGAGGCCGAACACTCCACCACTCGTGCCGACGTCGAGGTAGTTGACACCGCCTGAAGAAAGCGCCTCGGAGCGGTCGACGTCGTGGCGGTACCACGAGTTTCCGCCGTCGATGATCGTGTCGCCGGGATCGAGCAGGGGAGCGAGCGCGTCGACCGTCGACCCGACGAACGCGGCGGGCACCATGATCCAGATCGCCCGTGGTGGTTCGAGCGCGGCGACCATCTCCGCGAGCGAGCGAGCGCCGACCACGCCGAGTTCCGCTTCGAGGGCACCAATCGCTCCGTCATCGACGTCGTGAACGACGCATCCATGTCCGTCCTGGTGGAGCCGTCGCACCATGTTGGCGCCCATCCGGCCGAGCCCGATCATCCCAAGTTGCATGCCCACAGCCTGCCACGATCTCGACCGACCACTCCCCGTCGGATAGCGGTTCTGTGCGAGCGACAACGTCGAGTGTGAACGTTGTCGCTCACACAAACACTCGATGGGGTCAGGCGCCCTCCTTGAGAGCATCCATTCCGGGCATCGTCTTGATGGTGTTGAGGTGAGCGTCGAGCACCGGTACCTCGGTGGCGATCCATTGCTCGAATTTGCGAACCTTGGTGACGCGGTCGTCGAGGCCGGACTCCTCGGCGATGTCATCGAGGCGCCGGGCCATCTCCTCGAGCTGGCGAGGGTTGATCGAGCCCATTCCCAACTCGCGTCGAACGTTCGGGTCGTTCACGACGACGGCCACGGCTGCCATGGTGATCAGGTTGTAGGTCGTCGGGCCGAACATGCCGTCGGTCATCGTCTCGGGCTCGACGTTCGCCA
The DNA here is from genome assembly GCA_031430875.1 of Actinomycetes bacterium. GTDB lineage: Bacteria > Actinomycetota > Acidimicrobiia > Acidimicrobiales > Ilumatobacteraceae > Sva-07. The sequence goes on along the minus strand of JANPCI010000431.1, from coordinate 40,877 downwards.
CGAGTTCCGTGCCGAGTTCCACGGCGGCCGAGACGACCGACCGCACGACGGACCTCACGACCGGGGTCACGGCCGGGCCGCCGACCACCGTGGCGACCGCCGACAGTCCGAATCCGAGTGCTCCCGCGAGCTGGCGCCGTTGCCCTTCTTCGGTGGCGGCTTCGGCCATCAGGCTGGTTTGCTTCGCGCGGGTGGCATCGACGAGAAGATCGGCAAAATCAGCCACGTGCTCGACCCCGGTGAGCGATCCCACATCCGCGCCCAGGTCAGTGACGGTCTGTGTGGCGTACTCGCTCACCGCGGGGCCGAGTGCCGTCTGTGCTGAGTCGTAGCGCAGAACAGCGCCGAAGAGGCCGACCAGTTCGTCGTAGGTGCCGAGGTCGATCTCCACGTCATCAACGATCACGACCGACCTGGTGTTGGCCTCGAAGTTGAGGGCGGGCGCCAGCGTCGGGAGATAGCCGGCCATCGATCCGGCGACGCCGACAGCCAGTCCGGGAGTCAATTCATTGTTGTGGGGACCATTGGTGATCGTCGTGAGGTTCGCGATCACCTCATAGCCGTCGCCGAGCCGGCCGGGATCGGCAGCGACTGCGTCGTACAGACCCGCAAGCGTGAACTCTCTGACGATGTCGGCGTCGAGCGCCTCCCAACTTGCGATTCCGTAGAGCACCGCAGGATCCAGGAGGAGGTCGAGGCATGCAGTTGGGTCGTGGAGGAGGCCGGCCATCGCGATCGACAACGAGGCTGCGTACTCGGCGAGATCGACAGTGGTCTGCGGGACGCGTGGCCACATCATCGTCGTGACGACGTCGGCAAGGAACGTCGACGGGAAGTCGGCACGACCGGTCAGCTGTCCGATGATCGGCGCGGTGGGGGCCAGGCCAAGCAGTCGATCGGCGAAGTCCGGATCACGTCTGACTCGCAGGGCGAGCTCGCGAGCCAGAACGTCGAGGTCGAGCTTGTCGAGGCCAGGCGCGTCGAGTCCGGGTGCGTCGAGTCCAAGCGTTTCGAGTTGCAACGGGTCGGGTAGCAACTGGTTGGCCCACGTGACGTACCCGAGCAGTACATCGTCGGTGAGCGGTGACATCGCGGTCCACCAGCCGACCGTCCGGTCGAGCGCGGTCCACGACACCATGGCGTCGCTGCCAACGATCCGGAGCAGCGTCGGCATCCAGTGGTCTTCGAGGTTGCGTCGGGTGAGCCTGACGGTTCGCAATGCGGCAGCGGCAGCGGGATCGTCGGAGTGGATCGAGTGCAGTCCGTTGATCGCGTCGGTGGTGCGATGGGAGAGTGCTCGCACACGCTGGGGGTCGTAGCCGATATCCATGTTTTCGACCCTCAGCCGACCAGGCCGACCGAGGCGACGGCGATCGCGTCGAGCCCGGCGGCGCGCTGCTCGAAGAGGTGGGCGTGGGAGCGCAGATCGTCAGCGGCTGCATGCAACTGTTGTTGGTTCCTCCCGAGCATCGATCGGCACAGCATCGGTCGCGGCCCGCGCCAGGTGTCGTCGGCGGCGTAGCCCTCGAGGCTCATCACCGGCAGTGCCTCGATCGAGCTCGCGAGATCGCGGAGGTGGCGTGCCCGTTGGCGCAATTCGTTCGCATTCATCACGTGCGCAGTGGGCGTCCCGACGAGCGCAGGGGAACGTCAGAGATCGGCGAGGGCGACAATCCGGTCGGCGACCACGGCGGCCTCGTCGCGGTCGTGGGTGACGAGGAGCGTGGTGATCGGCTTCAGGAGTTCGGCGAGGTCGATTGCCAAGCGATCGTGGAGTTCGCGATCGAGGCCGGTGAGGGGCTCGTCGAGCAGCACGACGCTCGGTTGCGCGGCAAGGGTGCGGGCGAGAGCAACCCGCTTGGCCTCGCCACCCGACAGCTCCGTGACGCTCCGATTGTCGAACCCGGCCAAGCCGACACGGTCGAGCCACATACGTCCGAGTTCGTTGCGTTCGTCCTTCGACGCGCCGGCCAGCTTCGGCCCGAACGTGACGTTGTCGAGCGTCGACAGGTGCGGGAACAGCTGGTTGTCCTGGAAGACCATGCCGACGCCGCGCCGGTGCGTCGCGACGTGGGTCACGTCGATTCCGTCGACCACGACAATGCCGGCGTCGGGCGCGACAATGCCGGCGATCACACGCAGGAGTGTGCTCTTGCCGCTTCCCGACGGGCCGAGCAGTGCGACGGTTTCCCCGCTCGCGACGTGGAGCGAGACACCATCGAGCACCACGACATCACCGAACGCGACTCGAACGTCACGCACCTCGAGGTCGCTCATGTGCCGACCGCGCGATCGCGGCTCGACTGCGCCTGTTCGATGACCACGACCAACACAACGGTCACTGCCGCGAGCATCGTGGCGAGCACGTACCCCTGCGCCTGCAGGGTCGTGCCCGTGCGGCCCAGCAGTTGCTCGATGGCGATCGGCAGGGTCTCGCCCCCCGAACGTGAGAGGAAGCTCGTCGCCCCGAATTCGCCGAGCGAGATCGCCGCCGCGAGGGCGGCGCCGACACCCAGCGGTCGCCACAGGTACGGCACGACGGTCGCTCGCCACGCCCGCACGGGTGGGGCTCCGAGGGTGGCCGCCGCATCGGTCATCGCCGGGTCGACCGAGCGCAGCACTCCGACGCAGACGCGCACGACGAACGGAACGGCGACCAGCGCATGGCCGACCGGCACCAGCCACCACGACGCCCGCCAATCGACGGGCGCAACGTCGAAGGTGATGAGCATGCCGAGGCCGATCGTGACGGCCGACGTGCCGAGCGGGAGCATGAGTCCACCGTCGATCAACCGGCCGTGGCGCTTCGCCGCCGTGATCGCCAGGCTGGCCACGCCGCCGATGACGACAGCGAACAGCGTTGCCCATGCCGCGTTGATGAGCGAGTTCACGATGGCATCAACCGGGTCGATGCCAACGCGCAGGCCCGGCCGCACGTCGGTTCGCCCGAGGTTCGTCCAGGCGTTCGTCGACCAGCCATCGGGCGTCGAGAACGAGCGCACTACGAGGGCGGTCAGTGGCACGAGCGCGATCAGGGCCGTCATCCAGGCGGCGATGGAGACGAACGATCGCTCGGCGCGTGTCCGCGCCCGACGGAGGGGTGCGACCGGCCGTAACGCCAACGCACGGCTGTGCGTTCGCTGGGCGATCGTCGACCACGTGAGGACGACGGCGAGCAGGGTCAGCTGCAGCAAGGCGAGCACCGTGGCCCCTCCGATATCGCCGAGTTGCGTGGCGCGGCGCCACACCTCGACCTCGATCGTGCGCGTGCCTGGCGCGCCGAGAATGCGAATGACGCCGAACGAGGTGAACGAGAACAGGAAGACGATCGTGGCCGCGGCGGTGATCGCCGGCCGGACGAGTGGCAGCGAGACCCGGGTGACGACGTGCCACCGTGACGCACCGAGCGTCGCGGCGGCGTACTCCATGTCGGTCGGCAGGTGCTCCCACAGCGACCCGACGACTCGCACCACGACAGCGACATTGAACGCGACGTGCGCGCCGATCACCGCCCAGACGGTGCGGTCGAGTGAGTCGGGGAGCAACGCCAGGAAGGCGGCGCCCATGACCACGGTGGGAAGGACGAACGTGGCTGTGAGCAAGCCCACGAGGAGACTGCGGCCGCGGAACGCAAATCGCGCCACGAGGTAGGCCGGCACCAGGCCCACGGTGATCGTGACGGCGGTCGACACCACCGCTTGCCACAGCGTGAACCACACGACCTCCCACGTCTGCGGTCGACCCAGGGTGTCGGCGATCGCAGTTCCGCTGAGCGCCTCGACGACCAGCGTCGTGAACGGCCAGACGTAGAAGACAGCGAGGGCCACCACCGGCACGATCGCGAGCGCCGCGACGAGCCACCGCGGCAGGCGGTTCACCCGAGCACCAGCTCCGTCCACTCGTCGATCCAGATGGAGCGGTTGGCGTCGATCACCGCTGGGTCGAGCGAACGCGACACCTCAGGCACGACGGCAAAGTCGACGAACTCCTGCGGCAGGTCGACCGCCTGATTGGTCGGGTAGACGAACAGGTTGAGCGGAAGCTCTGACTGGAACTCCTCGCCGATCAGGAAGTCGACGAGTTGGCGGGCCGCGTCGGGCGAGTCGGTGCCGCGCAGCACGCCGGCGAACTCGACCTGTCGGAAGCACGTGTCCTCGATGACGCCGGTTGGCGAGTCGTTGCGCGGCGGGTCGGCGAAGATCACTTCCGCCGGTGGGCTGGAGCCGTAGCTCACGACCATCGGCGTCGGGCCACCGGCCCACGTGAACCGTTCGTAGTACGCCTGGGTCCAGCTCTCGACGACCTCGACACCGTTCGCGCCGAGTGCACTCCAATACGCCTGCCATCCCTCGAGGCCGTACTCGTGGATCGTTGCGAGGAGAAAGGCGAGCCCGGGTGACGACGTGGCCGGGTTCTCGACGACAAGCATGCCGGCGTAGGCGGGGTCGGCCAGATCGGCCAGTGTCGTCGGCGGTTCGAGGCCGCGCTCGGCGAACCAGCCGATGTCGTAGTTGACGCAGACGTCGCCGTAGTCGACGGGCGCCGCCTCGCCGTTCGGGACGAGCGAGGTGAAGGCGTCGTCGATCGTGACCGACCCGTCGAGGATGCCGGCGGCAACGTAGGGGTCGAACACCCCATCGGTGACAGCTCGCGAGAGCAGCGTGTTGTCGACGCCCCACATCACGTCGCCCTCGGGGTTGCCGGCGGTGAGTGATGCCTTCGACAGCATCGTGCCGGCGTCACCCGCGACGAGGATCTCGACGTCGATCCCGGTCTGGTCGGCGAACGCGGCGAGGGCATCGTTGAGCGACGTGTCGGCTTCGGGGAACGAGTCGTAGGTGACGAGCGTGATCGTCTCGCCGCCCGTGGTTTCGGGGGGGGCGATCGGCGGCTGCCCCACGGCGACCGAGTCGTTGCTTTCGCTGCCGTGATCTTCGTCGTCGTCGCTGCTGCATGCGCTCGCGGCGACGAGTAGCGCCGCCGCAGCGCCGAGTGCAACCCACCGCGATGAGCGAACGCCCCGCCTGGAGGTGCGTTCGCTCATCGTGAGGCCGTTTCGGGGTCGGCGGGGACGTCGAAGATGGTGAGGGTGCCACCCGACAGTGTCACCTCGACGTCGACTGGGCCGTCGCCGTCGGGCACCTCGTTGCTCACACCGAGGCCGACGACCGGATCGATGTCGACCTCTGTCAGTTCCCATCGGGTGCTGCGCAGTGTCACTCGGGTGCACGGGCCGTGGAGGGCGAGCAGCGAAAGCGTCGAACCTGGCGCAAGGTGCAGCGTGGCCGAGCCAGGGCCCTGCACGACCGTGACGTGCTGATCGTCCCACCACGCGTCGAGGAACGGGACGCTCGTGACGCTCAGCGCGCCGAGTGCACCGATGCCGGCAATCGTGTGATCGAGCCGGTCGCCTCCGCCGATCAGCGTGATCCGCTCGGGGTCGAGCGTTGCCGCTACTGCGAGTGCGAGTTCGGTGTCGGTGCGGTCCTTGTCGGTCGGGTGCCGTTCGAGCGATGCGTTGCGGGCCGCCCAGGTGAGGCCTTCGTCGGTCACCGAATCGAAGTCGCCGACGACTCGGGATGGTTCGAGCCCGACAGCCAGCGCATGGTCGAGACCGCCGTCGACGGCGATCAGCAGGGCGTCGGGCGGGATGCGGGCGACGACCTCGGGCGAGATCGGAGCAGCCCCGGTGATGATGACGATGTGTTCGTTCACGATGTTCCTCCGCCGGCATTATCCGGATCAGGTTCGTGGGTCGGCAACGGCGGTCACCCTCTCAGCCCGCCGTTCCAGCGAGCTCCCCTATGTGGTTACCCCTGACGCTATCTCACAAGAACGTCTGCAGGCACAGAGCAGCCGCAGAAACGCCCAGCATGGCGATGATCGCCAGGTCGAATCCGCGACCCGAGACCGAGTTGCGCAGCCGGGTACCGAACGGGATCGATGCGAGCACGGGGATGCACGCGAGCAGCGTGGCGGTGACGCGGCCGTCGAGCTCACCGGTACTCGCGAGCACCACCAACTGGGCCAGGCCGGTGATGAAGAACAGCGAGGTGACCGACAGGATGTGTGCGCTGCGCGGGAGTCGATAGCTGTGGATCCACGATCCGACGATCGGACCCGAGATGCCGACCGCCCCCTGGAACAGCCCACCGACGCCGCCGACAACGGGCGCCAGACGCTTGGACTGCGCCGGTGTGGTGCGAAACTCGGGATGGGCGAAGAACAACACGATGTAACCGACGATCGCTATGACCACGGCGATCACGAGCGGTGTCTCCGAGACGTTGACCAGCAGCATGGTGCCGGCGACCGCACCGACGACGCCGACCGCGGCAAGGGTCGGCAGGTCCCGTGTCTCGTGGTAGCTGTGGCGTTCCCGCCCGCCGAGTACGGCATTCGCGAGCACGTTCGGCAGTGCCATCACCACGACGGCGTCGTTGACGTCGACGAACAGCGACGCGATCGGGATCACGATGAGTGGCAGGCCCATGCCCGTCACCGACTTGGCGATCGATCCGATGATCACCGCAACGAGCACGATGGCGAGTTCGCCGCCGGTCACCGTTGGGGGTCGCTCATGGCGTCGGACCGGTGGCGACCGGCCGGTCGTGGTCGGCCGACCACGCCGACCACGATCCGATGTACACCCTCGGGCGTGGGAGACCGACGTGTTCCATCACGAGTGCGTTGTGGCAGGCGGTGACGCCCGAGCCGCAGTAGACGATCGGGTCGTTGTCCGGCGCGACGACAGCAAACCGTTCGGCGAGTTCTGCGGCGGGACGGAAGCTCGAGTCAGCGTCGAGGTTGTCGGTGTAGACGAGGTTGATCGCTCCGGGGATGTGGCCTGCCACGGCATCGATCGGCTCGACGGCACCGGCGTAGCGGGCGGGGTCGCGGCTGTCGATCACCACTCCGCCGGCTCGGATGTGTTGGACGACGTCGTCGGCGTCTGCCACCGCGTTCGACGGCCATGGGCGCACGGAGCGTTCGACCGGGTCCACCGCGACCGGTCCGGACTCGACCGGGCCGTCCCATCCGCCGAGACCGCCGTCGAGCAGTGCCGCCGGTTGACCGATCGCCCGCAGCATCCACACGAGGCGCCCGGCGAATCCGCCGCCGGCTCGCCGGTCGTACGCGACCACGGTGGCCTCGTCGTCGACACCCAGCGCACCGAGATGGCGCGCGAAGTCGTCAGGGGTCGGCAGCGGATGGCGACCCCCGGCCGCCGATGGGGGTGCGGCGAGCACGGTGTCGAGCGACACGTAGCGGGCGCCGCTGATGTGCTGCTCGGCATACTTCGCCGCGGGGTCACCTCCGGCCATCGACGAACCGACCTCGCAGATCGTGATGTCCGCGTCGGTCAGGTGCTCGAGCAGCCAGGATGCGTCGACGATTGGTGCCATGAGGTCGCGCTGCGTGGGGTCGTGCATCCGCCCACTGTGTCACGATGCTCCGATGTCCGACACCTTCACGGCCCTGGTCCTTCGCGAGACCGACGCCGGCCCCGTCGGGGCACTCGAACAACTCACTGACGCCGACCTTCCCGACGGCGACGTCACCGTCGACGTCGAGTACTCCTCACTCAACTACAAAGACGGCCTGGCCCTCTCCAGCAAGGGCCGCGTCGTGCGTAGCTATCCGATGGTGCCGGGCATCGACCTCACAGGAACCGTCGTCGCAAGTGACTCACCCGACTTCGCAGTCGGCGACGCCGTCATCTCGACGGGATGGGGTGTCGGCGAACGATTCTGGGGTGGTTACACGCAGCGCCAACGGGTGCGATCCGAGTGGCTCGTGAGGCGCCCCGAGGCCATGAGTTCGCTCACTGCCATGTCGATCGGCACGGCAGGGCTCACGGCGATGCTCTGCATCATGGCGATCGAGGACGCCCACGTGACGCCGACCGACGGTCCCGTGATCGTCACCGGCGCCGCCGGCGGTGTTGGGTCGGTCGCAGTGGCGCTGCTCGCCGCGCTCGGTTTCGAGGTCACGGCGGTGACGGGCCGGCCGGAGACCCAGGAATACCTCGCCGGCCTCGGCGCCTCGGCGTTCCTGACGCGTGAGGAGATGACCGAGCCCGCCCGACCGCTCGAGACTGAGCAGTGGGCCGCAGCGGTGGACGCCGTCGGGTCCACGATGCTGGCCAAGCTGCTCGCCCAGATGAAATATGGCGGTGTCGTCGCAGCGTGCGGGCTCGCCGGTGGTGCTGACCTACCGACCACGGTGATGCCGTTCATCCTCCGCAACGTTCGATTGCAGGGTGTTGATTCGGTGATCACGCCGATCCCCGTCCGCACGCGAGCATGGGACCGCCTCGGGAGCGACCTGCCCGCGGAGATGATCGACTCGATGACCGAGATCGTCGCGCTCAGTGAGCTCCTCGATCGTGGCCCGAGCATCCTCGACGGCCAGGTCCGCGGCCGCTGGGTCGTCGACCCCAGCCTCTAACAAGAAGGGTCCTAACAAAAGGGGTCTGACCCCTGTTGTGGGTCAGACGGGGGCGCGGTCTTTGTAGTCGGCCCATTCCCATTCGCTGCCGTACTCGTCGAGCAGGTCGAGGAAGGGCATCGGGGGAAGTGCTTCGGGCCCCACCACGCCGGGGCGGTGCCAGATGCCCGTGGCGATCAGCTCGATGGCGACGGCGGGCATCACAGCGGTCTGCCACACGACGGCCTGGTGTCCGAATTCGCGCATCGACACCGCATTGTCGACCACGTGGTACACGTACACCTCGCGGGGTTGGCCGTCCTTTCCCAGACCGGTGACCCAGGTTCCGGCACAGGTTCGTCCGGTCATCACGGCGCCGAGTGTGGCCGGATCGGGAAGGCTCGCTGCGACCACGTCGCGTGGTGACACCTGAACGCCCTTCACATCGACAGCCTTGGTCGAGTCGAGATCGAGTTTGCGCAACGTCTTGAGGATGTCGATGAACTCCTCGCCGAGGCCGTACTTGAACGTCACGCGCTGGGTGTCGATCCATCGGGGCATGAGGATGACTTCCTCGTGCTCGACGTTGACGCACTGCAGCGGCCCGATGCCCTCCGGGAACGTGAACGTCTCGGGTTCGGAGAACGGCTCGGTCGTGAACCAGCCGCGCTCGCGCTCGTAGATCACCGGCGGGTTGAGGCATTCCTCGATCGTGGTCCAGATCGAGAAGGTGGGAGCGAAGTCGTAGCCGTCGACCACGAGGTCGGCGCCGTCACGAACACCGATCTCGTGAATCTCGCTGAACAACTCGTCGGCGGCGTAACGAGCGGCAACGTCGGAGAAGCCGGGTTCGACGCCCATCCCGCACAGCGCCATCATGCCGCGGGCCTTCCATGTCGGCGACTCGGCGAACTGGCCGTCGCCGAGGCGGATGCCGGTTTTTTCGTAGGGCTTGGTCGGATGGGGAACCGAGAGGTTCATTGCCATGTCGACGTAGTTGCAGCCGGCGGCGAAGGCGCCCTCGAAGATCGGCGGGTTGAACCGTGGATCGCAGGCGTTGAGCACGACGTCGGCCTGCATCGACCGTGCCAATTCGGCGACGGAGACCTCCGACGATGCATCGATGTGGGCGGCCATGATCCGGCCCGCCTCGCTGTTGCTCGCCGTGGCGACCGCAGCTTCGGCCTTGCCAACATCGATGTCGGCAACGGTGATGTGGGCATAGGCCTCCCGAGTGGAGGCGATTGCCACGAACGCCGAACCCACGCCACCTGCACCGACCACGAGTACTCGCATGCACGGCAATGTAGTGCTCTGGCCGGTCGAGGAGGGTGGGGAGCCCTCGATACGCTCGCCCGATGAACGAGCAGGTCTTGCGCACGAAGTCGCTCTGGCTCGACCAACTCGATGCCCCGATCGTCGGCCGGCCGCCACTCTCCGGCGACGTCGATGTCGATGTGGCGATCGTCGGTGCCGGTTACACCGGGCTGTGGACAGCAGTCGAATTGCTCGGAGCCAACCCGACGTTGCGGGTGCTGATCGTCGAACGCGAGATGGTCGGCTTCGGTGCATCCGGACGCAACGGCGGATGGTGCGTCGGTGAGCTTGCCGGCGGTCTCGGCGGGGCAATCGCCGCAAGTGGACGTGATGCCGGCATCCGGATGACCCGGGCGATCATCGACACCGTCGACGAGATCGGGCGCGTCGTCGGGGCCGAGGGCATCGACTGCGGCTTTGCGAAGGGTGGTGTGATCCGCCTCGCTCGCACTGTTGTGCAGGTGCAGCGCCAACGCGCCGAGGTCGACGAGTCCCACCATCACGGCTTCGGCGACGACGTGCTGCGCGTGCTCGACGCCGACCAGGCGTGCAGTCACCTCCGAGCCACCGATGTGTTCGGTGGCGTGCTCTACGGACCCGCTGCCCGTGTGCAACCTGCTCTGCTCGCGCGAGGCCTCGCCGAGGTGGCCGAGCGGCGTGGCGCGACGATCGTCGAGGGCACTGCGGCCGCAGCGATCGTCGGTGGAGTCGGTGGGTCGCGGGCCCGCGTGCTCACCGACCACGGAACGATCACCGCCGACGTCGTGGTTCGCGCCACCGAGGCGTACACGTGCGATCTCGACGGGCTACGGCGTGACATCGTCCCGCTGTACTCGCGGATGGTCGCCACCGAGCCGCTCCCCGACGACATCTGGGACGAGATCGGCCTGCGCAACATGGAGACCTTCGCCGACGATCGACACATGGTGATCTATGGCCAACGCACCACCGACGGACGGCTTGCTTTCGGTGGTCGAGGCGCGCCGTACCGGTTCGGGTCGGGGATCGATGCGGCGAGCGAACAATCGTCGAAGATGCATGACCGGATCGCCGCCACGCTTCGCGAACTCGTTCCGGCGGTGGGTGATGCGCGAATCACGCACAGGTGGGGCGGTGTGCTCGGCGTGCCGCGTGACTGGCGCCCGTCGGTCGGCCTCGACCGTTCGACCGGTGTGGCGTGGGCCGGCGGGTATGTCGGCGAGGGTGTGGCGGCTTCGAATCTGGCCGGCCGCACGCTGGCCGACCTCATCACCGGCGCCGACTCCGACCTCGTGTCGTTGCCATGGGTCGGCCACCGATCACCCCGCTGGGAACCCGAGCCGCTGCGTTGGATGGGCATCACTGCCGGCTTGCGATCGGCCGGGTGGATCGATCGGTACGAGGTGAAGCATCAGCGAGCCCCGCGCACCGCTTCCGTCTTGGAACGCATCATGCGATGATGGCGAGATGAGTACCGACAACCTGTCGCACGTGTGGTTCAAGGTCACCGATCTCGAGGTTGCCTCGGGTGAGGGTTCGTGGGTCACCACCACCGCTGGCGACCGCTATCTCGACTTCAGTGGTGGCATCGCCGTCACGTCGACGGGCCACAGCCATCCGCATGTTGCCAAGGCGATTGCCGATCAGGCGCAGCGATTCGTGCACGCGCAGGCCAACGTCTACACCCACGATCTGTTGCAGCCGCTGGCGGCTCGGCTGGCGGAGCTCTCACCGGCAGGTATCGATACGTTCTTCTACGCCAACTCCGGTGCCGAGATCACCGAGGCTGCCGTCAAGCTCGCCAAGCAGGCGACAGGTCGCCCCAACATCATCGTGTTCCAGGGCAGCTTTCACGGTCGCACCCACCAGGCCATGGCCATGACCACGTCGAAGACCGTCTACCGCGCCGGCCACGCACCGTTGCCGTCAGGGATCTTCATCGCCCCCTATCCGAATGTGCGCGCCGACGATGTGCAGGCCGAGGTTGCCCGAGCACTCGCTGGCTTCGACGAACTCCTCACGAGCGTCACCGCGCCGAGCGAAACCGCGGCCGTGATCATCGAACCGGTGCTCGGCGAGGGTGGCTATGTGGCGGCGCCCGCCGGCTTCCTCGAGGCGATCGACCGGCGCTGCAAGGAGCACGGGATGCTCTTCATCGCCGACGAGGTGCAGTCGGGATTCGGGCGCACCGGCAAGATGTTCGCCATCGAGCACTACGACGTGCAGCCCGACATCGTGTGCATGGCCAAGGGGATCGCGTCGGGGTTCCCGTTCTCGGCACTCGGCACCCGTCGTGAGCTCGACGACAAGTGGCCGACCGGCTCGCACGGCGGCACCTACGGCGGCAACCCAATGGGGTGTGCTGCTGCGCTCGCCACCATCGAGGTGTTGACCGCCGACGGGTTCATGGCCAACGTGAACGAGCGTGGGCGACAACTCGCCGACGGCCTGCGACGCCTGCAGGAACATCACGCATCGATCGTCCAGGTCCGTGCGCTCGGGTTGATGATCGCCGCGCAGTTCGACACAGCGGCTCGCACCTCGACCATCGTGTCGCACTGCCTGCGCCAGGGCAAGCTGATCACCATGACCGCCGGCGCCGCCGGTACCACTTTGCGATTCATGCCGCCCCTGACCGTCACCGCCGACGAGATCGACCTCGCCTTGGCCGCCCTCGACAAAGCCCTCGTCGACGCCTCCTGAAAACCCGGAAAACCCGGAAAACCCGGTTTGCGTGACACTTCAGTTGGGCCGTCCCAACCAAACTGTTACGCAAACCGGGTTTACAGGGTGTTGGGGCGGGGGCAGGCGGCGGGCCAGGCGTTGCGGGTCGACATGATCTGCGAGATCAATCGAGCGAGATGGATCGTGGTGCGGTCGTGGAGGAACGGGCCGACGATCTGGATGCCGATCGGGAGCCCGTCGGCGCTCATGCCGACCGGCACCACGGTGGCAGGAAGGCCGCCGAGCCCGGCCGGGGCGATCCAGTTCCACAGGTCGAGGTAGGGCCGTACGTGCCCGTCGATGTCGACGACGCGTTCGAACTGCGGCGTCGAGTGATCGTGGCGGATCGCCGGTCGTGGGTGCACGGGCAGGAGGATCGCGTCGAATCCCGTGAAGAACTCGGCCCACCGCTCGCGGATCTGGAGCCGCCGTTCGTTGTTCGACAGCCAGTCGCGATGCCGGGTGGCCGACGATCGCATGATCCACCCCATCGGCGTGTCGTCGGCGACCCGGGCGTACTCGTCGAGTCGATCCTTCGCTACGCCGCCGGACAGTGCGGCGAACAGCAGCTCGCCGTACACGGTCATCGCCTTGGCGAGTGTGAAGCCCGGGCGGGCATCGGCATCGACCCTGCCTCCCGCCGCCGTGATCGCCGCGACGGTGTCGCCGAGGACTCGGCGGGTGTCGGTGTCGACCGGGCATGCATCGTCGTCGATCCAGGCGGCGATGCGGAACTCGCCGAGCTCGTCGGCGCGGATCGGCGGAAGGTCGAGCGTCCATGCCGGCGACATCCAGCGGTCAGGCCCGGCGAGCACGTCGAGTGCCAGCTCGAGATCGTCGGCCGTACGCGCCAGCGGGCCCACCACGGCGAGGTCGGCCTGGGTGAGCGTGCCGGGCATGCCGGGGATCTGGCCGTGGCCGGGGACGATGCCGTAACTCGGCTTGTGGCCCATCACGCCGCTGTAATGGGCGGGCACGCGGATCGAACCTCCGATGTCGCTGCCCAACTCCAACGGAGTGAACCCCATGGCCAACGCGGCGCTCGACCCGCCGGATGATCCACCGGGGGTGCGGTCGAGGTCGTGGGGGTTGTTGGTGGTGCCGTACACCTCGTTGAAGCTCTGAATGTCGTCGGCGAACAAGGGAAGGTTCGTCTTCGCGAAGGGGATCGCACCCGCGTCGCGGAGGCGGGCAACGGGCCAGGCATCCTCGGTCGGGACGTAGTCGGCCAACTCAGGTGAGCCCGACGTGGTGATGCATCCTGCGGTCTGGAACGAGTCCTTGATCGTCATCGGAACACCGTGGAGCGGGCCGAGGTCGTCGCCGCCAGTTTCTCCTGCTGCTACGACGGCAGCGTCAGCGGCAAGGGCCGCGGTGCCGGCCCGTTCGAGGTCCCAGTGCACTACCGAGTTGACCGGGCCGTCGAGTTCGCGGATGCGTTCCACGAAGTGATCGAGCACCTCCACGCTCGACACCTCGCGTCGTCGGATCGCTGCGGCGAGTTCGGTGGCCGACATCCAGTGCAGTTCGTTGCTCATCGTTTCCTTGCTCACTGCTCGGGTCGGCCGTGCAGGGCGAGTGCGGCGTTGGTGTATCGGCCGTCCTCGGTGACCTCGCGGCCGAACCACGCGGGCGGCTCGAACCGGTCGAGTGCGTCGGAGGAGTCGAACTCCACCTCGGCATACACGAGCCCGTCGAGGTCGTCGCTGAACACGTCGAGTTCGATGACGTGCTCGTTCAACGGGATGCGGTGACGGGTCTTGACCACTCGCCGCCCCTCGGTGTGGGGCCAGGCGGCGTCGAACTGCTCTCGGTCGATCGCCCATTCGAGTTCGGTCCGCTCGCCGCCGCTGCCGGCCTTCACCGTGAGCGTGTAGCCCTTCGGTCCGGCGTCGCGCACTCGCACCGATGCCTGCTTCTCTGCGGCCTCGGCAGTGAACGCAGTGAGGTATCCCTGGCGCATCTCGGTGCGGTCGGCCAGGTCGAGGTCGGCCGGGATGACATCGATGAGGAACTTGCGTTCCCGCTCGATGGTGGAGGTGGGTCGCTGCGGGGTCTCGCTGCGTGACGACGTGAGCGCCGCGATGCCACCCGTTGGCAGTTCGGGTCCGACGTCGCCGGCGAGGTGCCAGTAGGCCTCCACTCTCGAGCGCAACGCCGAGGGTCGCTCGGCGTAGATCACCACCCCAGCTCGGAATGCCGGCGATCGCAATTCGCGCTGCTGTTCACGTGCCACGCGGCGCGCATGTTCGATGACGTCGCTGGTGCCGAAGCGGTCGGGATCAGCGTCGAGTGACGCAACGAGGACGGCGAGGTCGTGGTCGTCGCCGAGAGCATCGGCGAGCCCGTCGAGTTCGTCGATCAGTGGTTCGATCATGCTCGGCGAAGCCTCACGGAGGAGACGCATCTGGTACCAGAGGTGCTTCACCGACTTGCGCCACTCGTGCAGGTGTTCGTCGGTGGGATCATCCTGCGCCGTTCGCAGTGCACGGCGTCCACGCCGGTAGGTGGCGGTGAGGCCCTCGGCGATCGCGTCGAATCCGTCGGTGAGCTTCCACTCGCGCGATCTGTCCCGGGCCTCGACGAGGAGGTTGCGCGCGTTGACGATCCGTTCGTCACCCGCTTCGATTGCGCTGGTCGCCTCGGCGGCGAGGATCGCCTGACGGTCGCGGATCGAACGGAGTTGGTCGTCGAGGCCGTGCGCCGCGAGCAGGTTGTCGAGGGTGGCGAGGAGGGCGTGCGCGTCGCGCATCGCCGAGAGCTGGTTGGCGGCGTCGCGAACGATCCGGTCGAACGGTCGAAACTCGTCGCCGAGTGCGGGTTGCACCAATCGGGCGAGGCCGCGGGTCTCCTTGCAGCGCTTGCGAACCTCGTGCACCGCAGCCTCGATGTCGGCTGCCTCGCCGTCGGCTGGGCCGGCGATCACCGCGTCGAGCTGTTCAATCGCGTCGTCGAGACGCCCGACCGCAACGCGAGGAACCTCGCGCCGCACCGCCCCCGCAGGATCGAGCACATACGCCATCACCCCAGTCAAACCGTCACACGGTGCCGGGTCAAACGTGACGTTTCGACGGGACGATCGGCCCTGTCGGCTCCGCCGGGTCATCCGTATCGTAGAAACGTGGAGTCGAACGTGGTCGTCTGTCCGTCGTGTGGGGCGAAGAACCGCGTGCCGTCGTCGGCATCGGGGTCGCCGAGATGCGCCAAGTGTCATGTCGATCTGCCCTGGCTCGTGGAGGCTGGCGATGCCGACTTCGCTACGGCGATCGGCACGAAGCGTCTGGTGCTGGTCGACCTCTGGGCGCCGTGGTGCGGACCGTGCCGGATGGTGGCCCCCGTGTTGGAGAAGCTGTCGTTGGAGTTCGCCGACTCGTTGAAGATCGTGAAAGTCAACGTCGATGAGTCGCCACGAACTGCGCAACGCTACGAAGCGCGAAGCATCCCGATGCTGTTGTTCATACGTGATGGCGAACTGGTCGACACCGTCGTGGGTGCACAACCTGAACATGTGCTTCGTCAACGGATCGAAGCCATGCAATGAGCGTCGAGTCGCCGGTGCGGTTCGGTTACGTGGTCGTGGCATCGCGTCTTCACGACGTTGCCGCGGTCGCCGAATTGACGGCGCCGGCCCGGTCCCTGATGGACTCGATCGGTGGCCGCGAGGCGGTTGACGCCGATCGTCTGGCCGACGCGCCGCTGGTGTTCCTCGTGGCAACCGGTGGCACCGAGCGGATGGTGCTCGACGCCCTGGCCCATCGCCGCGTGTCGCACAAAGACGAACCGACGATCCTGGTTGCCCATCGAGCGCACAACTCGCTGCCGGCTGCTCTGGAAACGCTTGCCGCGGTGCAACAAGGCGGGGGTCGTGGCCGCATCGTGTGCCTGTCGGGCGAGGCCGACGTCGACCGGCGCGATGTCGACGAGGTCATCGGCGACATCGAGGCGATCAGCAGATTCCACTCGACTCGCCTCGGCGTTGTCGGGGGACCGTCATCGTGGCTGGTTGCGAGCAGTCCCGATGCAGATGTTGTTCGGCGTCGATGGGGACCGCAGCTCGTGACGGTCGATCCGACCCGGATGATCGAGTTGACTCGAACGCCGGTGGTTCCGACCGGTGTACTCGCCGACCGGTTCACCAGGGTGGCTGATCCGGTCCGATCGACCGTGGGGTCCCGCGACGTCGATGCGGCGATGAGTGTGCGGACGGCGCTCGGCGACGTGCTCGAAGATCACGAACTCGACGCCGTGACGGTGCGCTGCTTCGACCTGCTCGGCGATCCGGGAACGTCGGGATGTCTCGCGCTGGCCAGCCTCAACGACGAGGGCATCGTCGCCGGATGCGAGGGCGACGTGCCGTCGACCCTGGCGATGCTGCTCGTGCGGTACCTGCTCGACCAGCCGGCCTGGATGGCGAATCCGGCAGCGGTTGACGTCGTCGCCAACCAGCTCACCCTGGCCCACTGCACAGTCGCACCATCGATGATCGACGGATTCTCCCTCGACACGCACTTCGAGTCGGGAAAGGGCGTGGGGATCCACGGACACTTCGCGAAGCAGCCCGTCACGCTCCTGCGTCTCGGCGGTTCCGACCTCGACGAATGCTGGATCGTCGAGGGCGACATCGTGGCCACGAGCGACGACCCCGACCTGTGCCGTACCCAGGCGACCGTTGCGCTGTCGACGGGCAACGTGCGCGATTTGCTCGAACACCCGCTGGGCAACCACGTCGTACTCGCGGCCGGGCACCACGAGCAACGCCTGCGACGCTGGTGGAAGATGGCCGTCGCTGACTGAACCCTCAGGATCGGAACGCGGTGAGTACGTCGGCAAGCCATTCGATTGAGGCTCGGGTGATCGGGTCGACCACCAGTTGGACGTGGGCGGCACCCGCCGCTTCGAACTCACGCAACTGGTCGGCCAGCGCTGATGGTGAACCCTTCAGCGGGCGCACGGTGTTGAAGTCGTCGTAGTCGCCCATCAGGCGACCTTGGCCACCGTCGAGCTGCACCAGCACCGCTGCGGTCGCTTCGATCGATCCGGTCCGTCCGCACGCCTCGATCAAGGAGTCGACGCGCTCCTTCTCGCGGCGGAATCCCTCGACCGAGTTGCCGTACTGGCTCCACCACATGTTCCACGAGTCGACATGCGGGAGTGTGATGTCGAGCATCCGGTCGCCGATCGAACCGACCATCAGCGGGGGGCCCGACTCGCTCGATCGTGGGTGCAGGATGCAGCGGTCGGCGTCGTAGTAGTCACCGTGGAAGTCGATCGAGCCATCGCGCAGCAGGGAACGGATGATCGTGAACGCCTCGGCGAACCGGCCGACGCGATGGTCGTAGGCGAAGCCGAACGCGTCGTACTCGCGACGATTCCACCCGGCGCCGAGGCCGAGAATGAGCCGTCCACCGGAGATCGCGTCGACGGTCGTCGCCTGCTTGGCCAGCATCGCGGGAGCGTGAAAGCTGGTCGATGCCACGAGCGGCCCGAGGAGGATTGTCGAGGTCGACGCAGCGATCGCCGCAAGCGACGTCCAGACCTCCCACGGCCCTCGATCGTCGACCTCCAATTCGTACAGCAGATGATCGCCGAGCCAGACCGAATCGAAGCCGACGGCCTCCGCCATTTGGGCCATGGCGATCAGCTCGGCGAACGGCACTTCCCATTCGACTTCGGGGAGCTGGACGCCGATTTTCATGCGGGAAGTGGTCACGCACGGAATGTAGCCACCCACCGCAAATGAACTCTTGGATTCCTGCTCAAGTTGCCAGTCCGAGGTGCCGATACCGGGTTACCTTTCGTTCACGGCTGCTCGTCGGTCGGTGGATTTTCAGCAGTACGACGTTCGAGGAGCAATCATGGGTCGCAGCAAGTGGAATCGCCCGGTCAGTGCACTGATCGCAGTATCCGTGATCGTTGCAGGCTGCAGCTCCGACGATGACTCGTCGTCGGAGAGCACAGTGGCGCCGGCGACGACCGAGGCCAGTGCTCCGACCACGGAGGAGGGCCTCACCGGCGAGGGCATGGAGCTCGGACTCCTCGCACCGTCGCCCGGATTGCTGGCGACGCTGTTCCTCGGCCAGGAGCGCGGCAGCGGATTCGCCGTCGACGACGTGAACGACGGTGGCGGCGTGCTCGAAGGCCCGCTCACGATCACGAACTCGGTCGCCGAGCCCGGCGCCGATCCGACTGCCAACGTCCAGGCCGCAGTTGACGCAGGTGCCCAGGCCCTGATCGGTCCGGGTGGATCGGCCGACATCATCGAGGTGCGCGACGAAATCGCGTCGCTCGGCTCGACCGCGTGCAGCGCCTCGGCGTCGCTCCCGAGCGCAACGCTCGGTCAGGATCCGCTCGCTCTGGTCCGCACCGTCCTGCCCGACGACGTGACGAGCACCTATCTCGCTGGCCGAATCATCAGCCGACGAGACGAGGTTGCCCCCGGCGCTGCCTGGAAGGTGGCGATCGTCGCTCGAACCGATGCGTATGGCCAGTCGGTCGGCAACAGCCTCGCGGCGATCCTGCAGTCAGCGGGTCTGCAGCCCTCCGTGATCGGCTACAACCCGCGCCGGGTGACATTCACCGGCACGGCCCAGGAAGTGGTGGCCCTCGATCCCGATCTGAGCATCCTGGTGACCTACGAAGAAGGCGCCAACCTGTTGTCGGCGCTCGTGACCGCCGGAGTCGACCCGGCCACGATGATCGGTCTCGACGCGTTCTTCCAGCCGCGGATCGCCGACCTGGCGACGGCCGGAACGTCGGCCGACGCAGTGGATGGTTTCCAGGCGCTCGGTGCGATGGGTAACAAGGCGTTTCTCGAGCGCCTCTACGACGACGACTCCAACGGTCAGGTCGCCAACGCTGCACAGGCCTACGACTGCGCCATCATGCTGTCGCTCGCCACTGCAACGGTTGACGCCGGCGACGCCGACACGCTCGCCCAGGCCATGGTCGATGTCACCGGTGACGGTGTCACCTGCACCACCTACGCCGACTGCCTCGACAAGCTGAACGCCGGTGAGAACATCAACTACGACGGTGTCTCCGGCCAGATCCAGCTCGACGAGAACGGCGACCCGACGTTCGCCCGCTTCACCACGGCGATGCTCGAAGGTGGCGTCGTTTCCAATATCGAGAGCACCGACGTGAACATCGCCGACATCCGCCGCCAGCAGGAGGCGTATGCCGCAGCGGCGTTCTACACCCAGCTCCAGCTGGCGCTGCAGTACCTCGGCTTCTACACCGGCCCGATCAACGGCATCAACACGTCCGAGACCCAAGCTGCCCTGGCTGCCTTCCAGGCCTCGGTCGGCCTTCCGGCGACCGGTGTGTGGGACGAAGCGACTGCGGCTGCCATGGCCACGGCGCTCGGTGAGAACGCTGCATTGCTGGCCCAGTCAACGAAAGACATCCAGCAGTTGATGACCGATCTGGGCTACTACACCGGCCCGATCGACGGCATCTGGAACCAGGAACTGACTGACTCCATCAAGGCGCTCCAGCGTGACCTCGGCGTGCCCGAAACCGGTGTCTTCGACTCCGCCACCCTGCAGGCCATCTACGCCGCCGGTCTTGCCAGTGGATCCGCGACCACCACGACAGCTCCGCCGGCGACGACGGTCCCACCGGTAACGACCGTCCCGCCGACGACGGCACCGCCGGTGACCACACCGCCGGTCACCGCACCGCCCGCAACGACGACGCCGCCGACGACGACGCCGCCACCGGATCCGACGCAGCCGACTCTGCAGGAAGCGCTCGCCGCCGACGGGCGATTCACTGGCTACCTGCGCCTGTTGGAGGCAGCGGGGTATCCCGACGACTTCGACCGCTTGGTGGCCTACACGCTCTTTGCCCCGACCGACGAAGCGCTTGCGGCGGCGAAAGTCGACGTCGACGCGCTGATCGCCGCTCAAACACCCGACGAGTTGTTCGCCCTTCTCGCCGGCACCGCCGCAGAGGGGCGTTTCACCACCGCCGCCTTGAGCGATCCTGCCAACTCCCCGCTGGAGATGGTGAGCGGCGAGCTGTTCGATCTCGTCGTCCAAGCCGACGGCAGGTTGACGATCGACGGATCGACCATTGAGTCGCCCGAGATCGTGGCGAAGAACGGCATCATCCACGCGATCACTTCGCTCGACCTCAGCTGACCCAGACCGCGTAGTGTCGGGGTCATGTCCCGACAGGCGGCCGCAGTGTTCGATCTCGATCGGACGTTGATCACCTCGTCGTCGGCGACCGTGTTCCGCAAGCATCTTGCCGAGCACGGTCTCGGCGGCGGCCACGACCTGCCGCTCGTCGACGTCTTCACCCGGTTCTACGAGCAGTTCGGTGAGACCTGGCTGTTGATGCAACCGGCGCGGCTCGCCAGCCGGGCCTCGGCCGGCTGGAGCACCGCAACGGTCGCCGCGGCGATGCAGGCCGCTGCTGACGAACTCGCAACGATGCTGCTCCCGGGCGCCGCCAAGGCGATCGAGGAGCACCGCGCCGCCGGTCGGCTGCTCGTGATGGCCACCACGTCGCCGCGGCCGTTCGTCGAACCGTTCGCGAAGCGCCTGGGTTTCGACGCAACCGTCGCCACCCGGTGGGAACGAGAGGACCGCGCCGATGGCGAGGTGTTCACCGGCCGGATGGACGGACCCTTCGTGTGGGGACGCACCAAGGCCGATGCCGTGGCCACCTGGGCGAGCGAGCACGGCGTCGACCTGTCCGACAGCTGGGCCTACAGCGACTCCTATTTCGATGCGTCGCTCCTCGCGTCGGTCGGTCACCCCGTTGCGGTGAACCCGGACACGCAGCTGCGAATCGCAGCCACCATCCGCAAGTGGCCGGTGACGCACTTCGATCGCGCGGAGGGTGTCGCCAAGATCGCCGGCCGGGAACTCCAGGAGTGGGGCCGTCCGTTCGTGCGGCCGCAGATCATGGCCCCGAATGCCCGCATCGAATTCGAGGGCATCGAGAACATTCCGTCGTCGGGTCCGGCCATCGTGGTGTTCAACCACCGCTCGTACTTCGATCCCACCGTGATGGCGCTGGTGATCGCCAAGGCCGGTCGCAACGTCCGGGGCCTCGGCAAGAAGGAGGTCTTCGACGTTCCGCTCGTCGGTCGTCTGATGAAGGCCTCCGGAGGGATCCGAGTCGACCGCGGCACCGGATCGGATGAGCCGCTCGACGCGGCGATCGCCGCCGTCGAGGCCGGTGAAATCCTGATGATCGCTCCTGAAGGAACCATCCCGCGTGGCCTCGCATTCTTCGACCCGGTACTGAAGGGTCGCTGGGGCGCAGCGCGAATCGCCGCGGCGACGGGCGCGCCCGTGATCCCGGTCGGGCTCTGGGGCACCGAGAAGGTGTGGCCGCGCAGCTCGCGGTTGCCGAAGCTGTCGCTCACCGATCGCCCGCTCGTGACTGCCACGGTCGGGCCCCCGGTGGAGCTGAACTACCGCAGCGCCGACGCCGACACGAAGAAGATCATGAAGGCGCTGAGTGCACTCCTGCCGCCGGAGGCCCGCGCGCGCCGCAAGCCTTCTCCGGAGGAATTGGCGCTGACGTATCCGGCCGGATATCACGGTGACCCGGAGGCCGAGCTCGATCGCCGCCCCGGCACCGACACCTGACCAACCCGACGAACGCACGACCGAACGATCCTGAGGACACCGATGGCCGAAACCCGAGAACGTGAGCAGCGCTTCAGTGATCGCATGTCCGATCACGAGGCGCTCATGTGGAACATCGAGAAGGACCCGTGGCTGAACCCGAGCGGGGCCGCGCTGACCATCCTGCAGGGCTCGATCGACGAGGAGCACTTCGGGCGAACGATGCGTCGAGCGGTCGCCAAGATGCCGCGCCTGTACGAGCGCGTGGTGCCCGGGCTCGGTCGCCTGGCGCCGCCGGCGTGGGTGCCCGACCCCGAGTTCGACCTCGACTACCACATGCGTCGGCTCCGGCTCCCGAAGCCGGGCACGGAACGGCAACTCTTCGATCTTGCCGCGCAGCTGTACCAGGAGCCGCTGGATCGGACGCGGCCGCTGTGGCGCTTCGTGGTGATCGACGGGCTCAAGGGTGGGCGATCTGCGATCTGGTCGATCGTGCATCACGCCGTGGCCGACGGGATCGGCCAGCTGCGGATGGCGGAGATGTATCAGCAGCTCGAGCCGGACGCTCCGCCGCCCGACGACATCGACCTCGACGCAATCGTCGCCGCGGCGGTGGAGTCTCACCACGCCAAGCAGCTAGGCGGCGATCTCACCGACGGATTCGCCACCACTGTCGGGCAGTCGCTGGCGCATCTCGTTCGTCGTGAACTCGGAGTGGTGCGGCGGGTGGCCGGCGAAGTGATCATCTGGCCGGCCGATCCGCAGCGGGCGCGCGACACCATCGACGGAGCGCTGGGTGTGCTGACGTCGACGATCGGCGCACTCACTGGGTCGGGCAATGAGGTCGCCGGTGGGTCGCCGTTGTGGAAGGAGAGGTCGCGGCATCGCCATCTCGAGCACGCGTCGGTCCCCCTCGATGAACTGAAGGCAGCAGCGAAGCGCCTCGACGTCACGATCAACGACGTCTTCCTGGCGGCCATGACCGAGGGGGCGGTCCGCTATCACGCCGACCGCGGCGTCGAGGTCGATGCGTTCAACACGAGCTTCGTGTTGAGTACGCGCCACGACAGTGCGATCGGGGGCAACTCGTTCACGCCCGTGCCGGTCCAGGTGCCCGGTGGCTCGATGCCACTCAACGAACGGATCGCCGACATCCACGAACGCTTGGCGGTGAAGCGGGAGTCGATGTCGACCGGTGGTGGGATGGGCGCTCTCTCGGGTGTTGCCAACCTGCTGCCCACCTCGGTGGTCACGAGCGCGGCTCGGGCGGCGGCCGGCAAGATCGACTTCGCCACCTCGAATCTCCGCGGCGCTCCGTTCACGTTGTACGTGTCCGGAGCACGCGTGCTCAAGATCGTGTCGATGGGTCCGGTTGCCGGCACCGCCTGCAACGCCACGGCGCTGTCGTACGAGAACGGCTTCGACATCGGGCTCTTCATCGATACGACCGCCATCGATGCGCCGAGTGACTTCCGCGATGCCGTTCAAGCATCGCTCACCGACATCCTCGGGCTCTGACGCCGTGCGCATGCAGGTCAGCGAGCTGTGGCGCTATCCGGTGAAGTCGATGGTTGGAGAGACCGTCGACGCGATCGAACTCGACGCGCTCGGCGTCGTCGGTGACCGGACGTGGGCAGCCCGCGACCTCGAACGGGGAGGCATTCGCGGAGCGAAGAAGATCGGCACCCTGATGCGTCTCGCCGCACACGATCTCGGCGATGGCGACGTGGAGATCACCCTGCCCGATGGATCCACCGTGCGCACGAGCGACACCGACGTTCACGAACGCGTCAGTGCGGCGATCGATCATCCGGTGCGCCTCGAGCGGTTACGCCCGGCCGACGACCTCGAGCATTACCGTCGTGGCGCTCCCGACTCCGACGATGTGGTGGCCGAATTGCGGGGAGTCTTCGGACGTGAGGCCGACGAGCCGTTCCCCGACTTCTCGATCTTCCCGCCGATCATCTCGGAGTTCGAATCACCGCCGGGCACCTACTACGACGTGTTCCCGCTGATGGTGATGACCACGGCGGCACTCACGGCGTTGGCGCGGGCGCTGCCCGACTCGAACGTCGACATTCGCCGGTTCAGGCCCTCGCTGATGATCGACACGGGCGATGCCGGCGCCGACGCGTCGACACCGGGCCATCCCGAGTTCGACTGGCGTGGCCGGCGCGCCACCATCGGTTCGGCGACGATCGAGTTCGGCGCGCCATGCCCTCGCTGTGTGATGGTGACCCGCGAGATCAACGATGCGATCCCCGCGGACGGCCCGGTTCTGCGCCACATCGTTCGCGATCTCGACCAGAACCTCGGCGTCTATGCCACGATCATCACGCCGGGCGCCGTCGCAGTCGGCGACGCATTGACGTTGCTCTGACGGGTTACGTCAGGGAGGAACGTCAGGGGCTGGCGACGAACGTGTTGAAGATCTGGTCGGCCGCGTCGAGGTCGCGCTCTTCGACTGCTTGGATCAGAACCCGTGCGAGATAACTCCCGTCGACGGGTACGACGGCGACGACGAGCACGATGGCACCGATACCGCCACAGTTCGACCACGTGTCGATCGATCCCGCGTACAGGGCGTCGGCGTACGGGCTGCGCCCCTCGTAGGTACACGAGTCGGCGAAGTTGATTTCGTCGAGTGTCGAATCGATGTCGGGCAAACTCCGAGCGCTCGTTGCCTCGATGATGACGCCCGGGGTTCCGAATGTGCCGGTGAACTCGTCGAGGTTGGGCGCCGCGTAGAGGCTCGGGCCGAAGTCGGGGTTCGGTGCGCCGTTGATGTCGGCCCACTCGACCGGCACATCGGTGCTGATCGAGCCGCTGTCGTCGGAGATATTGACGTACTCGGTGTAGGTGTCGGTCGCAGCGGCCGGATCATCGTTGACGATCGCGTCGTCGAAGGTCTGAGCGAACGAGAACGACAGTGCGAGAGGATCGCCGTTGAGCTGCCCCTCGTAGACCTCTTCGGTCGAGAAGCGAAGCACCTCGACACTCATGGTGGCATCGGCGCCCTGGGTGCGAAGGATGTCGCAGTAGTCGCTCATCGTGCCGTCGAGGGCCAGGTCAAGGCCTTCCAGACGGGTGATGATGTCGCCGGGAAGGATGCCGGCGGCGTCGGCCGGGGAGCCACTCTCGACGCTGGCGACCCAAATGCCGTTGATGCCCTGCTCTTCGTCGAACACCGCTTGACCGTTGATGCCGATCGACTCGACGTTGTTCCCTGCCATGAGTTCGTCGATGATCGGACGGGCGTCGGTGGCGGCGATGGCATAGTTCTGATCGCTCGAGTCGTTGCCGGCGTAGTTGACGCCGACGATGCGACCTTCGGTGTCGACCAGCGGACCGCCCGAGTTGCCGCCGCGAATACGAGCATCGTGTTCGAGAACGGCGTCGACCGACGCCCAGTTCGTCTCACCACTCGCGGTCGTCGCGCTGATGATGCCGCGGGTGAGGGTGTAGTCGACCTCGTCGATCGTGCTCGCGTCGCTGGCCGGATAGCCGGCGGCATAGACCTCGAGCCCGGTTGTCACCTCGCCGTCGTAGTACGACAGCGGCGTGTACCCGGAGCCTTCGAGTTGGATCACCGCGAGGTCGGAACACTCGCTGACCCCGAGGATCTTTGCATTCACGGGCTCGTCCTGGCCGGGCACCGTGACCTGCAACAGCGCGGCGCCCGTCACGACGTGGTTGTTCGTGACGACGATTCCATCTTCGGAGACGATCGCGCCGCTGCCGACACCGGCGGAGTTCCGCTGTTCGCCGACCTCGGGGTCGACGAAGGTGCCTTGGGCCAGGATCTTGACGACGGATTGTTCGACGTCGGCGATGTCGAACGCACTCGCCTCGGTAGTCGGCGATTCCGTGGAGCCGGTGGTCGCTTCGGTGGTCTCTTTTACATCGGTGGTGGCATCACTCGACGACGAGTCGCCGCCTCCACAGGAAGCCATGGCTACGGCGCCGACGGCAAGCAACACAACGAGACGATTCATTGGCCCTCCAGGGTTCGATGTCAGTGCTGACACTACTCGGGGCACTCCACCAGGCCAGGGACATAGGGCCTGTTTCGGGGGAGATCGCGTGGTTCAGCTGGGCGTCGACCGTAGGGCACGACGTCGAGGCTCACGATGGGAGACCGTGTTTGTCGTACCCGAGGATCTCGTCGTCAGTCCGATTGTCGAGTCGGGGAAGGAGCCGACCGGCGTTGCTGACGCCCTTGAGGCGCCCGGCGACATGTGAGCGGTCTTGGCGCTCGTTGGCGACTCACTCATGCACCATGGGCTGCACGGTACCTCACGAGGTGTTCGTGTGACATCGGGGGTTCAGGCAGCGAAGGGATGCGATCGGGCGGCGACGAGGAGGCCCCGACGAACGACCACGGTGCCTTCGGGGAACGACGAGCAGACCTCGTGGATCATGTCGAGGTGTTCGGCGATGATCGAGTCGACCATGGTGTCGATGTCGTCGTACTCGTCGATGGCAAGGAAGCCGTCGTGGCCGGCGGCGTTCGCACGGTCGACGGCGGTCTGCTCGAGTAGGTCGATCCACCCGCCGCGATCGAGCCAGTCGTACACGGCGTCACGGAGGTCGGCCTCGGTGACCCCGGGGCGGTTCACGACCATCGCCGTGGTGGTTGCGAATCCGCTCGCCAGGCCGGGAAAGCCGCGGTTGCAGCCGCACCGCTCGCCCGAGGCGCACTCGGTGGCCACCGGCGTGACGAGTTCGCCTTCGACGGTCCAGGCGTAGTCGTTGTCGACGGTTCCCTGCAGATCATTTGTTGCGATCAGTACCAACATCGTTTCATCCTCCGGTTCTCGTGCTCCGGCGCGCGATCTGAACGCCTGTCGACGAGTGTGACGCGGGGCTGTAACAGGGTTGGACGGAGGCCCGCCGATCGCGCGGCGGCGCCAGTTGATTGTTGTGTCAGTCGAGTCCGGCGTGCGAGCGGAACTCCTCGCGGGTGTTCGTGTGCGGGAACGGCTCCGCCGGCTCGGGCAGGCCGAGCGCAGCGCACAGCGGCCCCCAGCCGCCGCCGGGCTGGTACTCGAAGAGCCGTTCGGGTGCGATCTCGTAGCGCACCGCCGCATTGTGCGCGTCGTAGGCGGCCATCACGCCGTCGGCGTCGTCCAACGAAACACCGAGGTTGCGGTCGAACATCGCGTTGATCATCGCCCTGTGTCGCTGGCTGTAGTCGTCACCGTCAGCTGGGCGCTGCGTCGAAGGAAAGATGGTGGAGCTGGCACTGTCCCACCACACCTGGGCCGACGAGCGCGTCGACAGCAACACCGGTGCGTCGGGGAACGCCGACGCGAGCTCGCGCCAGACGGCCGCGCCGGGGTAGTCGACGATGGCGCAATACCCGTCGAGCAACCCGGGATAGTCGACGGGCTCGCCGTGCATCGCCGCGTCCCACACTTCGACTTCTTCGGGGTGCGCGAACACTTCGAACATGTGATGGCAGGTACCACCGAGCAGTCGTTCGAGCGCCAGCTTGAGCGACAGTGTTCCGGTGCGGCCGAGGCCGACTCCGACCAGTTGGATCGTCATGCGCCCATCATGGCGCATCGACGACTCAGTTGGTGGAGGCGACGTCCTTCACGGCGTCGGCAGCGTCGTCGGCCGCATCGCTGACGGAGTCGGCCGCATCCTTGACCGCATCGGCGGCCTTGTCGGCGGCGGGCGCAACTTTGTCCTTGGCCTGCTGGGCGAAGGTGCTCGTGGAGGTGGTGGCCTTGCTGGCCCCGGTCTTCGCGCCGTTGCTGCGGAACGCAGCGGCTGCGGCGGCGGCCGCGCCGATGATGGCAATGATCAGGAGGAGTTTCTTCATGCCATCGACCGTACCGCTGCGATCCGCCGCCTACAACCGCAACGAAACGTCACGTTTGACCCGGCACCGTGTGACGGGTTCAATCGTGGAACGAGGAGCAGTACCGGACGTGTCCCGACGGGATGGCTGCGCTTCCGAGCGGTCGAACCATCCAACCGGCGTGGTCTCCATAGTCGCCGGTGAGGCCGAAAGCAGCTGCCGGCGCAAACCCGAACTTGGGGTAGTAGGCCGGATCGCCGAGCACGACGACCCACTGCCAGCCGTTGTGTTCGGCCGCTTCCAACGCAGTCGAGATCAGCAGCGATCCGATGCCGGCCTTCTGGACGTCGGGCGACACCGCAACAGGTGCGAGCCCGAGGCCGCGGGCGGCGTGGCCGTCGAGGGTGACTTCGCTGAACGCGATGTGACCGACGATGCGTCCATCGATTTCGGCCACCAACGTGAGGTCGCTGATCAGTTCCTCGCGCTCGCGCATCGATCGAACCAGCGCGGCTTCGGTTGTGGTGCCGAACTCGGCGAGGAACGCCGCCGACACGATCTCGTCGATCGCTTCGAAGTCGGCTGGTCGCTCGTGGCGAATCGTCACGTTTGACCCGGCACCGTGTGACGGTTTAGAGGACGAAGCGCATGGCGCCGACGAGGGCGCCGGGGAGCCGGGCGCTGCTGGTTGAGCGTTCGCCGTAGCTGGCGGCGTCGAGGAGCACCTCGGCGGTGTCGGTGAGGCCTTCGAGGTGGTCGCCGAGCAGGTGGTAGGCGGTGTCGTCGAAGCGCAGAACGTTGACCGGGGCGACGATCTCGCCGTCGTCCATCCAGAACGTCGCGAACCGGGTCATCCCGGTGGTGCGACACGCCGACTGGTCGGAGAAATTGAGGTACCAGAGGTTGCCGACGAAGAGCCCGGTGCCGAGGGCCTCGTTCACCGAGTCGGTCGGCAACTGACCCGGGGCGACCGCCATCGACAGCGGATACTCGCCGCCCGTGGCACCGTTGGTGGGCACGCCGTACTCCTGGGCCGAACGAGGCGACACGAGTGTTTGGGCGTAGACGCCGTCGACGATCAACGGCACCGAGTCGGGTCGGAGGAATCCTGCCGACTGGAAGTTCGCCGCGACACCGTTGGCCGTGTCCTCGCTGATCGACAGGAGGGGCGAGAGCTTCACGTCGTCGACGAGCATCCTCAAGAGTGGGGTCTGGCGAGTCTCACGGGCCCGGAGTCCGAACGCTCCGTAGTGCGCCAGGAGTTGGACGAGGTCCTCCATGGCGCGTGGGGCGAGGTAGGTGCGGTAGTCGCCGGGCTTCAAGCTGATTGGATCGCGTTCGAGCGCAACCAGCTGACGGGCCGACCAGTCGACCTTGGCGGCGAAGGCGTCGTCGTTCCAGTCGAAGCCGGCGTAGATGTTCTTCGCGGCCTTGTCGGCGCGGAGGTAGAAGCACCAGTCGAGGTTGAACGTCGACGACTCGAACCAGTTCCGCTGGCCGAGGCTGTTGGCGAAGCCCTGGAACGTGTCGCCCGCGGCGTAGATACCGACGAGGTCGCGGCCGTTGCTTGCGGCACGGATGTCGGCGAGGGCTGCATCGGGTTCGGGGATCGACCCGCGCTCGATCCGTTGGGTCGACGTGGGGTCGGTGTTGTAGAGCAGGAACGGGTCGTCGGCCACGAGGCGACGCTGGTCGCGTAATTGGACGAGCAGGGCGCTCAGGCGGGCGTCGTCGATCGATTGCACGCCCGAGAGCCGGATGCTGCCGCCGACGTGACGTCGCCCTTCGATCAGGTCGACCGTCAGCGTGCGCTGGTCGACGCTGCCGGCCTGGCGAACGTCGCCGTTGTTGAGGCGGATGAAGTCGGTGCGCTCGCCTGCCACGTTGGCGAGCAGCACCTCATCGCCGACGAGTGATGCGGTCGCCCCGGTGACGAGTTGGTCGAAGTAGGCCTGATCGTCGACCCGGTTCTCGACGCGCGTGTCGCCGCTCATTCCTCGCCCCCGAACACCTCGATGTTCGAGAACTTGCAGGCCGGTGAGGCATGTCCGGTGCCGATGACCTGGTTCAGTTCACCCTTGCCGCAGTTCGGCGTGCCCATCACGGTGAAGCTGTCACGGTTGGCGACCCCGCTCAGGCTGCGCCAGAAGGTGGAGGAGATGCCGCGGTAGCCCGGGTTACGGACGGCGCCGACGATCTCGCCGTTCTCGATGCGCTGGCCGTACTCGCAGCCGAACTGGAACTTGTTACGGCTGTCGTCGATCGACCACGAGTTGTTTGTGTGGAGGTACACGCCGTGCTCGATCGAAGCGATCAGCTCGTCGACGGTCGATTCGCCAGGCTCGACGTTGAGGTTGGCCATCCGGTCGATCGGCGGGCGGTTCCACGTTTGCGCACGCGAGTTGGCCACGCCGGGCAGCCCGCTGCGTTCCTGTGACACCGCGCCGCCGAGGCCGCGCACGAGGATGCCGTTCTCGATGAGGTGCTGGCGGGTGGCCGGTGTGCCGTCGTCGTCGAACCCGTACGAGGCGAGTTGGCCCGGCACGGTGGGGTCGAAGGTGACGTTGAGCAGCTCGGAGCCGTACTGGTACGAACCGAACATCTCGGGGGTGACGAAGCTGGTGCCGGCGTAGTTGCGTTCGTCGCCGAGGATGCGGTCGAGTTCGAGCGGGTGGCCGATCGACTCGTGGATCTGCAGGACCATCTGGTCGGGGGCGAGCAGAGCGTCCATCACCCCGGTGGGGCAGTTCGGGGCGTCGAGGAGTTCCAGCGCTTGTTCGGCGATCTTCGACGCCGCGTCGCCGAAGCCGAACCGGCCGAGCACGTCGGCGCCACCCTGGCCGCAGAATGCGTTGGCGCCGAACGTGCGGGTCTGGGTGTTGGTCCCCTCGTTCGCCGTGGCGTGCAGGCTCGGGTAGACGAACCGGAAGCGCTGTTCGATGCGTCCGGCGTCGCCGCTCTTGGAGGAGGTGATGAGGAGCTGGTCGACGTCGCGGCGAACCAGCGACGAGCCCCAGTTGACGATGCGCTCGTCGATGCCGAGCAGTCGTGACTGCTGGTGCAACAGCTCGAGCCGGTCGTTCAGCGGAAGCGTGTCCCAGGTGACCTCGACCGGCGAGGTGTAGGTGCCTGTCGCATGGCTGGTGGGTGCAGCGGTGGTGACCATCGCACCTGCCGTCACGCCGGCCCAGTAACGGGCCCGATCAACCGCAGCCGCGATGCCCGCCGGGCTGAGGTCGGTGGTGGCCGCATAGCCGAGGCCCCCGCCGTTCCAGATCGAGATCATGACACCGGTGTCGAACTCGTTGAACACCGGTTCGAGTTCGTTGCGGCGAACACTCAGGTGCTCCGTGCGTTCGTCGACGAGCCGGGCCGACGCGTAGTCGACGTCGGTCGGCAGCGCCGCCCGGAGCCGGTCTTCGAGCACGGTCGATTCGATCAGGAGATCGGTCATCGGAGCAGGTTACGCGGATACTGTTCGACCATGGACCTCGAGGCACGTACTGCTCGGTTGTTCGAGCACTTTTCGACGCAGCAGTTCGACGGCGTGAGCGACCTGTTCGCTCCCGAGGCCGGCGTCCGGCAGAACGCAAACCCTGAACACGGCATCGACGGTCTGCTGACGATGATCGAGGGTCTGAAGCGGGACGGGGTGACCGTGGAGTATTCCGACATTCGTCGCAGTGTCGGCGACCGGTTCGTGGTCGAGCAGCACGTCGTTCGCCTCACCCGACCCGACGGCGTGTCGGCCGGCACCGACGTATGCGTCGTGGTGCACTTCGACGAGGCCGGCCTGATCACCGGCCTGCACGAGTACGTCGACACCGCCGCCTTCGCCGCGCTGTTCGCCTGATCACCGCCCACCCCCGGAGCGACTGTGCGCCGCTACCCGGGCAATCGACGTACAAGTGGCATCGACAGCGCACTACCATCATCGTAGGCCACGATCGAGAGCGGACATCTTCGAGCCGGTGAGTGGCAGGCCAGAAGGGCACGATGGCACCGAGCGACAACACAATGCGGCAGAGTCGCTTGGATCGGCTCGTTCCCCGCATCGTGCTCGACTGGGTGACCGACGAGCCCGAGCGTCGCTGGCGGGTCGTCGAGGGCACGATGGTGTTCGCCGACATCTCCGGTTTCACCGCGCTGTCCGAGAAGCTCGCCACCCGTGGTCGTATCGGCACGGAGGAACTCGTCGAGACACTGAGCCGGGTTTTCGCCGGGATGCTGGACATCACGGCGAACCGCGGTGGGCAGCTGCTGAAGTTCGGCGGCGACGCCCTGCTGGTGCTCTTCACCGGTCCCGATCATGCCCGCCAGGCTGCGTCCGCTGCGGTGGAGATGCGACAGGACCTCCGCCGGGCGAGTGAGATCCCGACGTCCGTCGGAAAGCTGAAGCTCAAGATCTCGATCGGCGCACACTCCGGTGCGTTCCACCTGTTCCTCGTCGGCGACCGCTACCGGCAACTCGTCGTCGGCGGCCCCGACACCACGATTGCGATGAACTCCGAGTCGGCCGCGGAGGCCGGCCAGATCGTCGTCAGCGAGGCGATGGCTGCGCTGCTCGGACGGGGGAGCACCAAGCCCCGTGACGACGGTGAACTGATGGTCACGTGGCGCAAGGGCGCTGTCGACAGGGTTCCACCTCCGCCGTCGCGGGCAACCGATGCCGAGGCGGCGCGGCGAGTGACCCCACCGATCATCGCATCGCTGCTCGAACAAGGTGCCCCGGACCCCGTCCACCGCATCGCGACGATGGCGTTCTTCAAGTTCAAAGGGACCGATCAGCGTCTGGAGGCCGATGGCCCCGACGGCCTGGCCGACGACCTCCACGCGACGTTGAACATTGCACAGGCGGCCTTCGAGGCCGAGGACATCGCATTGCTCTACGTCGACGTGGACGCGAACGGTGGCAAGTTGTTCTGCAGCTCGGGTGTTCCACTCACGAGCGAGGACGACGAGGGTCGGATGCTCCGAGCCGCCCGATCGATCATCGACTCGAACACGCCGCTCCCGCTCCACGTGGGTATCCATCGTGGTCATGTGTTCGCGGGTGAACTCGGGGCCTCCGACCAGGCGGTGTTCTCGATCATGGGAGACACGGTCAACACGGCTGCCCGGATCATGGTCACTGCGCCTCCCGGGGTGATCCACGCCCATCCGGCTGTGCTCGAGTCGGCGCGTGTCCGCTACGACGCCGAGCCGGAAGGCCCGTTTACGTTCAAGGGCAAGGCATTGCCTCAGGTGGTGTACCGGGTCGGCGACGAACTGGGCCCGAAGGAATCCACCGATGGCCACGGCCTCCAGTTCCACGGCCGCGAGGCCGAGTTGGCTGTCGTACGGAATCGGATCGAAGCGGTGGCCGACGGGCACGGCGGGGTCGTGACGTTGGTTGGTGCGGCGGGTCTCGGTAAGTCTCGACTCGTCCGCGAGGCCCTGGGATCTGATCACCCACGTCTGGTCGACATGCACGCCGAACCGTATGGCGCCAGTAACAGCTACCGTGTGGTTCGCGATCCGCTGAGAGCTCTATTCGGACTCACTGGTACGGATCCCGGATCGCTGGTCGACCAATTGCGGACGAACGTGTTTGCTAGAGCGCCGCACTTGGAACCGTTCCTCCCTCTGATCGGTGATGCTCTGCAACTTGCCGTTCCGTCGACGACGGAATCGGATTCCATCAGCGCTGAGTTCCGTGCCGACCGGACCAGCGACGTCGTCGTGGAGCTGATCACCGCCATTCACGACGAGCCGCTCGTCTTCATCGCCGAGGACATGCAGTGGGCTGATGGTGCGTCCGCTCATCTGCTGGGCCGGATCGCGGGAGTCGCCGCGTCACATCCGTGGCTGCTCATCGCATTGCGTCGGGATGACGATGGGGGCTTCGTGCCCACACTCGGCGACCGGATCGATGTCGAACCGCTTCCCGACGATGTTGTGCGGGAACTCGCCATCACCGCAACAGAGGCGGCGCCGTTGCGGCCGCATGAGATCCAGCTCGTGGTGACACGTGCCAACGGCAGCCCGCTGTTCGTCGGCGAGTTGATCGCTGCAGCCCAGGAGCTGGGCTCGTTCGATGCGGTTCCTGAATCTCTGCAGGGCACCCTGGCTGCGCAAGTCGACGCACTGGATCCGCTGTCGAAGCGCATGTTGTCATACGCATCTGTGCTCGGACGCAGTTTTCGGCGCGTCGTCGTCGAGGAGCTTCTGCGCCACGAGGGGCTCGAACTCGACGAGGCCACCCTCGTCCACCTCGGCCGATTCATCGAGGCCGACGGGCCACTCAGGTACCGCTTCAAGAACGGACTGGTCTGCGATGTCGTGTACGACAGCCTTGCTTATCGCGCGCGTGCCCGACTCCACCTTGCTGCGGGCGATGCATTCGAGGCACTCAGTTCAGGTGATGACGCGGAAGCTGCGATGCTGTCTCTGCACTTCTCGAATGCCGGTGACCACGAACGCGCGTATCGGTACGCTCGGGCCGCCGCCGAGCGGGCGGTCCGGACGTACGCTGCGGCAGAGGCCGTCGTCCACTACGAGAGAGCCGTTGAAGCGGCTCGGCGCACTGACGTTGCCGACGAGGAGCTCGGAGCTCTCCTCGTTGCGCTGGGCGACAATCTTCAACAAGCCGGGCTGGTCACTGAGGCCCTCGACGTCTACGCGCGCGCGGCCCGGGTCTTGAGGGACGACGTGATCGTGCGCGCCGAGATCCAGCTACGTCGCGCGGAGGCCCGGGTGAGTGTCGGCGCCTATTCCCTTGCTCTCAGGGAGACGAGCCGCGGCCGCACGCTTCTTGCGTATGCGGAGCCACCCGAGGCGCAGGCCCTTGAATCGCGATTGCTCACGGCCGCAGCCGTGGTCCGGGCGCGACGGGCGCAATCGCGCCAGGCTCGTCGAACAGCGCAACAGGCAATAGAACTCGCGGAGGTGTGCGGTGAGCGCAAGGCGCTCGCCGATGCGTACAAGGTCCTGTACCAAGCAGAATCACAACTCGGCCACGATGACGTCGCGATTATGTTCGCCCACCGGGCGTTGGAGCTGTACGTCGAAGTGGGCGACCTGAAAGGCCAGGCCAAGGTCGCGAACGACCTCGGATACCTGGCCTATTTCGACAATCGGTGGGACGACACGCTGGCTTACTACCGAGAGGCTCTCGACCGCAATCAGCAGATCGGCCAGACGCTGTCCGCAGGGCTCAACGAGGCCAACATCGGAGAAGTGCTGGTGAACCAGGGACGCCTAGATGAGGCGGAGCCGGTGTTGCGCAGCGCCGTCCGGGTTCTGCGGGCCTCCGGTGATGATGATGCTGCGTTGGCGGAGACGTACCTGGGGCGCCTGCTGACCGCACGGGGCGAGTTCGAGGAAGCAGAGGAGCTTCTGTGCGGCGCAACGTCATATTGGCAGTCCGTAGGAAGACCAGCTGCGGCATACGAGACGTCCGTGTACCTGGCGGAATGCCTCGTTCGCTCCGGACGGCCGCAGGAAGCCCTTGACTTGCTGAGTGAGCGAACCGCGGCGCAGCAGGAGGAGATAGCGCTGTTCGAGGCGGCCACTTCGAACGTGCTTGCTCGAGCGCTGCTCGCGTTGGGGCGTGTCGAAGAGGTGGCCGAGAAGATCTCGACCGGTATCGCAGCGGCTCGGAGCCGGGGGCTGATGTTCGAACTCGCACGGCTCCTGCTGCTCGCCGACCGGGTTGGACTCGGGCCGGACGCGGAGGTTCAGGATCCGAAGCCTGCCGAGGAGGCGCTTGAACTCCTCGGCAGGCTCGGTGTCGTAAATCCGACGCTCTGGTAACGCAGGCCGCTGTTACCTCGAGAACCCAGGGTCACCGCTTCCGAAGAGGAGTTCCGTCCGCACGGCCTTGCCGCCTTGGAGGGCGTCGTTGCGGCTCACGAGGCACCACGGGGCGGTGCCGTCTGCGTTGGCACCTTCGACGGGCCCAATGACGGGAAGTTCGGCCGTGTACGTGACCTTGCCGTCAGCCGCCGTGGTGCTGGTGAAGGACTTGCACCAGAGCACTTCGGTGAACCCACCGGGTCCGTAGCCGTCGTAGTCGATTCGCGACGGTACCCCGGCCTTGTCGGCCGGTGTCAGCGCCCACTCGACCAACACCGTGGCGTTGACCTTCTGCACCTTGCCGCTGGCGTCCACGACTGTGTTGTCCCAGAAGACGAACTGAGTTGCGTCAATCCCCACTGGTGCGACGTCGACTTTCACGA
Organism: Actinomycetes bacterium; assembly: GCA_031430875.1. GTDB lineage: Bacteria > Actinomycetota > Acidimicrobiia > Acidimicrobiales > Ilumatobacteraceae > Sva-07. The sequence goes on along the minus strand of JANPCI010000431.1, from coordinate 4,812 downwards.
TGTCGACTGTGGCGTTGACCTTTGCGCACGCGACATCCGCCGGTTGCTTGATGGGGTCGTTCTCGCCTCGGGAGAAGGTGACCTTCTTGGCGATGTCGCCAATTCCTCCGTCCTTGAACACATTCCCGCCACAGTCGACGAGTGCGCTCCCAGCGATCACGGGTCCGGACGAGGGCGACCATGCGCCTTCGCCGACACCGTTGACTGCTCTGACTTGGAAGATGTACTCGATGTTGTTAGTGAGGTTGGTCACGGTGAGGGGCGATGACGCTGCTGTCGTCCCGAACAGAGTCCAGTTCGGGGTAGCAGTGTTCAGCGAGTACTGCACCTCGTACCTGGTGATCGTCGATCCTCCATCTGATGCGGGGGCGGTCCACGAAACGATGGCCTGTCCGTCGCCCGGGTTAGCCGAGACGGCGGTGGGAGCACCAGGGCGCGCTACCGGGATGACCCCTGTTGATGGGTCGGACACTGGGCCGGTGCCGACGCCGTTGACGGCTGCGACTCGGAACCTGTACGACGTGCCATTGGCGAGGTTGGTCACGGTTCGGCTTGGTGTGGCTCCAGTGTCGGAGGCGATCGTCGCGGGGGCGAACGCGGCACCCGCGGCGGATTGCTCGACCACGTACCCGGTGATTGCCGATCCACCAGTGTTCACGGGGGCGGTCCACGAAACGATGGCCTGTCCGTCGCCCGGGTTAGCCGAGACGGCGGTGGGAGCACCAGGAACCGTCAAGGTCGCAGGTGCCACCAGATTGAACACGGTGTCGGTCCGGAGCGAGAGGCCTCGAGAGGACTGCGTCGCAGTGGACCTGATGGAGATGCGCTTGAAACTGTTGTCAGCGTCCGTCACGTTGAAGCCCGTCACGGCCCCTGGTGGAACCGTGAAGCTCTGCAAGCCGCCGAGGCTGGGTTCGTACGTCGGGTTGTCGTAGGCGACCCGCAGGTCGCCGTCGTTATTCCCGGACTTGCCGATCTGGAGCGTGCCCTCTCGGATCGTGACGTTATCCGGCAAGAAGCGGCCGAGCGTTAGCGTCAACGTTTCACCGGGCCCGACAATCCCTGACGGACCACCGCAGTTGGCGCCGTCCGTGACACCGATTCCATTGGACGGCAGTTGGACGTTCGGCGCGGACCCACCGGACACCGCTGCACCGAAGTCCAGAAGGTTGGTGGTCGTACTCACGGGCGGTGTCGTTCCGACTTTGGTGATGGGACCAGCAACTAGCGTGCTGCATGGCGTGTTGACCGTGAGCGATTGGGTCCACGTCTCGGTACCTCGAACGAGCGTCAGCGACCCGGCCCGATCGGTCAACGTGATCCTGAGCGTTCCGTAGGAAACCGGCGCGGCCCCCGTTCCAGAGGCACTCAGGGACGTCACGCCGACCAGGCCGGTTACGACGAGGCCCACAGCGAGGCCGAGACGCATTGTTTTCCATGTCATCAATTTCACTGTTGTCGCCACCTTGCTCAGTCGCAGGAGAGTGCCCACGTACGGTACGTAGTAGTTTGGCACCACTTCTAACGAAACACCATGAAGAAGTTCCAGGTGATGTCACGCTGTGTGTTTGATCGAACACCTCGTGTCGAGAATCGCAGCGATTTGCACGGAAATTCTTCGACGAGTGCCGGCGATCGAGGACGCGGTGCACGGCGCGAGCACGAGTGGGCGGGCGCAATCGGGACCGCGAACACAGGGCCACCACGAGGCCCCGAGTGCGCCGGGACGAGCAACGGCAATCCGCTACTGCCTCGTGCCGAATGAAGCTGTCGCGATGAGTGCAGCGATCGCATCGGCGGACCGCCCACACCGGTGGTGGTGCCGATGAACCCGATGCAAACCCCGTCAGTGCGCGAGGAATGCCCATTCCCGATGCCGAGTGTTCCCTGCGCCGCGGCGCCGAGGAGGCTGCCGCAAGTCGTCGGAATCTGACATCCGGTCGACCGGACTTCGTGCATCACGTTGTTGGTGGACAGCGCTCGGTTGTCCATCTCGGCGGCGGCTACGGACGGAGGATCGGTCGATCAGAGCGCTGGCAGCACGTACTTCGCGACGAGGTCGCACGCTTCGAGATGCGGGTAGCCGGAGAGGATGAACGCGTCGATCCCGAGGTCCATGTACGCGCGCAGTTTGGCGACGACCTGATCGGGATCGCCGACGATCGCCGCGCCGCATCCCGATCGGGCCCGGGCGATTCCGGTCCACAGGTGCTCTTCGATGAACCCGTCGTCGTCGGAGCTGTCGCGCAACTCGGCCTGCCGTGACACGCCGGCCGAGGTCGTGTCGAGCGAACGGTTGCGGATCGCCTCGCCTTCGGCCGCGTCGAGTTGCGACAGCAGACGGGTGGCCGCGGCTCGCGCTTCGCGCTCGGTCTCCCTCACGACGATGTGCGTGCGGTACCCGAACCGCAGTGTGCGGCTGTGGCGTCCGGCGCGGGCGCGCATGTCGGCGATGATCGCGGCGATCTCCGGCATCGTGTCGGGCCACATCAGGTAGACGTCGGCCGCCTGCGCCGCGATGTCTCGGGCGGGCTCGGACAGACCACCGAAGTAGAACGGCGGAGTCACCGACAGCCCGTCCGTCGCGCGCGCCGCAGCCCGATCGACGGCGACGCGGGGGGCGTCGAGCGAGAGGTCGTAGAACTCGCCGTGATGGTCGATCGTCGCTCCGGCGAGCAGCGTGCGCAGGATCGTCATCACCTCGAGCGTGCGCGTGTAGCGGGGGTCGCTCGCGAGCTGCGTGCCGGGTAGGTCCGAGCTGATGATGTTGATCGTGAGGCGCCCGTCGAGCATCTCGTCGAGGCCGGCCAACTGGCGGGCAAGTTGCGGTGGCCACATCTCCCCACACCGCACGGCCAGCAGCAGCTTGATCCATTCGGTGATGGCGGCGATCCCCCCGGCAAACGGCACGCCGTCGATGCCGAGCGCGTACCCCGACGGCAACAGCACGTTGTCGAACCCGTCGGCCTCGGCCGTCGTGACGATGTCAAGGCAGTGCGCCTACGACGACTGCAGCGTGGGGTCGGCGACCCCGAGGTACTCGTAGTCGTCGTCACACAGCGCCGAGAACCAGGCGATCTCCGGACCGGCCCGCAGCAGTCACGGCATCGCCTCGCCGCGTGCCGCGACGAGGATCTCGTACCACTCGTCACGGGTCAGCTCGACCTCGACGGCGCGGGCGCACTCGTGGATGCGTTCGACCTGCTGCGTGCCGATGATCGGCACGACCCCGGCGGGATGGCGCATCGCCCAGGCGAGCACTACAGCCGAACGAGTCACGCCCTGCTCGGCGGCGATGCGGTCGCACACCTGCGCCACCTCGACCGCACGCGGGTCGGTCGGGTCGAGCTCGCCACCGAGCCGACCACCGCCGAGCGGACTCCAGGCGAGCGGCACCATGCCGGTCTCCATGCAGAGGTCGAGCGTGCCGTCGGTGATCGGGTCGAGTGCGAGCGGCGAGAACTCGGGCTGGCTGGAGGCGAGCGGTGCCCGGAGCCACGTCTGTAACGCTCGGGTCTGGCCGACGGTGTGGTTCGACACCCCGACTGCCCCCACCTTCCCCGACGTCACGAGTTCGTCGAGCACGCCCGCCACGTCCTCGGGATGGGCCAGGAGATCGGGCCTGTGAATCTGGTAGAGGTCGAGGGTTTCGCAGCGGAGCCGCCGCAGCGACGCCTCGCACGCCGCACGCAGGTACGTCGCACTCGAGTCGTACGGAGCGGGCGGAACGATCCCGCCCTTGGTGGCGAGCACCATGCGGTCGCGTAGCCCGGGCGTCTCGGCCAGCACCCGGCCGAGCAGTTCCTCGGCGGCACCGAACCCGCTCGCCGGATCGAGCGCGGGCGCACTGCCGTCGAAGCCGTAGATGTCGGCGGTGTCGATGAGGTTCATCCCGCACTCGATCGCCGTCTCGATCTTCTCCCGCGCCGTCGCCACGTCGGTGCCCGCGAAGCGCCAACATCCATACGCGATCAGCCCGATGTCCGCAAAGATCCCGTGCACCCACCCATTGTGCACCATCGATCAGTGCGCGAGGAGTGCCGCTTTCCGGAACGAGTCGCGCACTGATCGATGGGGGATCGCTCAGGACCAGCGGGCGACAGCAGCGGCGATCCGGTCGGCGGTCGCCTTGGGACGCACGGTGACCGCCCGGTAGGTGAAGCGCACGACGATCCATCCCGCCGCGATGAGGTCGGCGTCTCGCTCTCGATCTCGCTCGAAGGCCGTCCGCTTCAGTCCGTGGTGGGCCCACCCATCGCATTCGAGGATGACGGGCGTGCCGATCACGCGGAAGTCGACCTCGTAGCCGCAGATCGTCGGGTGGAACTCCACGGCAGGGAGTCGGTAGCGGTCGATGAGCCGCTGCATGGTCCCCTCCAGCAGAGAATCAGTGGGCTTGCGATCGATCGCCCAACCGTCGACGGCGTTGCGCAGCGCCACGATCCCCGCCCGCCCGTGTTCGGAGTGCTGGACGACGACGGACTCGAGCGTCGGCAGGTTCACGTGATGGTGCGCGAGGGCGTGGCCGACGGCGTCGGGCACGGCGGCTCCATCGACTGCACCGAGATCGAGCAGCGTCCGCAGGATGTTGGTGCACGCGATGTTGCTTCGCCGCTGAGGGGTGAGCCGCTCGACGTCGTTCGGACGATGGATCACCACGCCGGTGAGGGTGGGGAGCCGTCGACGGCCGACGACGATGACATCGACCGGTTCGCCGCGTGGACGCTCGATTCCCCACAGGTGTGCCGCGGAACGATGTGACGCAAGGACGGGTCGACCCACGGCGAGGACGGCGGCCATGATCCGCTGCTC